>JBJXFD010000413.1:0-19160 GCA_046153985.1 Saprospiraceae bacterium
CCAAATGATGCCAAGTTTGAGCAACCCGGAACGTAAAAGCACTAATTTTGCAAATGTTCTGAAATAAACCGCATGGATAAATTACAGCAGGATGACCCTACCGCAGCTTCCCGGAAGCGCGACCATATTGAACTGGCCTTCCAGTCGCAGATAACGGCTCAGCAGCTGGATCGCCGCTTTAGCTACGAACCTCTGCTGGCTGCACACCCCCAGCCGGGTTGCCTGCCGCCGCTCACCTTCCTCGGGAAGTCGCTCCGCGCACCGATGTGGGTATCGAGTATGACCGGCGGAACGGAATGGGCGCGCATCATCAACCACAACCTGGCGCGAGCCTGCCGCGAATTTGGAATGGGGATGGGCCTGGGTTCCTGTCGTTCTCTGCTGCATGACGACCTCAGCCTCGAAGATTTTAATGTGAGACCCGTCATCGGCGACGATTTACCCCTGTATGCCAACCTCGGCATTGCGCAGGTGGAACAATTGCTCCAAAAAAATGCGCTTCACAAAGTAGATGAATTAATCGCAAAACTCAGCGCTGACGGACTGATCATCCACGTCAACCCGCTCCAGGAATGGCTGCAACCGGAGGGCGACCGTTTTGCGCGCGCACCTTTATATACCATCACCGATTTTCTGGAAAAACGCGATATTCCGGTCATTGTCAAGGAAGTGGGACAGGGCATGGGCTACGAAAGCCTGAAAGCCCTGCTGCAATTGCCGATTCAGGCGTTGGATTTCGCGGCAAGCGGCGGCACCAATTTCGCGCTGCTGGAGCTGCTCCGAAGCAATCCGATAAGCCAGGAAGCTTACGGCCAATTGGCTTATGTGGGCCATACTGCCGAAGAAATGGTACTGCTTGTCAACCAGCTTGTTGCGGAATTAGGCGACCAAAGGCTTTGCAACCAAATCATCATTTCCGGAGGCATCCGCCATTTCCTGGACGGCTACTATCTGACACATAAATTGACGTTGCCAGCGGTGTACGGACAGGCTTCCGGCTTTTTGAAGCACGCCAGGGGAGACTATGCGGAATTGCAGGCTTATGTGGAAACGCAGGTTCGGGGGCTGGAAGTGGCGAATGCTTTTTTGAAGATAAAATAAAATCAGTTGGCAGTTGGCAGGAGATCAGTTGGCAGAAGTGTTCGGGTTTCAAAATGTTGGTCAATAACTAATTGAGCTTTCTGTGTTCGATTTAAAAATGGAACTTCATCAAAAGTACACACAAAACTGCCAACTGAAAACTGCTGACTGAAAACTTTTTAATAGAGGCATAACATGCACAAAAAAACAATAAACGGTTTCTCCAAGCTTTCCAAGTCGGAAAAAGCGAATTGGGCGGCCCGTCATTTTTTCAATGATCCTGAACAGGTTATGCGGGATTGGGCCGGTTTTTGCCACCCGGACGAAGCCACCCAAAAAATATTGGACGGCCTGAGCGAAAATACGGTGAGCAATTTCCACCTGCCTTACGGAATTGCCCCCAATTTCGTCATCAATGGCAAAGCCTACGCCGTACCAATGGTAATCGAAGAGAGTTCGGTGGTGGCAGCTGCCTCCAGCGCTGCAAAATATTGGATGGAACGCGGCGGTTTTTTCGCTGAAGTACTGGATACCAAAAAGTTAGGGCAGGTGCATTTTACCTGGACCGGCGACGTGCGCAAGTTGTATGCTGTTTTTGAAGCACTGCGCGCCCAACTCTTAGAAGAAGCTACGCCACTTACCGCAAATATGGAAAAGCGCGGCGGGGGCATCCGCGACATCCGCATCATAGACATGACCCACCTCGAAACCGGGTATTACCAGCTGATGGTGGCCTTCGAGACCTGCGATTCCATGGGCGCCAATTTTATCAATTCCGTACTGGAGTCTTTTGCCGATACGCTGCAACGCTTTGTCGCGGCGCACCCCGATTTTTCGGGGTCGGAAAAAAACCTCAGCATCATCATGGCGATCCTGTCCAATTATACGCCGGAATGCTTAGTGCGCGCCTGGGTAGAGTGCCCAATCGAAGCGATGGGCAATTGCGAAGGCATTGATCCGGTCGTTTTTGCAGAAAAATTTCACAAGGCGGTGCGCATTGCACACCTCGACCCTTATCGCGCGGCCACGCACAACAAAGGCATTTTTAACGGGATTGACGCCGTGGTACTGGCCACCGGCAACGACTTCCGCGCCATCGAGGCTTGCGGCCACACCTATGCTGCCCGCGACGGCCACTACCGCAGTCTGAGCGATTGCAGCCTCGATAATGGCACCTTTCGTTTTTGGTTGGACATTCCTTTAGCGGTGGGCACAGTGGGGGGGTTAACGAAATTGCACCCCTTAGCACGCCGGTCATTAGAACTCCTCGGCAATCCCGGCGCCCCGGAGTTGATGTGTGTGATTGCAGCCGCCGGCTTAGCCCAAAACTTTGCGGCATTGCGGTCGCTCATCACCACCGGCATCCAGAAAGGGCACATGAAAATGCACCTGATGAACATCCTGAACCACCTCGGCGCTGAAAATGACGCCTGCGCCAAAGCGGTTGATTATTTCAGCGATAAGGCTGTTTCTTTTACTGCCGTACGGGAGTTTCTAGAGAAAGCTTAGGTGGGATCCGCGATACACAGCTTATGCGAATAGGCTATTAAAAATAGTGCAGCGCACTAAAATATTTGTAGAAATTTAGAAAAACGAATGGTTAGGTGCAGCGCACCGAAATTCTGGAATGCCGTAACGCCGATGGTTCGGTGCGCTGCACCTGAACGCAAACATGCATGATCCGTATCTACATAGGTTCTGGGGGCGCTGCACCCCGCTCATTTGGTAAGTAACTCGTCAAAAAACACCTAAAAAAATGAGGTTGTGTAATCTAAGTGCAATGCCTGTTCCGCATAACTTGCCCTTTACACAACCTCACGTTCTATAGCTTTATCAATTATTTTCCTATCCCGCTTTCATTTTCACGGCCACATCAATAGTCTCGCCTTTACGATTGATGGTGAGGTTGAGCACGTCGCCGACCTTGGCACGGCCTACGATTTCGGTCAATTCCGGAACGTTTTTGATGTCGCGGCCATCCACTTTCACGATTACATCTTTGGGCTGGAGGCCGGCGTATTGTGCAGAACCGCCATCTACCAGCGTTTCAATGACCACGCCCTGGCTGACCTTCAGTCCCATTTCCCGGGCTTCTACGTCGCCGAGTTCATAAATATTAACCCCCAGAAAAGCGCGCTGGTAACTTCCAAATTTGATCATATCGTCCACAATGCGCTTGGCTAAGTTGATTGGAATGGCGAAAGAATAGCCCTGAAAAGCGCCGGTGCGCGTGGCGATGGCGGTGTTGATTCCCAACAGGCGACCCTGCGCATCAATGAGGGCGCCGCCACTGTTGCCGGGGTTAACGGCTGCGTCGGTCTGGATAAAAGATTCAATGGCATCGCGGCCTTCAATCAGGCGGAGGCTGCGGCCTTTGGCGCTGATGATGCCGGCGGTTACCGTAGAAGTGAGATCGAAAGGGTTGCCAACAGCCAACACCCACTCCCCTACTTTGGCCGCGTCAGAGTCGGCTAATTTCAGCACGGGCAGATCTGTGGCTTCGATTTTAACCACGGCTAAGTCCGTTTTTTTATCTTTGGCAACCACCTGTGCTTCGAATTCGCGGTTGTCATAAAGCGTGACGCGCACCTTGTCGGCAAATTCCACCACGTGGTTGTTAGTGATGATGTAGCCGTCGTTGCTGTAAATGACGCCCGAACCGGTGCCTTCCATCGGCTGGTTCAGCATGTCATCCCCAAAAAAGAACTGGAGGGGGTTGTAGCCTTCGTTTGACTGAGCTGATTGTTTGCCCGATGCCGCAATGTGTACGACCACCGGCATGGATACATTGGCAGCCGCCGTAAAATCAAAAGGAACATTACCTGGAGAAAAGTTGATGGCACGCGCCGGAGCGGTTGTTTCCGTGGCGGTGCGCTGTTGGTTCGGGCTGAGCAGCCATGCGCCGCCCAACGCAATGAGGCCTCCAAAGGCGCCGGCTAATACGAAGGAAATTAAGCGCTTCATGTTTTCGTTTCTTTTTATTTGATTAAAAAGTTGTTTGAAAATGTTAACCCTGCTAATTTACGCTGAAATATGCTTTACAACAACGCAATTTTTTAGAAATTGCTTGCGGATGGCGACTTAAAAAATTGGATGTACACCCATTGTTCCATTAGCATGTGAGCGCATATAACCAATGCCAATGGGCCATTGTTACGTATATTTTTTGCTTTAACAGGAAATTAACAGGATATAAGTTTATGAAGCAACCCGTTGCCGAGTGGATTGACTTGGAGGCGCACCTGCGTCCTGAAACTGATTTAGAAAGGCAGCTGTTACAAGACCCCGAGTTTTTGCAAGGACTGCTGTGGGGAGTGCCTCGCTATGGCCATCCGGAAGGGGAGGTTTACAAACATATTCGGGAGGTTTTGGACAATATTGACCGGTTGGACGTTGACCTGCTCATGCGCAACCGCCTGCGCATCATCGCTTTTGCACACGACACTTTCAAATACCTCGAAGATAAAAGCATCCCGCGCGACTGGTTGAAACACCACGGCCCGCTGGCCCGCAGGTTTATGGAGCGCTTCACAACGGATGAAGCCATACTCGATACCATCGAACTACACGACGAAGCCTACCATTGCTGGCGCATCAAACACCTCCACCAGGATCCCGATTCTTCAAGATTGCGCCTACAAGGATTGTTGGACCGCATCGGCGAACACCGTCAGCTTTACTACCTGTTTTTTAAATGCGACACCAAAACCGGCGATAAGAACCCGGCGCCGTTGAATTGGTTTGAGCAAAATATTCCAGAAATCGAAATTGTGGCGATTTAGTGTTTGTTTATTATAGTCCGATAGTTGTGAGGGAGCAAGTGAGGGCGTTACTTGAAGTATTATGTCGTCAGCTTAACGACGTGAACGACCCTGGAAGGGTCAAATTTGAATAGCCCCCGATGCAATCGGGGGAAAAGTGGAAGTGGTGAGGTAACGCACAACCCCGAATGGGGTTGAATATTGAAAATTAGGGCGTGACGTATTAACATTCAACCCCATTCGGGGTTGTACGTTACAATTCATGATGCGACTACCCCCGATTGCATCGGGGGCTATTCACTTTCAACCACTTCGTGGTTATCCCCCGTTAAGTTGACAACATTACACTTGAAGAGACGCCCTCACTACCCACGCTGCCCGTTTTCTGGCCTTCCCATAACGCAGCTATCGGACTTTAAAAACAGGCATCACCGTTCGATCAAGTGCATCTCCGGCAAAACAAACTGCGCCTTATACCATTTAAACCGCCCCATACTAAAGGTCCGGCGGCAAAGCACCGCTTCCGGCACCCAGATTTCGTTCAAATCGAGGCAACCACGGGCAGGGCCGTCGAATGATTGAAACAACTCCACCGATTGTACGAACTGGCCTTTCCGGCGATTGAGGCTGACCTTGAACCCCAGCAAGTAACCGGTTTCTTCAAATTCGGCCAACGATTCCGGATCAATGTGGATAGATAAGATGTGTACTTTAGGTTCGGCTAATCCGGCGTAGTCATCGTGGCTGAAATGCATCCGGATGGTTTGGGAATTGCTCTGCTGGATAAAATCCATTTTACCCGGCAAAATCATCGCCATGCCATAGCGCTGCTTGCGCGCTAACCGGGTATAACGGGTCACTGTGGTGTTGCGCTCTAATTTATACAGGTAGTAACGCGGTTGAAATCGCAGCCTGCGGTTGTCGGTGATTTTGATGAGCCAGTTTTCCAGATCGCCCCAAATTTCTTTGCCAATGGTATACGCGCCGAAAACGGAGATGATGGATTCTACGGAAAAAAGCTCTTCGGGTTTGAAACAAGCGAAAATGAGCATAATGGCGCCGCCGAGCAGGATACCAAAAACGTTCCGGAACGGCTCGCCAATGCGCGCATACGAAGAACGCTGCTGACCCGCAATGTCCTCGACGTATTCTTCAAAAGGCCGGAAAGCAATGTGCCGCGCCTCTACTTTGCGGCTATACGGGTAGGCTACCACATGACATTCCACCGAATCGAAGGCTTCGAGCCGCCCCATCCCGGCCAATTCCACATCGTAAATATGCGGAAAGGCTTCGTTTTTGGAAATCCGGATGAGGTGGTTGAAGTTGTGAATGTCTTGTTGGTGCATGTTTAGTTTTTCAGCTTCAACACCTCAAGAAACGCCTTCTGCGGCACTTCTACGGCGCCGATCTGACGCATCCGTTTTTTACCTTCTTTCTGTTTTTCCAGCAGTTTGCGCTTACGCGTAATGTCGCCACCGTAGCACTTGGCGGTTACGTCTTTGCGCATGGCGGAGATGGTTTCGCGCGCGACAACTTTGCCGCCAATGGCTGCCTGGATGGCGATGACGAATTGTTGGCGGGGCAACAAATCCTTCAGGCGCTCGCAGATTTTTCGGCCAAAAGCTTCCGCTTTCGTACGGTGAACCAATGCAGAAAGGGCGTCCACGTTTTCGCCGTTGAGCTTGATGTCCAATTTGGTCAAATCGGCCTGGCGGTAATCCAATGGTTGGTAATCGAAAGAGGCATAGCCTCGGGAAATGGACTTGAGGCGGTCGTAAAAATCGAAAACGATTTCAGCCAGCGGCATCTCAAAAGTCATTTCCACGCGCTCCGGCGTCAGGTAGTGCTGTTTGGTCAGGATTCCCCGCTTGTCGCGGCAAAGCTCCATAATGGCGCCGATGTATTCTGGTTTAGTGATGATTTGTGCGCTGATGTACGGTTCCTCCACATAATCGGTGACCGTCGGGTCGGGCAGGTCGTTCGGCGTGCGGATGCTGAGCAACTCGCCTTTTTTGGTGCGGGCGAAATAAGAAACGTTCGGCACCGTGGTGATGACGTCCTGGTTGAATTCGCGCGACAACCGTTCCTGGATGATGTCTAAGTGCAACATGCCCAAAAAGCCGCAGCGGAATCCAAAACCCAACGCCATGGAAGTTTCCGGCTCAAACACGAGCGCTGCATCATTCAGTTGCAGCTTCTCCATGCTGTCGCGGAGGTCTTCAAAATCGTCGTTGTCCAACGGAAAAATCCCGGCGAACACCATCGGCTTCACGTCTTCAAACCCATGGATGGCTTCCGCGCATTGGTTTGCCAACGTGGTGATCGTATCGCCCACTTTGATCTCTTTGGACACTTTAACGCCGGTGATGATGTAGCCTACGTTTCCGGCGGATAACTCCTGCTTAGGCACGAGGTCCATCTGCAGAATGCCGATTTCGTTGGCATCGTAATTGCTGCCGGTGTTGACAAAGCGGACTTTATCGCCTTTGCGCAGCGTTCCGTTCAGGACGCGGAAATACGCAATGATGCCCCGGAAAGGGTTGAAAACCGAGTCAAAAATCAGGGCTTGCAGGGGCGCTGCCGGGTCGCCTTTGGGCGGCGGCACGCGTTGCACAATGGCGTCCATGATGTCTTGCAGGCCAACGCCCGTTTTTCCGCTGGCCAACACGATCTCTTCCGGTTTGCACCCGATGAGTTCGATGATCTGGTCGGACACTTCTTCGATCATGGCGCTGTCCATGTCAATTTTGTTCAGCACCGGGATGATCTCCAAATCCTGCCCAATGGCCATGTAGAGGTTGGAAATGGTTTGCGCCTGTATCCCCTGAGTGGCATCCACGAGCAGCAACGCGCCTTCGCAGGCAGCAATGGATCGGGACACTTCGTAGGAAAAGTCTACGTGGCCAGGGGTGTCAATCAGGTTGAACGTATAGGTTTCGCCATCCGTATGCTTATAGTACATTTGAATGGCGTGGCTCTTGATGGTGATGCCCCGCTCGCGCTCCAGATCCATGTCGTCCAACGCCTGCGCCTGCATGTCGCGCGCGGAAATCGTATTGGTGTACTCCAGCAGACGATCCGCCAGCGTGCTCTTGCCGTGATCAATGTGGGCTATGATGCAGAAATTCCTGAAATTTTTCATGGGCGCAAATATAGGAAGAAAGCTTTTTAGATTTCAGTGATAAAAAAATTGAGTGCAAATGGTTGATTGATAAACAGTAAACGGGGGGTGTTGTTTTGGGAAGGTGGTTTTTTTGGATGGGAAGGGGGTTTGGCTGCCTTTCGGTTCCCCACTTTTTCCAAACCTTACATTTTGTTGGTTTGTCATTCCCGCAGGGAATCTGCGACGTCTCGCCAGTTTTTCAGGTTTTTCAAATACTTTGGGGAAAGTGCATCACTGGCGAAATGACATTATGATAGATGATGCGCATGAATCTTCCTCAAAAGCCTTTCTCTTGTCGCAGATTCCCTGCCGGGAATGACAAACCAACAAGGGTTGGGAAAGGAGCAAGTGTGCTGTGCTAAAGAAACTGGCGCTTGTGCCTTATGCAACAGACAAGCCGGCCAGCATGTTTTCAAACAAAAACCGGGATTGGGATAAGCGGTTGCTGTGGATTACGAAACTACCGTTTTGGAACGACCTTGTGCCACCTTGTTAGGTTTACTCACATTTTCCCAACCTTAAGCTTTGTTGGTTTGTCATTCCCGGTAGGGAATCTGCGGCGTCTCGCCAGTTTTTCAAGTTTTTCAAATACTTTGGGGAAGGGCAATCGGAAAGACAAACTACCTTGGACAATGCTTGTCGATTCTGCTTCAAAAGCATTTCTTCTGTCGCGGATTCCCTGCGGGAATGACAAACGTGATGGGAATGAATCCGACTAAGCAATTGGCACCTCTGGAGGCTGGCATATCAAATACTTTGTTAGTCTATGAAGGAAAAACTAATCGTTTTACCTCTAAGTTAAGTAAAAATCTTTTGTTTTAAACCAATAACCAGTAAATTACAGGCAAAACTCGCGGCCTCCAAAACTCATACCATGAAGCACCACAGCTACTGGGTCTACATCATTGCCAATTCCCGAAAAAGCACCCTGTACATTGGTGTGACCAACAACATCGTCCGGCGATTAGTAGAACATTACCAAAACAGGGGCAAACCAGAAACATTTGCGGGCCGATACTATTGCTATTATTTGGTTTGGTACGAATGGCACCAATACATTCCCGCAGCAATTGCCAAAGAAAAAACATTGAAACACTTCACCCGACAACAAAAAGAGCTGTTGGTCACTGAAATGAACCCCAAATGGGTGTTTTTGAATGCAGAAATATGCGGTGTTTGGCCCCCGGATGCTGCATTGCTGGAATCGCTTGGGAAGGAGGATGGAGCGTGAAGGGGCATGGCATTCTTTGTCTGATATGCGCGCGCCCGGTGCTTGCTCCTACCTTACTTTTTGTTGGTTTATCATTCCCATCACGTTTGTCATTCCCGTCAGGGAATCTGCAACATCGCGCCAGTTCTTCAGGTTTTTACGGATTCTTTGGGAAGGGCAATCGGTAAAAACGACATAATCATGGAGGATGCGGATGGATTTTGCCTCAAAAGCCTTTCTAATGTCGCAGATTCCCTGCCGGGAATGACAAACCAACAAGGGCCAGGAAAAGAGGAAGTTTGCTGTTCTAAAAAAGATAGCGCTTTTGCGTTTTGCACCCAGCAAATGCACTGCCAATACTAAGACGCCAAGATATATCAAGGTGATGATTCTTGACTGTCTTGCCCGAAAACGCGCTACCAGAACGCTTCTCGGCTACCCCACAAATTCTCCCATCACGTTTGTCATTCCCGGCAGGGAATCTGCAACGTCTCGCCAGTTGTCCAGGTTTTGTAGATTCTTTGGGGAAGGGCATAGCTGTAAAAACGATATCATCATGGAGGATGCGCACGGATTTTGCTCCAAAAGCCTTTCTACTGTCGCAGATTCCCTGCCGGGAATGACAAATCAACAAGGGTTAGGAAAGGAGGAAGTTACTGTTTTTAAGAAGATGGCGCTAGCTCGTTCCACGACCAGTAGATTGGGTACGCCCGCTATTGCAGCCCCAAAAACTCAGCCGCCTTTCGGCAAAAATAACTCGTGGATGAGCTTTTCGCGGAGGTCTTTGGAGACGTAGCAGCCGGATTTGAGGCAGTTCAGGATGAGGAGGTTGGCGGAGAGGTAGTTTCTTAATATTTGAGCATCTTGCATATCAAAATGATTTTGCTTATTGAATGCATATAGTTCTTTTAATTTATCCCCGTCACTGTCAAGGTCAATGGCAAAATCAAAAACAAGGAAACTGGCAATGGCACGGCCAATGGCAACGGCGCTGTCAAAGACACTATCGAAGTCAATGTAACTGTCAAGGCCAAACGCAAGGGAAAAGGCTATATCAACAACAACAAGATTTCTCACGAAAACTGCTGGGTAATCGCTTTTCGACGCTTGTGAAACATCCTGTATCTTTTTAAACCATGCATTGATTTTCGAAACCTCCAGCGCTTCATTAGCCTTCACCCGCATCCTCCACAACAACTCATCCGCATTGTCTAGCATCCCTGCTACCAGCAAAAAAACTTCCCGCCATTTTTTATCATAAAGATGCTCCGCCACCAATTTTTCCAGCAGATTTTCTTTGTAGGCATTGTCCACAATGTATTTGGCGGTGAAGTATTCCTGAAAAGTTAGGTGTGCAAAAGAATACACATCCTTCGCTCGCTCTACAAAAATACCGTGCTGAGCTTCTATGGATTTTAATACTGCGCGGCTGTCGGGTTCCAGTTCGGCGGGGTTAAAGCCCGGCAGGTTTTCGATGTAATGTTCGATCATTTTGGCCAGCGTCTGCCCGCGCATGAAATATTCATTTGCTGAAAACGAGCCGAAAGCGATACGTGCAAACATGGACTCTTTGTGCCTGATGGAGAGCTGTTTATAAACATCGTCGCGTCGGATACGACGACTGATGTCCCATTTGGTCAACAGGGTTTCGATGGCGTGTTTGTAGAGTTCAGCACGGTTGGGCGGGAAGGCATTGCTTTCAGAATATTCCAGGCACAGCAGGGTCAGCAATAACGGCACGGAAGCCAGTTCGCGCAGGGGCGGACTGCTATTGAGTCGTTCCCAGCATTCATTTGCTACTTTCGGCTCTTTGTGGAACCAGTTTTTGATGAAAGCCTCCATTTGCTTTTCGTCAAAATCGGCCATTTCCACATCCGTGAAGCGCTCAAACCAGTGGTTGTAGGCCGCCACCCGGCAACTGATGATGAACTGGTTGTTGGAATATTTATCCGAAAAATTCCGGATTTGGCGGATGATCTCGTCCTGGTTCAATTCTTGGCTCACCTCGTCCAGACCGTCGAAAAGCAAGAGGCACTGCCCATCCGACAACATACGCTCCACAAACAAATCCGCCTTTTCAAACCCACAGATATTGAACTGTTCGACCACAAAATCCATCAACGGCTTTTTTTCGTCTGCCCATTCCCGCAAGGTTACAAAAACGGGCAGTCGGCGCTGTTCGATTTCACTATCTTTATCGAACATCATCAGGGTCAGGTACTTCAGGTAGGTGGTTTTTCCGGCGCCGGGCTTGCCAAGCACGATGAATTTCTGCAATTTGTTCAGCACAGCAATGCCATCCACCGCTTCTTTTTGTTTGCCAAATGTCCGGCGGTCAAAGTCAAAATACTCGGCTAAGTCTTCGGGGCGCAAACCGGCACGAGAAGTGATTTTTTCCAAAATATTGGCGCGTACGTAGAGGTTTTTCAATTGCACAGGCTCCCGCATGCCCAGCACTTTGATGTGGTTGTAGCGCTCTATTAACCCGCCGATGTATTTTTTTGTAGCCTTGCCGAAAGGGTCGTTTTCCCGGTATTTGTCTTTTGCATAACCGCTCACTGCCTGCCAGGAGGAAAAGATGAGGTCTTTGAAGAGGTCAACGCCGATTTCAATGGTGGTTTCGAGCATGAGGAGGTTTGTTTGGGAGTCAAAAATAGGAAAAATTATGCTCGGCTGTTGTGCACTGTGGGTTTATGCGCCTTCTTTTTCCTGCGCCAGTTCTTGGAGGAAGGTGTCTGGGTCTTCGCCCCAGTCGGTTATTACTTTAAGAGCTCGATCTGCATGTTTCTTTGTATCTGGAAAAAATGAGATAAAAGGCTGAGCAGCTCGTAAAGCCTCTTTAGCGTATGCTAAAGAACGTTCTTTATTCGGCATTCTTTTCTGATAAAAAAGGCTGAAGTTTGTTGCTAGCAAAGCTACATTAGGTAAAAAGGGAGCTGGGTTGCTTTTTGCTAGTTCCCGATAGATATCTAAAGATTCGCTATATTCATTCCTTGCTTCTTCAATTTTATTATTAGATGAATGTAAATTCCCTATATTATTCAACGTCATAGCCACACTATGCATGAAATTTTGTGGGTTGCTTTGCGCTAATTTTCTTTGAATGTCTAAAGCTTCAAGGAAGGCATTTTCTGCAAGATCAAATTCATTTTTACTCTTATGCCAAGCCGCTAGGTTATTTAATGTCCCAGCCACATAGGGTAGAAAAGCTTGTGGGTTACTCCGTGCCAGTTTTCGATAAATATCTAAAGATTCCCGGTAAGCTCTTTCTGCAAGATCGAATTCATTTTTCGCTATGTGTAAAACACCAATGTTATTAAGTGCCATGGCCACATCGGATGAAAAAATTTGTGGGTTGCTTTGTGCCAACTTCCTTAGAATTTCCAAAGACTTGAAAAAGGCATCTTCAGCAGGTTCGAATTCGTTTTTATCTTTGTATAAATTTCCTAAATTATTCAGTGTTAAAGCCATATCATGCAAGAAAACTTGCGAGTCGTTTAAAGTCAATTCCTGATAAATGTCCAATGCTTCTTTATAAGTGTTTTCGGCAAGCCCAAATTCATTTCTATCTCTATATAAACTTGCTAGGTTATTCATTGTCGATGCCATATAAGGTAGAAAGGCCTTAGAGTCATTTTGTACTAATTTTTGATAAATACCTAAAGCTTCCTGATAGGCGCTTTCTGCCAATTCAAATTCATTTTTGGCTAAGAGCAAAACGCCGAAATTATTTAGTGTTTTAGCCCAATCAGAGGAAAATTTTAACCAATTATTTTGACCTAATTTCCGATACAATGCCAATGCCTTCTCATAATAAATTTGTGCTTGATGAATATTTCGCAAATAATCATAAACCACTCCCAATACAAAACAAGTCCGGGGTAAGCTGTCGTCAAAAGCTGTGGAATAATCATCAATCAACCGCTGGGCAAGTGCAGTAGCCCTGGGTATTTTAGCATATAACTCCAATAAATCTATAACTATACCATTTGCAAGTTCTACTTTGGAGATCTGGCTTGATTTAGCTTCGAGCAACTGTTCCTGTAATAATTTAACGCGGGCCTCATATTGCCGGAGCTCTTCGTTGTCATGCATTACCTCCTGGACGACATAAAGATCCATCAACTGTTCAGGATCGGTCGTTTCAACGGCATATTCAAAGTAAACATTGGTCCCTGCGCGCTGATTATAAATATCCAGCGCTTGTTGATTTAGGAGCGCCAATGTGCGTTTACTTAGCCAGAATAATATAGGAATCCCCAATTGCAACAAGGCTTCCCGGCTAAAATTGAGTTGGGTAAAAAAAGCAGGATTGTAGCGAAGCGCGGTATCATTTCCAAGCAGAATGAGGCCGCTTGTTTCGGGGTGGGCTGCTAAAGTTGATTTGAGTAGTTGTAACGGATGAATTGAAGCAACCTGTTGATCCCAATTAAAAATCAGGACTTTTTTATCTTTACCCAAAGCCAGAAACTGTAAGGTATTGCTGACTTCACGTTGCAATTTTTCGTCATTGCTAACCGCAAAATAAAAGCTCCCCCGGTTTGTGCGCTCTAAAAAACGAAACAGGGTCTGAACTTGATCAGCATATTCTTTATGAATGGCGTTTTCCAATGTTTTAGATGAGCTTGCGCTCTTTTAAAATTTCTTTCACTACAGGATGAACGTCGCACCAGCCTTCATCGTTGTATCCCAACAAGCAAAGATTTTGGCGCAGATCGAGTGCGGCAGCAGTATTATCCACTTTTTTCGTTTCGCTTTTTGCTACGGCAACCAGGACATCGAAGTAAGTTTTTACACCGGTAATGACTTTGTTGTCCTCATCTACCTTGTCCGCGATGGTATTTTCATAATCGCGTTTCAATTTCAGGAAAGCCTTTTTATAATCCACCTTAAGAATAACGTCGCGATTTTCATTGAGTGCATTGTCGGCAGCATCCCGAACCATTCGGAACAGATCCCGAAGGCAGCCTCCGCTTGCAGCGATAAAGGATTCAGCTACTGCCGGGGTTTCAAAACACGCTAACCCAATCCTGCTCTCTAAAATAGCCAACAGCCCTTCCCGGCCTTCGGGATTAGGAGAACCATTTTTTAAGCTCACTTTTACCATTGGCAATTCAAAGTCTTCGTCAAAATTCCCTTTAATAGTCGTGGCATTAGGGTGATAACGCAACGAAACCGGCAAAGTGAAGATCACATTGGCTTCTAAGCTGGTAAGAATATGGCTATGCCGAAAAAAAAGCTCTTCCGATTTTTCCAGACTGAGCTTGTCCATATCTTCGATGATGACGAGCAGGCCCTTTTTGCCAACCTGAGATAGTTTCAATTTAATCTCCCGGATCAAATCGTTGCAGTGGGTGATCAAATCGGATAAGCGATGCTCTATGGTTTCGGTGATGGTGCGTTTGTTGCTGAAACTGGCATTCCCTGCAAACCGTATTTTAGCAAAAAATTTGACAAACCAGGGCACTGAAAACTCTGCATCAGCTCCAGCCTCCATTCCTGTGGTAACGCTTAAATCCCTTACTTTTTGAATTTCTTCGCTTTCAACCCATGCTTGTACACTTCTCAGCAATGAATTGGAAATGGGCACTTTTTCCGTTTCCGCTACGCCGAAAAGCTTTTCCATCGTAATGATGAAAAGTTCTACATAGTTTATGTTTATCGGGTCAAGTTCGTGTAATACCGAATAATGCAGTACAATAAACTCATGCTGGATTTCACTTTTCAGCTTATTGAGTTCGGTACTTTTACCACAACCCCTGTAGCCAGAAAAGAGAATCTGCAACTTACCCGCAGGGGAGTTTTCCAGCCGGCGTTTTAATGGCAGAATTGGGTTATCTCCTCTTCCTGCAAATAAATTGATATAGTACGCTTTGAGATCAGCGCCGTCCAACGGATCCGCTGACATGCGGTCATAGACAATGGATAAATCAGCCATAGAAAATAATTTCACCGGCAATGTAATTTTTGTTGCCGCCTGACAAGCAAAGATAGTAAAGGTTTGTTGAACAGCGTATGTAACTATCCATGTCTATTTCGTTGACATTTACGCCCGCGTACCAGGAAATCCCGATGAAGTAAATCTCAATGCCATCGAATTAGAAGTAGAGTAAGGTTATATTTGCCTCAACAAATTCATCGACCATGTACAAAACAATACTGACGCTCTTCTGCCTGAGCCTTACCCTTCCCAGCTTCTCCCAAACACTTCCCATCAAACCCAAAGACGTAAAAAAACTGGCCGGCATCATGGCTGGCGAATTCAGCAGCGAAGCCCAGACGAAAGCCGATTCCGCTTATTTTCACATCCGGCTTAGCATGAAACCCATCTGGAAAAAGAAAAAAGACGGCTATTGGCTCTACGTGGAACAAGCCGTGGCCGAGTCGGCAGCAGCGCCGTATCGCCAGCGCGTCTACCACCTGTATCAGCAGGATGAAACTACCGTGGTCAGCAAAGTTTACGAAATCAAAGACCCTGCACAGTATGCCGGCGGCTGGAAAGACCCGGAAAAATTAGCCTCCCTTACCCCTGAAGCGCTAATTGACCGGCAGGGATGCAGCATCTACCTGCGTAAAAACACCGACGGCACCTTCCAGGGCGCAACCCCCGAAAAGGAATGCCTGAGCAGCCTGCGCGGTGCAAAATACGCCACGTCGGAAGTCGTGATCTCCCCAGACCAGTTATTGAGCTGGGACCGCGGCTGGGATGCCAACGACAAGCAGGTTTGGGGCGCTGTGAAAGGAGGGTATGTTTTTAAAAAACTGCGAAGGTTGTAGAAGATATATAAGAGGCAAGGGGCAAATTGGCAAGGGGCAAATTGGCAAACTTGCCTTTTGCCAATTTGCCCCCTTGCCTCTTACTTCTTTCCCGCCGCCTGAATCTGTTTCACATACGACAACACCAACTCCACCGTCGTATCATTCTGAAACACCGAATTCAGGCCCTGCTCCTCTTGTGGCGGGTCGCCGGTGAACGCCGCGCCTTTTTTCCAGAACGGCCCATCTGTGTGATTGGGTTGGGCGTTGCCGCCAAAAGCCCAGAAATTGCAGCCGGCCAGCACTTCGCCGAGTTTGGCGTGCGCCAGAATTTGTTCAAACGCATTTTTAAAGTACGCATCCCGGTTGGTCGTCGGGGCACTCAAATCGAAAGAGTGGCCATCGCGCGGCAAGCCGAATTCCTCCAAAACAATGGGTTTTTTCAGCTTTTGCGCTACGGCCACGTGGTCTTCGATATAGGTGTTTGTCTTTTTGATCGCGCTTTCCAGCGTGCCCGGGATGTCGTTGATGTCAATCCAGTTCCAGTTTTTCGGCCAGATGTGCATGGTCAGGTAATCAATATGTTGGCCGGCATGGATGCGCTCGAATACCTCCAGATCGTTTTCGCAACCCACCGAACCTTCCGAACCCGTCGTCACTAAGTGATTGGGATCGAGCGATTTGATCAGCGCGGCGGTTTCGGCAATCCAGGTTTCAAAAGCAGGCAAATTGGCTTTGGAAAACGGCCGCGGTTCGTTCGCCACTTCCCAGGACATGATGGCCGGATCGTCTATGTATTTTTTGCCGGTATAGCGATTCGTTCGCCCGAGGATGAAGCGCACGTGGTCTGCAAATTGGGCCTTACAAGGCGCACATTGCTGGAATTTCCGCACATACGCCTGAAAAACGTCCCACGAATGCACCTGCGGGTAAGGAATATCGCCGTGCCCGTGCCAGTTAAGGTACTGGGCATAACCGCCCGACCATTCCCAACTGTTGTGCAGGAACAACACGGCGGTCATGTCGTGCTTTTTCATTTCTTTGAGCAGGTAATCGAGGCCCTCCAGCAGGGTATCACTGTAAACGCCGGGCGCGGTTTGCAGGGCGGGCGTCACGCGGTAAGGCTGGTCGTCGGGTCCCTCGGCGCCCACCAACACGCGCAGGTTATTGATGCCTTTTTCTTTCATCAGTTTCAACTCCTGGCGCAGGCGCTTGCGGTTGCCGCCCTCCCCTTTCGAGCCCAAGATCGCGCCGTACCAATAGTTAGCGCCGATGTAGTAGTACGGTTTGCCTTCGAGCACGAATTGTTTGCCGTTCACCTGCACAAATTCCCGGGCATAGCTGCCGATGCTGAAGAAGAGCATGGCTACAAGAGGGATCGAAAATTTATTCATACGGACGTTTATTTTGGTTGGTGTCTGTTCCTTTATTTTTTATTGATGATTGATGAGTACATGATTGATAATTGATAATGGAAAACCCCAATTACATGATTGATCATTTATGATGGGAACCCGTAAACATCGAACGAGTAGTCACTCACATCATCAAGCATCATTAATCAATCATCTATCATCAATCATTACTAGTCTATCACAACCGCCTGCGTTCCAATCCGATCTCCCGACTGCGCTTTGATCCAGTACAATCCCGCAGGCAGCGCGCCATCCGGCTGAACGGAAATTTGTTGTTCGCCTTGCGGCAAACGCCCGGAAAAAAGCGTCTGAACGTTGCGGCCACTTGCATCGAGCAAAGTCAGCGCGGTGTCGCCTTCCTGATCTAAACTAAATGCAACCGTGGCTTGGGTCGTGATGGGCAGTGGGTTCGGGTAAACCTGCACCGGCAGTGGTTTGCGAGTCGTTTTTGCCTCGGCGACTGAAACCGCTTTGTCGTCTACCACAAAAGCCAGGTCCCAAAGAATGGGCGGCGGAAAAAACCGGAGCGTATCGTTCACTGCATTGGCCGTTTCGCCCCCAATCAGGGCGCCGGTGAGGCAATCGTAGTATTTCACGGAATAGGAACCGGACGCCATGCCCCCGATGGCCACTTCCGCACCGGCAGCCGCATCCGGCACGCCGTTGTTGCGCACGTAATCGTGGTTGTAACTGTTGTTCAAGAGCCAGCCAGCGCGTTCTAAATTGTCTTCCGATTTCAAAACATAAGCATCCACGGCCGAACCAAGGTCGCTAAAGCGGTAAGCCGCAATGCTCACCCAGTCTGTGCCGGTGTTATCTACTTTGATCTGATGCGCTCCGGCGGGAACCAGGATGGTATAATTTTGATTGGGCAACGCGTCTGCTTCCAACAGCAATGCCCCATCTAACCAGATGGCAATTTTGGGCGTTGTAGCAATCTGCGGGCCAACTTTCACACTAAATTCGCCGCTTACCGGGTAGTTGACCTGGAAAACCGGAGGCCGGCGGTACTGCGTATTCCACGAAGAACCGTACAAAAACGAACTCAGGGCAGCACCTGCAGGACTCACCACGCCGCCTTCAATGGTAAAAGCCGTGTCCGCCAGTTCGCCCCAGCCGCCGAGCACGGGAGAGAGATTTAAATCCGCAGTGACGCCCGAAATCCTGGCACTCCCGGGGATGTAATTTTTTTCCCGCAAGGGCACCACGCCTGCAAAAGCGCTCAAGGGGTCGAAATGGTAGTAAAGATCGCGCGGTTCGATGTAATTATCCCACCACCAGGTCATGGACGTCCCCATAGCGCCGGAAAACAGCGAGCCCCACATGCAGTTGTGTACGTGGATGCCATCCGGGTCGAGGGTGTTCAGGCCGGTGTTGTCCACCAACGCGCTGAACTCGCCATTGAGGGTTGGCTTGCCATAATCATCCAAATAATTGTTGACACTGGCGCCGAGCGCGCGCTCGAGATTCGGTATATTGGCGTAGTGGTGGGTTTGCGTAAAATCAATATCCGGTGAATTCCAGGTCGTTGCATCGTTGGAAGCGTGCGCGTAGCTGGTGGTCACCAGGTGGCCATAGGGGTCAATTTCTTTGAGATAAGCCGCCATTTCGATGTGCCAACTGGCCACGTCTGCGCTGCGTTGCGCAAACTGGTCGGTCCAGTCCACCTCATTGAACAGCTCCCACGACATCACACTGCGGGCGTATCCCCAGCGCGCCAGCACGTAGCGGTAGCGGTTTTTGGCGAGGGATTTCGCGGTCGGATTGGTGAAAAA
>JBJXFD010000544.1:0-3673 GCA_046153985.1 Saprospiraceae bacterium
TTGGTAATCTCCAACTTCGATAAGATAGAGAACGAATTTATTAATGGAATTTTTACTAAACAGGACGTCAAACGAACTGACAGAGATTCTAACAAAAACCTGTATTTAATTTTGACATTTTTGATACTAAGTATTATTTTAAATATTTGGTTATGGACAAGCAAACGCAAATAACAATGACTCCGAAAGAAGCACGAACGCATAACAGCACCTACCCAAAAGGCGGGGTTTCGTCTTCCAAAGACAGTTTTGTGGTTAATCAAACATTAGTTTTTCATATCAAGTTTTGTGGTAAAAGTCCCGCCCTTCGGGTAGCTGCAAACCGTTGGCGGCCATTGTAAAACGACATCCTTAAAAAGAGCGAAAGCATATGGCAACAAAAAATAAAACGACAGAGACAGAAGTCAATGTGATTGATTTCATAACCTCATTTGTTGACAATGAACAAAAGAGACAAGATAGTTTTCGCCTTATTGATCTAATGAAAGAATGGTCGGACGCTGAACCTAAAATGTGGGGACCGAGCATTATCGGGTTTGGAAATTACCATTACAAATATGCAAGCGGACACGAAGGAGATGCACCAGTTCTTGGATTTTCTCCGAGAAAAGCAGCACTTACGTTTTACGTTTATTCAGACACGGAAAGAAGTAGGTTAGTTTTAGCTGACCTTGGTAAATTCAAAATGAGCAAAGCCTGTATATATGTGAAAAAAATTTCCGACATCAATTTGTCAGTTTTAAAAGAGCTCTGTATAGAATCAATAAAATACATAAGCGAGCATCACCAATGTTCTTGCAGCGTAAAATAACAGACACCTTAACGTAGGGCAGAAACACTGCTGGTAACAGCGGTTTTGCATCAGGCGGGGTGATGTACAAACTTGGAGTTTTGTGTCCCGCATGTGCAGGATTCAGTGCTGGGTGATAGTTTTGTGCTCCGAAACCTGCCAAATGCAAAGCCCGAAAACGTTAGCGGTCAGGGTCGACTATTTATTTGCCTCCAACCAATTCTTTACAGCAATCCGATATTTATTACGTATTTCAACATAGCGATTTAAAGGTTCTTTTTCCAAAGCTTTTTGCACTTCTATCATATTTGGCCGAAAGACGGTACTGCTGTCCTTAAAATGTTCCTCTAATACACGGCATAATCTTTCAACATCTATTGAATTCCGAAAAAAATCTTCATCCCTATTGTTCTGACCAAATTCAGGAGGTTGAATTGTACTCCCAATTTCAAATGCAAATTCAGCAATATTATTTTTTATAGGCTCTATGAATTGTTCAGGATGCTCCACTTTATTGCCGTCCAAATAGGCGTAAACGCCGTAATATCTGTTATTGCCATTCAATTCACTTATCATATCTTTTTCTAGATTCTTGTTCTCTCTGATTTTCTTCAAGGCATGGTTCCGCACACGCTCATCCATTTTTCGAGCGGCAAAATGCCATATATTGGGGTCTGCACTTAGACTGTTGTCAATGATTTCGATAGCCCGTTCGTAGGTCAATTTAGACTCATCAAATGGGTCTTTCTTTTTTATACCTAAAAATAGCAGCCATAAAACCATAAGGGCACTTATTGCAAAACCAATCGTTAAAGGGATTTTATATACATTGGGGGAGATACTTGCCTTTAAATTGCTATTCAAAAGAATAAAATAAGGCACAAGCATTAACAGAGGCATCCAAATTAAACTTTTGCTCTTGGCCAACCATTGAAAAAAATGCTGCAATTCGCTTGGTTGCGCCGCCGCTTCTATGTCAAGGCAAATAAGGGTTGCCATGGTCATACCTATCCAGCCTATACCTACTATTATATTGCGTATTCCACTTTGGGCTGACACCCAATCGAACCCACCATGCTGCACAACCTTAATCGTTAACATAAGACTACTGATAAAACCAATACCATAAAAAACAAAGAGTAAAAGACCGCTTATTATGTCGTTATGGCCCGCTGTTGGTTTTAAGAATATTAAGCAGACGTAAAAAAGGAATGTCAATACCAAGAAAATGTAACCAGTCATTTTGATTTGTTTTAATTTTTATTTTCATCGAACGCAGCCAGGTAAAACAATTCACCCCGCAATTTATGCCTGCCGTTTCACTTGTGCAAGCACCACGCTTAGCGAATGCTAGAACCGGGAAAGCTACTTCCCGACGGTTTCCGGTCCCGGTGCTTTGATAAAGAAAAATAAGCCTCATTTATCCCAAAACTCCACGACTGGTGGCTCGCCCCAAATCGGAATATCCATAGCAGTCAAAATCGGGTACACAGAAGTCGCGCCGCCAATATGCGCCACCGCATGCTGTATGACCACCCGCCCGATTCGATGGTGGCGAATGACATAACTGCACAAAATGCAAGGCTCATGCGTGGTATATAGCGTAGCAGCGGATAGTTCTTTTCCGTGATTTTTCACCGCCTCCCGAATGGCTTCGACTTCGGCGTGACAGGTAATATCTTGTTTGGCTTTTCCGGCCTCTATGCCCTCGCCGATGATCTGGCCATCCAAAACAAGCACTGAACCGACTGGCGATTCTTGCCTTCCGGATGCAATGGCGGCCAGATCCTCGCAACGTTTTATGAAAAATCGGTCGTTCATTCAAGGATGTAAATACTCGGATACAATTATTTGGGTGCGTCGGGCAGGTCCTAATTTTCTAATTGATTCTTATGCTTGCTTTTCCCAATCCAGCCTAAATGGGTATGGTCAAAATCATCCAGGTATTTTAATCCGGTTATTTACCCAGTAAAAAGAGCAACGGGATATTGAATCTTTGGCTCCAGGCCCTTTCGCTATGGTCTGCTCCGGGGTAAAATCGGGTTGTCCAGTTTTTGGCAGAATACCCACGTTTTCGCATCACTTCGTCTACCTTTTTTTGAAGCGGCGGATACATGGCGTCCAGGGTTTGGTCGCCGTAATCGAAGTAGATTTTATGGCTTTTTGGATTGGGTAAATTGGCTTTAAGATACTTTAAAAAAGCATCGGGGATGGGATTGCGCTCCACGTCAAAAATGCCTGGCCAGTGTGTGCTCAAGCATGCCGCCCCACCGAAGACTTTTGGATACTCGCAAATCGCGTATATTGAAATCAACCCGCCCATGCTACTCCCTGCAATAATGGTGTTTTTTCGGTCTGAAAGGGTGGCGTATTTTTTGTCAATAAGGGGCTTCAATTCCGTTACTATAAATTTAAGATAACGGTCAGATTGGATTTTGTAGCCTCCAAAAACAGCGTATCCATTGCTTCTTGCGGCTGCATAAATAGCTTCCTTTTGCGCCCCTGTGAGCGACTCAAACGGTTTTTTAGGGAAATAATCAGCGTGACGACTCTGCCCTCCATTCCAAATAGCCACTACGATGCAATTCTTAATCCGTTCTTCTCGCATCAATTGTCCCAGCGTTTCGTCCACCTTCCATTCCTGATGGTTCCAATTTATGGTGCTGTCGAATAGCATTTGCCCATCTTGCATGTACAGCACACTGTATTTTTGGGTCGGGCTGTAACCTTTTGGCAGCCAAACATCTATGTTTCGAGCATCCACGTATTGGGAAGGAAAGTTTTCCAGCCTTTCGATACGCCCTATCGATACCGTTGGGATTTGACTAAAAAGGTTAGTTGCAGCGAAATATACGAGGGTTGCAAGCGTGATTTTCATAGACA
>JBJXFD010000419.1:0-14186 GCA_046153985.1 Saprospiraceae bacterium
TTTTGGCGATGCGCCCATCTTGAGTGAAAAGCAGCAAACCTTGCGAATCAATATCCAGCCGTCCGGCAGCGGCCAGAAACTTCCAGTGAAGGGAGAAAATTACTTGCTTTTGCCCGCAGATTCGGAATTATGCGACAAATTGTAAACGATTGTTGCGACTGGGCGCCATCGTATTTTGGGCTGGATACAAAAGCTAAAATAGCCCAGGACGCCTTGAGCGACTTGAAAAACAGGAACATCACGCTGCCGTTGCTCTTCCACTTAAGGGAAGAAACGACGGAAAGCACCATCACCGCTTTTTTGAAAGGCGAATTGGAAGCATTTAATGAAGAGGTAGTTTTCCAGGAGATCATTGCTTCCAATAGTCTGAAAAATGCGATGAAAGCAGGCCATGAACTGGCCAATGAAGCAGTCTTTTTTTTAACCAATTCAGGCCGGGAGAAATCTGCCGGCTGGTACCTGAAAGACATGGCGAAAATTGCCAACAACAATAAATATTACAGAAGATTTTACTGTGTGATCAACAAGAGCCCTTAAAGCTGGAATCATCAGTAAAGTTACCACTGAAAAAAAACAGAAACAATGTCTACAGTAATGAGTAAATCCGATCCTTCTGAACAACGCGTTGTACCTTCTGAACATAGGAGTGATATTTACGACCGTCTTTATGCCAACGTGCATAAACAAATCAAGCAAAAGGGATTTTTCCCAGGTAGTTTTGCTATGATTATGAACGTGTTTGATGGCGCCGCGAAAGGCAAATTAAGGTATGGTGGGCTTGTAGCGCTGGAAAAAATGATGAAGAAGGTCAGTCCTGAAACGCCTGAAAGAAAAAAGGGACTGGAATTTTTAAGAACTGCAAGCGTATCCGCCGAAACAGCAATCGTAAGCAGCAAAGTTTATCATAACTTTAAAAAAGAGGAATTACATTGCGTCGGCGGCAAGCTTCAGGATTATTTTAAAGGCTTAGATCCAAATCGTGAAGATGAACATATATTAAGCCAGTTAACATCGCGTCAAAGATATGGGGAGTACCCAGTTCTTAATTCCATAGTTGATATAAAAAATAGCGCTTATTTATCTATAGCGCTAATTTATAAGGGTAAAGAACAAGACGAACTCACCGGTGTAATACACCTTGTTTACGAGCTGACAAAAGATACTCCTGTTCCGGATTCTTCCCGATTAAGCCTCGTAATAGACCTCAGCAGTCTATTTCAGGATACATGGGCACCTCTTGCTTTGGAGTATTATAATCAAAAAAAATTCCCTCCTGTATTTCATAGCCATAGATAAAAATAGTTTGTTATCTTTAGGCTGAATCAATACGAAAAATCATGATAAACAAAAAAAAGAGAACAATTCGAGCTTTTGCCGATATAGATAAATTTTACGATACACTTCAGGATAGGCTACATGTAGCATTGCGGAATTTTGGATATGTTTCCGGACGCTACAAATATACTTTATGGATTAATGCTGTACCTCGTAAAGAGACCTTAGATATTGATCGAAGCCAAATTCCAGATTTAATTTATGCAGGTACAAAACAGCAACGGTGGTTGCTGGAGGAGGGTTCGGTAAAAGAAGAAACTAATGAAAACTGGATTTATCTACAAAATACAGAGTTAAAGAGTGCTGGCGCCAAAGTTAGCTCAGAACTCTATAAATCTATTGTAACAAAATCTTTAACAATTAAAAAAATACTAGAAAAGTCTATTGGCCAACTTAAAGACTATTTCCTTTCTGTAACCAATCCTGAAAAAACTCAAAGTATTGCTACAGAAAGACAAAAAAATGAATATCCTATCATTTCAAAGAACCTAGCATGGAAAGACTACTGGTATATATCAGTACCGCTTATAGGATTTGCTGAATTTGATGGGATCGTTCACATTATCATGCATAAAAAGGATATCAAAATATTTAAAAACTTAAAGGCGGATGGCAGTTTTAACTGGGACATTGAGCGTATTGGCAACATCATCAAACTCTTTAGTTGGGAATATGAAAATTTGATACTAGATTGGGACGTAGTAGGAAAAAACAAGTATGAAACATCCTTACTCCCCGTAGTCGTTGCAAGTTTAAAACAACTAAAAAGTAAGGAATTCTGGAAAGAAACTGAAAAACGAAGCCCTATTCTAAAAAACTTGAAATACGCTCGATTATATGAAACCAACGCCTGGTATTATTATCAACGTTTTTTCCAAAACCTTGATGTTACCCGCACCATTTACGACCAGCAACTCAAAAATGCCATCACAGCCATTTTAGTGGACTCTTATGCGCACAATGTCAGTGCGCACAGCCTGACAGCTTTGAGTTGGTGGTTTCGCAAACGGGCACAATGGCGAAGCGGCTCCGGAAAAGGCCCGGGTAAGGGAACTATAGAAGCGGACATTGAAACCTTACGAGCATTTGCCCATCCGTCAACAAAACTTAATTTGAACTATCTGACAATTACTCAGAGGGAGGCAGGCCGAATCGCCGACGATCTGGAGGCATTATTTTCACCCAAAAAAGTGGCTACTTCTGAAACGCACAAAAGTTCAGAGGAAAAAGACAACTCTGTCATCAACTATAAAGGTTCGTTAGCCAGGGAAATTCAACCACTCATTGGTTTTTTGGCTGAGAAAGGGGCTTTTTGGAGCGGCGTTACCCGCGACGAAAATTTTGGCGGTGAAGTAAAAGACCTGTTCAGCGTGCTGTGGTACGATTTCATTAACAACCCACTTTATCTTGGCACCATAGCCAAAACAGAGGATATTACGCACATTCGCCTGAAAATTGTGGTGTATGAGCCCGAAGTTAAACGCTTGCCCAATGGCATTATCAGCAAGCAGGTATTAGAAGCAGGGGAGTTTGCTTATTTAAATATATTATCGCCTCCTGCCAACTATGACCCCGTCAAAGAAGATGGCGATAAAAAAGTTTATTATGTAGACCTGCCCGGAGGCGAAAGCCTGGAATATGGAGAATATGGTACAAACCGCGCGGATGGTCAAAATTTTGCCGAACTTCAGGATCGTTCCAGATATGTGCAACCGGGTGATGCTTATTCCGGGTTAAAAAAAAGACTTCAGGAGTGCATGGTATTTTTTCCGGGCGGCGTAGTTGGGCGGCATGCATTTTTTACCATCATCGAAAACGAAATACGAAACATCAAACATTACTCGGGGGATACTTTATTAAAAGCACAACGGGAAGGCTTAACCCTCACACTTTCTGTTCAACCTTACCATCTTAGAAAAAAATCTTCTGAACATGAATTGTACCAGATTGGGGTATGGTTGGACATTCCTACCAAACTCTCCCAAAGCGTGCGTGCCGATGAAAGCCCGCATCTGATCCGGCGCAAACACCTTAGCTTGTATCAGAGCATCATGCACCCTTCCAACTATATGCCATTTCTGGGAGGAAACTATCAGGATAAAGTTTGTGCAGCCATGCTATTTAACAACACGTTCAGCAGTGTTCAGAGAGGTGACGACGACCCAAGAAGACTTGGATATATCCCTGATGAAAATGATGGAGAACTGTCAATCGAGACGGACGAATCTTTGTCAGGTAGAGAAATCCCTAAGGATAGCCCCAGAGACAAGGAGTTTTATCCCTGGATTCGTGTGGCGTCTTCTTTGGCAACTGCACCTCATGATGACTTTGAACTTAAAGGAAAACCTCTGGAAGAAAAGAAAGAAGAAAATGATCGTCAGTTTACAAAAATATATCCGCATAATGAGGAAGCAGCAACAGGCCTGACAAAAAAATATTTTTACCTTTGGAAAGGAGCCAATATTCGTAGAATATCAAATTCCCAAAGTGACTGGGAATGGGAAAATAGTTCCCGATTCCGTCTTTTACAAATAGCGCCTTCTGAATGGGCTGAACAATGGACTAAAGCACGCAGAGATGCCAGTGTTATTCGCATCATTGAGCAACCGGACTCAGATAACACGATTACTTCTGAACAGGAGAAATTTAAAATAGCTTATGCAAACTGGCTCCAAAAATGGTTGTCTGCTGAGTCGTATTCCATTTTCTGCATTGAAAAAACTGGTGAAAGAACACAGCATTTATTCAGTATTTATTTTGACGGCTCAGCCAATTTACCGACATTTCGTTATTCTAAAAACGCATTCGAAGAGGCGCATCACCATTCGGTAATTTATCTGGCTCATAAAGGCACTTCTAATGATGATGCTATTCTTAGATTCCGAAGTCATGGCATATTCAATCAATATTTTCAAAATCCGGAGTTGGCTCAAAGCGGCCCGGAATTTGATACCCGGTGGTTGGAGTTTTTAGAAATGTGGAAAACTAAAATCTGCATTTTTGATAACAGAATCCGGCACCGCATCCGCGACGATAATCATTACAATCAGATTCTAAAAAACATTAACATAAATGTTTATAATGAAAATTTAGAAGACTGGGTAAATGACCGAACTACTTCAGAAACCGGGGAAAGTATTTCGATCAAAGAACAGATTAAAAATTGTCATTTTTTAGTTATGCATCTTACTTTTGTTGACAACATTTTGCGCAATCAGTACGCCAAAGAGAATCATGCAGAAGAAAGCCGCCTGGGCATTTTTATAGAAAGGGAAATTCTTCCTTTAATTCAAGATAAACCTGGTGGTGAGATACGAAAAAATTTTATTTTTGTTATCACGACCGGAAGAGGACGAAAAGACTGGTGGGATTTTCTTAAAAATAGCGAGACATACCAACAGTATACGGAATTTACTTTATTCAGGCCGGTTGAATCCATCATTTCGGGGATTGAAAGCGCCGTAGGTAAAGAAGATGACATCGAATTAAAATACAATTTGGTTAAAGTTATGTTTGGCTCCTGAGCATTTGCATTCAAATGAGCGATAAAATATCCAAAAATGAATACACTTCAATCAAAAAAAACGACTTCACGCATTATGATCATTGCGTGGAAATGGCAAAAAGATATTTATGAGGCAGATCATGGTAAGTGGCGGGTTCACCGTTCACCGTCTGAAACAAGATTCGATGCAGAGGATTACATTTACTGCCTGATTGACAGCCTACCCAATTTGGGAATAGAAAGAATACAAAGATTGATCGCAGAAAGTGATGCAGAGGCTAATATTTATGTATTCCTGCATCGGAAAGGTGGGTATAATGGCAGTACCATTAATCGGTTATTAGATGATCTTCCGGAAAGCAGTGCCCTTCGTACAAAATGCTTTTTATTTGGTGACGCACATGACTATTTATATATTAATATCAATCCAAAAGGCTTATTGAGAATAATAGGCGATAAAGAAGGTACTTTAGATGGAGCGCAAGTAAAAGCAGATAGTAAAGAAAATCGAATACAAGAAGCAAATGGTGAAAAAAATAGCCAGGAAAATAAAGACAGTGCGGTTTTTGATCTAGAAAAACGACTAATTAACCCTGTTCGGTTTGACAATGTTTGGGAATACTATACCCACTACTTTAAAACTAAAATATTTGAATTAAAGGAAGAATTTCTAATTCACTTTTGCCATTTTTCCATAAAAGCCAATGCTGTTACATCTGTAGATTTATTTCACCATCTCAATAAAAACGATTTATTGTACCTCATGTTAATGACTTTTGTGGAATATCCGGAGAGCCTGTCAAAAATAGAACGTGAGGCGTTTGATGAACGAATCAATAAAAATGGAACCCCGGAGTTAATAAACGGATGCCTTTCAAATCTCCAAAAAGTATATGGAACATCAATCAGTAAGTTGTATATTGATCTGCAAGCCTTGCTTGTGGATAATATAGTAAAACCGCTTCCCCCAGTTTCTGATTCTCCTGAAGGTTTAAACTCTGCTGAACTAATCAAAACTATTAGAAATCATTTTCGTACCCTGCTGGCTGCCATGCCAGAAAGAACCTATTACTAATGCCATTATTATACTATTTGACATCTGACCAGCGTTATTTAGAAGCTCTTGCCCCTTATTTTGGAGCGCAGGGATATGATCTGTTGCCTTATACGGAAGGTATTGAAAAAACAAAAAACTTAGTGTTGCTTATTTTTAGTCCACTCAAATGTGGTAATGTACGAATCAGTCCGGAAAATATTTGGAAAAAATACCTCAAAGCGGAAAACCCGCAAGCCCGTCTCATTAATATCGGCTTTGAGGAAGCTGTTCATAGTAATTATATAGACATCCTAAATCTTCCGGAACAGTTAAGTGAGTTCATAAAAAAAGCCATGCTCGCACACGAAACTTGGCAGCCTGTTTTCACGGGAGGCCTTGAAATGTTTGATAAATTAAACCGATTTTTCAAAGGGCATGGAAGAGAGAGCCTGACCAGTGAGTTAATCAATGTCAAAACAACAACTGAGGCCTTAAATAATGCAGTAAGTATACGAAAATGGACATACGAAGCGGCTGCGTTGGCGGCATTTAACGATGATTACGTATGGAAAAATTGGAATGCATTTTTCGATAGATGGATATATTACTACCCTGTTTTAAATTATTTACCATTTTCTAACGAAATACATCATATAAATGAAGTTATAGAAGAAATAGAACCTTTTTTTAGCAAGCAAGGCCAGGATGTTAATCTATTTTTTGTACTTGATTGTGCTGGAAAAGTCAATGTCATTTTAAGAATGCTCAACGATATTGAAAAAACTTATGCAAATGAAAGTTAACTATCGGGTTTTAGTCGTTGATGACGATTTCAAATTTCATGCAAATCTTCGCTTGGCATTAGGTGATAGCTATGAGTTTGACGGCGCCCGTGACGAACAGGAGCTTAAAAAAAAGCTTTCTTCCGGCAATAGTTTTGACCTAATTTTATTAGATTTAGACCTTCATGGTAATGAAGATGTCACGGTTGGACTCAATCTTCTTCCTTATTTAAATCAGAATTTTCCGGACATTCCCATCATAGTAATTACTAAAGAAGGTAAAATTAGTGTTGTTATGGAAGCTATGAATAATGGCGCAAAAATTTATCTGCATAAAAAAGAATTAGATTACAAATTATGGGACAAGCAATTCAGGACAATTATAGAAAACAAGGATTTAAAAAAAGAAAATACAAAACTCAAGAGGGAAAAAGAAACCCTTGAGAGTAAAATATCTCAGAACTATATATTTATCGGCGAATCCGATAAAATATTAGAAATTAAGCGAAAATTAAAAATTTTATCCGAAGAATATCCTGATTCAACTATATTAATTACAGGTGAAACCGGTGTTGGAAAAGAGGTAGCAGCCCGCTATCTACACCAACAAGGCGTACGGAAACAGGCGGCATTCGTGGGTGTTAACCTCGCTGCTATTCCTAAAGAAATGCTCGAAAGCGAATTATTTGGGCACAAAAAAGGCAGCTTCACCAATGCTGAATATGACCGCGAAGGATATTTCAGACAAGCTAATCATGGTGTCCTTTTGTTGGACGAAATAGGCGATGTGGGCGCGAATATCCAGATCAAATTGCTGCGCTTTTTGGAAACCCGGCTCATTCGCCCCATCGGCTGGGACCAGGATGTGGCATTGGATGTTCAAATTGTTACCGCTACACACCGCAATCTGCAGGAAGAAATTAAGAAAGGAAACTTTCGGGAAGACCTGTACCAGCGTTTGAAAGCCATGGTCATTTATATCCCGGCCTTGCGTGAGCGCCGAGAAGATATTCCACTGATCATCCGTCATTATCTGGGGCAATTGTCCCACGACGCTGCAATTATTCCACCCGCAGTAATGAATATGCTCCTTAACTACGACTGGCCGGGCAATATTCGCGAACTGGTTAATACCATTAACAGCATGATGATGACCAGAAAAATACTTGACCGCGTAGAAATAGCCCCGGATTGTTTGCCCAAAGAAATTCAGGAATTTATACCAGGCGCTTCTCCTTCGGGAACAGGCACTACCGTTGCTCAATTTTTTGACCTAAAAAATGACGAACGCACAATTGAAGAACAAAAAGCAATTGTTGAATTAACAAGAATAGAAGACGCCTTGAAAAAACACCCTGGCAGTGGCGCAAAAAAACATGTTGCGGCAGAATTGGGGTATGACAAAAGTGGCAAATCAGACAATTTGAATTATAAAATTACGTCAATATATAAACAATATCCACATTTATTCTCTGCTTTCCCAAATATATCTGTTGCTTATAAAAAATACGTACAATAAAAATAAATATATTTTTTATTAATTAATTTAAAGGACCTTAAAAATAATTTTCACGCCATGGAGCCTTTTAATGTTGTTTATACTTTTCTCTCAGATTCAGGAGATAAAATTGGTATTGAACTCCAATTTTATGGAATCAACGAAGAGTTTAAAGCAGAGAAAATAATCATTAATGAGAATGGTGACATTGTCGAGCCAAAATTCAAAATTTGGAATAGTTTAATAATAGAATTTATTTACCCCAAGCTTAAATCTGATGATGTCAAAGCTGAGAATATAAGAAAAATTATTATTTTATTTGTAAAAATGAACCACCTTGCAGATCCTTCTACTTATTACAATTTGGTGAGTGATAAATCTGCTGAAAATGCGCTAAGACCTATTATTCCTCAAAAGAACTGGCCAACAAACAAAGAAGCAGATTCCGCTCCTGAAGACGCTTTTGAAGACAAAGAGTCAGTCATAGCAGAGCTTGACTATGCTCCTATTTTGACAATTGGTTATGAGGATATTATGGAATTGTACACTGAACGGGATGATTCAGAAGAAGTTGATCTTAAACATCTGGAATCATTCCGCCTCGATTCAAGGTTCAAGTTTTTTGATTCCGGCATCTGGCAGCGTTACGTCCCTGTCTACCCTTACGAATCTCGTAAGAAATCATTCCCGGAAATATTGGAACACGTATTGAGCCGTATGTGTTCCTGGCATGAGATGGGGCTTTACAATACCAACGCCGGGCGCGCCAATTTGGAATTCCAGCTACGCATGATGCGTAACTCTTACATTGCCAAAGTGGGCATTAATGGTCACTATGAGGTGGTTACTCCTTTTAAATTTCATTCAGAAACCCACTTTGAAGATAAAATATGCGAGCATGAAACCTATTTAAGTAATCATGAGATAAAGTTAAAGTGGCACCTGTTGCTGGTTGATGATTATGCAGAGCGCAGGATTTCTTCAACGCCCAACGACACGTGCAAGCTTTCAAAAAAAGCACTGATTGAACAAATAATTGACCATAAAGGCTTTGAGATTATTATAGAATCCCCTTTCGGGGCGGAGACGCCCATAGAAGACAGTGGAAAAAATATTATTGATGCCTGTGTCAATAAAATGAAAGGCAATTTTTTTGATATACTGCTCTTAGACTACCTACTTGGAAGGATTAACCCTGATAAAATTAATGGCCAGCCTCGTAAAAATTTCTATAAAAAAAGAGAATATGGCCATGACTTTCTGATGGAACTAAGAAACACCCACGAAAAGAACGCCGCTACCCCTAAAATTGGCCCCCTTGGCAAATTCTGGATTTGCCCCATTTCTTCCTTCCCTTTCGCGCTCAAAGACAAACTCTGGCAATTGGGCATTCATGCCTACGACGATCTTTGGCGCCTGTCAGATGGGGGCGATCCTATTTGCACACCAGCCTTATTTAAATACAACTTACTGTCTTTGTTCAAAAGACAGGTTGAAGAAAGCTACTATGATGCGGAGGAATTGGAAAAATTATTTGAGCAATTAAAGGATATAAGTGATCATAAAACATGGGCTATGAACTTGCTCAGGGCGCTAAAAATAAGCCAATTGCGACAGGATTCACTAAAAATGGATGAAGACGGCGGAAAAGGATCTAGATTTGCGATTTCTATTCGCAAAGCGATTCCTATAGAATATGAAGATTTAACGGCAAGAATGATCGATTTTCTTACTGCATTTGCTCAGTGGAATGTCTTTACGGAAAGTTGGAGTAGGCTAGATAAACTATATCAGAATGTTAAAAAAATAAATTTGGGTAATTATGAAGACCCCATTTTAAAATTCTTTAATAAAATAGATGATTTTGCCTTTAAAGGCGATCAAGAATTTTTAGACGAAATAAATAAGGTAAAATTAAACCGTAAGATAGATTTAAATTGCACCCGTATGAAGATTGAACGAATTCCTGATGAAATAAGTCAATGTCAAAGCCTGCGCTCAATCAACCTTAGCAACAATAAACTTCAAATCCTTCCTGCACAAATCAAAGAATTGAAAAATCTGCGCAAATTGGATCTTTCCCAAAATCAATTTTTCGATTTCCCTGCTGTTTTGGGAGAACTAAAAGACCAGTTAAACGAATTGGATCTTAGCGGCAATCCAATGGATTTGAAAATTAGTAAAGCCAGTACTTTTTCGGAAGTTAAAAAAATGATTGAAGAAGGCCTGAACTCCACGATGCCTGGCAAGCAAACTCAGAATATCAGAGACTATATCGCAGCGGGGTACATAGAACTGGCCATTGAAAGATTTCGCAGGCTGGTATTAAATGACCCTGAGTATTCTAATGAAGTTATACAAATTTCTTATCGTTACAAAACATTCAAGAGAGAAAAATTAGGCCGCACTGAGGGCTTTGGAAATATAAATGTTGCAGAAAACCAAATTGTTAGCGCCCTGCTTGCTTGCCTGAGCGATTATGAAAAATCGGATATTCAATCTTTGACGGCGCCGCTTAAATCATCAGAAGATTCTGTTCAGCAGACTAACATGAAATGGAATTCTACGGCCAAAGTTAATCCTCGCATGCCACGTCGGCCGCCTCCAAAGCGCTGATAGTATTTGGGGTTCTCCTCCTAATACCTCCACCCCCTCAAATCCACTCCCTCCGGCGCCCTCCCCTTCACCTCCTCCACCCATTTCGGAATAAACATCCGATGGTATCGGAGGCGGGAAATGGCGTTCGGCTGGGTATGGTCCCCATTCCAGCAGTGTTCAGCGCGGTCGCCGTAGTCTACTTCGCCGTCGTAGTGCGGGTCGGTGGTGGATTTCAGGATGTCTTCCATCAGGTAGACGGCGTTGTTGAGGTAGTAGTTGTCCATGTCGCCGCAGTAGATCTTGATTTTGCCTTTCAGTTTTGGGCCCAGCTTTTTCCAGTCGCGTTTGAGGATGTAGGCGAGGTCGTAGTTGTCGCGCCAGTGTTTGGCGACCGTGCTGTCAATGTCGCCGGTTTTTTTATCCCAGATGCGTTTGGGGTAGCCGTCGGGGCCGACGGGCGAATAGACTGCTTCCCAGATGTCCCATTGCTGGCCGGAGCGACTTTTGTCGCCGAGGGCCAATTCGCGGTAATTCGCTTCTTTCAGCGTGGCGCTGACATGGCCGAGGTAGTCGCGCTGGGCGGGTCGGGGCGTTTTTTTGAATTTGCTGTCCAAATAATAAGCGTGTTTGTCTTTATAGATATCCACGACCGTATACGCCCGGAAATCAATCGGATCGGGACAGGCCGAATAGCAGCCATTGTATTCGTCGGGGTAAAACATCTGAGCAGCCAGCACTTCCCAGCCACCAGTAGATCCCCCGTACATAAAGCGCGCCCAGCCTTCGCCGATGCCCCTGAATTGTGCTTCGATGTAAGGAATCAATTCGTACGTCAGCGCATCGCCGTAAGGCCCCAGGTTTTGAGAATTAACGGCGTAAGAATCGTCGTAATACGGCGTTGGATGCTGGATTTCGATGGCCAGCACGCGCGGGAAGTTGGGGCCGGTCCAGATTTTGTAAAAATCGTACGCTTCCTGCTGCTGGATGCGGTTGTAGCAATCTAAGTTGAACCGCGCACTGTACTCGCACGGCTGCGTGGTGTCGGGCGGCGTGGTGCGCCAGCCACTGAAATCATCCGGGAAATGGCCGTGGAATATCGCCAACGGGTATTTCACTTCCGGGTGTTCCGCCCAGCCCTGGGGCAACAAGATATGCGCGCCGAGGTACATGTCGCGCCCCCAGAATTCGCTGAGCAGCTTGCTTTTGATTTTGATGTGTTTGACGTATTCCGTGTCCTTCGGCTGCGGAATAGGCGGTATTTGCTGGTCCATCGCAATCTCAACCGGCTTGTTGCTGCGCGGGTCGAAACTGATTTTGACCGGCTTGTTGAGCAGGTTTCCGGGCGCCAGGTTCCATTGCTGGCCTTCACCGCGGTCCATCGGCAGCTTCACGGTATGGCCGTCGCTGCGTTTGAAGGTTTCGTATTTGTGGAGCAGCACCTGCACGTAGTATTCGCCGGCAGGCACATCGGCCAACGATTCGAACGGGTATCCGAACGCCGAAGCATCCACACTTTTGGCTTCGCCGGGGCGCCAGTTTTCGACATCCACCCCAAACACCATTTGCGTATTGGGGCCGTCGCTGATCTCCATTCGCGGTTCTTTGTCGCCGTTGACGGAAAGCATAAGCAACAAACGCCCGTCGAATGGCCCCGGGCCTAAGCTGTCGGGATAGGTCACGATAAAAAACGGAGCACCCACGGTGGAGGAAGGGGACGGGTCAGAACATGCATTGAGCAAACCCATCAGGCAGCAAAGTCCTAACAAACAGTTTTTCATAGTTGGCGATTTATTACCAAAGATAGGTTTTTACCACATAGTTTTTTTACCATATAGGGATATTGTTTTTTACCACATAGAGCACATAGAGGTATTCACATAGGACACATAGCACAGGAAAGCCGCCTATGTGATCTATTGTGAAAACAACTATGTGGCCTATGTGGTAAAAAAACACTCCCTATGCGGTAAATACCTCATTCCAGGAAACTCCCATCAAAAGACAACGGCATCAAATCCCCAGCCCTTTCCAGCGTAAAAATCGGGCCGGTTTCGCCCTGCAAAATAACGCGGATGGAATGCTGGTGGCGCGATTCGGTTTCGCAGAGCACCTGACGGCAAGCCCCGCAAGGCGAAGCAGGCTCTGTAATGGTTTTTAATTGACTCCGCACCGTAATGGCGATGGATTCGATGGCCACACCCGGGTGCAGCGACGCTGCTGTCGCTAAAGTGACTTGTTCGGCGCAAAGACACATCGGATAAGCTGCATTTTCCTGGTTGGCGCCACTGAGTACAGCGCCGTTGACTAAACGCACCGCCGCGCCAACCTCGAATTTGGAATACGGCGAATAGGATTTGGACAACGCTGCTTTGGCTTCCTGCAATAATTCAGCCTCAGGTGTGGACAACTCTTCTTTCGCATCGTAAATCCGCAGTGCAATGTGCAACAGTTTTTCTTTCATCATTGGATAGTTTGCTTTGTAGAGCATAAATTGCGCCCGAAAACTGGAGGGTGCAAAAAAACTCCGCAGATACTTCGCGCTGAAGCGCTCAGTATGACAAAACCGGCTTCGCGCCCCGACCGAGGTCGGGGCGCGAAGCATAAATATTTAAGCATGAATAACATCCTCATCATCGGCGCAGGCCGTTCGGCTACTGCACTGATCAATTACACACTGAACAAAGCTAAGGAAAATAACTGGTTTGTAACCGTTGCGGATGCAGATCCTGCATTAGCTGAGCGCAAGGTGAATAACCACCCCAACGGGCGGGCGACCTGGCTCGACGCGCTCAAAGACAACGACCGGCGCGAACTCATCGGACGGGCAGACGTCGTCGTTTCGCTACTGCCGGCGCACCTGCACTTTGAAGTGGCGCAGGATTGCGTGAAGCTCAAGAAGCACCTCATTACGGCTTCCTACGTGTCGCAGGAAATGCAAAAACTCGGCGACAAGGTGCGCAACCACGAACTGATCTTCATGGGCGAATTGGGGCTTGACCCCGGCATTGACCACATGTCGGCCATGCAGCGCATCGAAGCGATCAAAGCCAAAGGTGGGAAAATCACGGCTTTCCGCTCCTACGCAGGCGGCGTGGTGGCGCCGGAAAGCGACGACAATCCCTGGCACTACAAATTCACCTGGAACCCCCGAAATGTGGTGCGCGCGGGAACCGGAACAGCGCAATATTTTGAAAATGGCAAGTTCAAATACATGCCTTACCACCGCTTGTTTCGCGAACATTGGATGGTAAACATCCAGGACATGGGCGAATGGGAAGCATACGCCAACCGCGATTCGATGCTCTACCGCGACATTTATGGCCTGAGCGGCATCCCCAACATCGTACGCGGTACGCTGCGCCACAAAGGCTTTTGCGATGCGTGGGCTGCATTGGTTAAAATCGGCATGACGGACAGCTCTTTCCCGATTTT
>JBJXFD010000420.1:0-2915 GCA_046153985.1 Saprospiraceae bacterium
CTTTTCAAGTAAGTTCAATTCCAACGCCTGCACCTTCGGAATTCGTTCCGGCGACAGCGTAAAAAACACCGAAATGTCTTTCTTTTCCCCTTTTAAAATGAACGTGCCGCGCAACTGGTTTTCCGGACCAATGGGTTCGACCGACAAAATTTTCCCCGATTGCACCAGCAACTGTTTGTGTTCCTTCATCCGGTATTCCCTCGAAAAATCGGGGTAAAAGTTTTCAGCTAAAATTTCGTCGCCCAACTTGGAATCCCAGGAGCGGAGCAAGTCCACCACCTGCTCTTTCCGCGTCGCTAAAATGTCGGAAACTGGGAGTTGGCGGGGTTTCAATTCTGCTTGTTGCACCAGCAGGCGCAGCGCTTTGACATTCGCAGCACTGGCCGGGGCGTAGGTCAGGTTGACAAAAGAAATGATGCCGATGCCATAGTCGGGAAAAAAGCTGTGGTTGCTGCCAAAGCCTGGCAGACCGCCGCTGTGGCCGATGCTGGTCAGTCCCTGGCAATCTTTCCTAACACCTAAGCCATAGCCGTATCCCGCCATAGCGGCACAGGGGTTGCCGTCGGTATCTTTTGCATTCGGAACCAATCGGGGCGCAACGATCTGGCACATTTCGCGAACCGAACTGCGCTTAACCGGACCGGTTTCGGGGGCATTTCTCGCTGGCCAGGCCGATAAGAGGAACGCTACATATTTACTGAAATCTTCAATCGAAGTAATCATTCCGCCCATTGCGCCGTAAGCGCCGTCGTGCAGCATCGGTTCGAGCTTCCATTGTTCGTCCTCCCAGCGGTAGCCCAAAGCTAAGCGGTCGGCAGGCAGGCCCTCATATTCCCAGTGCGTGTCGGTCATGCCCAGCGGCTTGAAAATATGTTCCGTGATGTATCGCTGGTAAGGGATGCCCGAAACCCGGGTAATGACAGCGCCCAGCATCGCGTAGCCCATATTGCTGTATTCAAAACCGGAAGCCGGCACAGTGGAATAAGCATACCCGCCGCGCAAAAAAGCCTCAAATTCTTCATCAGTGTCTTCCAATTGCCGGTCGCCCCAGGGGTTGTCTTCCGGAAATCCGGCGGTCATAGTCATCAGGTTCTGAAGGGTAGGCAGCGGCGCATCCTGGGTCAGGGGTGGCACGCTGGCTAATTCCGGCAGATATTTTGCTACCGGATCACTGAGCAGCAAGCGGCCTTCATCTCGCAACCTGATGATGGCCATGGTTGTAAAACTTTTGGTCATGGAGGCAATCCGGAATAGAGAGGCAGCTGTTGCTGGTTGCTTGCTGTCTATATTTATGACGCCGTCGCTCCCGGCGTGGATGAGTTTTCCATCCACCACAATGCCGTAAGCATAACCGGGATAGTGGTTGGTTTCGGCGAATTCGCGAAATATTTTTTCGACTTCGGGAATTGCTTTTTTGATTTTGTCCAAGCGCCCAGCGTCTGTAAATTCCGGCGCTTTGTAGGTGGATGTCGGTGGGTTCGGGCTCATTGTTGAGGAAGGATTTTGCAGAATAGTCCCGCAAGCGCTTAGGCAGCAACTCAGGGTGAAATATAGAAATAGCTTAGTTGATTTCATGACACCTTTTTTAAATTTGAGGGTAATTAGTTTTACCCAAATCCTATCGATATATGAATATACTATTTTAACCACTTCAACCAATCCATTTCCGCTTCCGCCAATTTTGACAATACTTGTCTTTCCGTCATTGATCCCTCCACATAAGCGATCAGGTCGTCGTCGCCAATCAGGATTTCAGCAGCCGTGCAGGTTGAATCAAATTCGTACGCACCTTTTCGCCAAAAATTTTCTTTACCGAACAGAGGCAACAACGACTGCATGAGAAACAAAGCATCGAAAACGCTGTGGTAAATCTGCGCATCACGCACATGCAATTGAAAACCCTGGCAAACCTGGTTTTGGTGCTTGTGAAAAGCCGGAATGAAGCGCATGGGCCTCAGTACGGCTTGGACGGCCCGCCTTGAAATCAAAACTGGATTGATTGCCGAAAAAGACGACGTTTTTGGTGAGTTGGAAAGAGGGATTGGCGAAGAGGTGTTGGTAGTTCATGGTGATCATGAGGGCGTTGATCGTTTTTCGTTGTAGGTTGTTCGTTCTGTTCCCACATCCGCTCGCGCGTAGGCGTGCGTGGTAACTGAGCGAAGTCGAAGTTCCGCCTCGCGTGTACTATTTTCCGGGCTCTGCCCGGCATGGGCCGAATCGGACAACCAACGGCTCTGCCTCGCGCGTCACTTCACCTCCGGCATCTTACACACCTCGTCTGCTTTGCGGCCACAAACCGAACATTGCCCGATTTCATTCTGAAGTTTTGGCGTCAAATTGGCGCAGGTGCCGCGGAAAGGTTCTTTTTTGATGATGAAACGCAGACTGATGAGCGCGAACGACAGGGCGAACACGGTGAAGATGGCAGCGAGGAACGGAAAGAACTGCGACATAGCGGTATGGTTTAATTTTGCAAATCTACACACCAAAACAACATCCCCTATCGGAAGAAGGTTTATTTTTGCCACCCAAACACGCGTTATGGCCAAAGACCTGCAATATCAACTCGATGCATTCGCCCGTCTCCTGAAAATCATGGACGAATTGCGCGAGCAATGCCCCTGGGATCGCAAACAGACTTTTCAGAGCCTGCGCAACCTGACCATCGAAGAAACTTATGAGTTGGCCGATGCGCTTTTGGAGGAAAACCTGACCGATATCAAGGAAGAAATTGGCGATGTGTTATTGCATTTGGTTTTTTATGCCAAAATTGCCGATGAAAAAGGCGCTTTTGATATGTCTGACGCCATCAATGCCGTTTGCGATAAGCTGATTAAACGCCATCCGCACATTTACGGCGACCTGAAAGTGGCCGACGAAGAAGAAGTGAAGCGCAACTGGGAAAAACTGAAGCT
>JBJXFD010000588.1:0-9438 GCA_046153985.1 Saprospiraceae bacterium
GCTCGTCGTAAACCGGGAAAGCCGTTTCCACCCGGTAGGTGAGGTTGCGCACCATCCAGTCTGCCGACGACAGGTAAATTTTTTCGACGCCGCCATGGTGAAAAATAAACACCCTTGCGTGCTCTAAATACCGGTCTACAATGCTTGTGGCTTCGATGTTTTCGCTCCAGCCTTTCAGTCCGGGAATCAAACAACAGATGCCCCTGATGATGAGCTTGATGGACACGCCCGCCTGACTGGCTTTATAGAGCCGTTCCATCATCGGGATATCCTCAATGCTGTTCATTTTTAGGATGATTTCTGCTTTTTTTCCTGCCGTTGCCGCTGCGATTTCAAAATCAATCAGGGCTTCCAATGCCGGACGCAGGTTGAATTGCCCTACAAGCAGGTGTTCAAAAGCGTGCGTGGGCGGTTTTACGGTTTCCAAATAGGAAAAAATCCGGGTCACTTCGCTAACAATGCGCTCATCGGCGGTGAATAACCCGAAGTCGCTGTAAACCTTAGCGGTATCTTCATGAAAATTGCCGGTGGAAAGATAAGAGTAGAGCTTGGGTGCGCCGCTTTCGAGGCGCCGCACAAGGGCGATTTTAGCGTGTACTTTCACGCCCGGAAAACTGTAATGCACCGAAACGCCGGCTTTTTCCAATTGTTCACCCCATTCTAAGTTGGCTTCTTCGTCAAAACGCGCTTTCACTTCAATGAAAACGGATACCTGTTTCCCCGATTTGGCAGCATCCATCAGTGCCTGCATGATCCGCGATTTTCTGGCAACTCGGTACTGGATGATTTTGACGTGCGTCACCATCGGGTCGCGGGCCGCCTGCTCAAAAAAGCGCACCACTGACTCGTAGGATTGATAGGGCACGTGCAGCAGGTGATCCCCCCCGGCAATTTCACCAAAAAAATCAACCGCCCGCTCTAAGGGTATATAGGACAACGCGGGCATCGGCGGGTTTTTCAGGTGCGTCAACCCAAAATCCGGGAACCGGAAAAAATCGAAATTGTTGTGATAGCGCCCTTCGCGCAGGGTATCGTGTTTTTCCAGATCAAAAACTTCTTTGAGCAAAGCAAGCAGACTGGGCGGCATTTCCCGGTCATAAACGAAGCGTGAAGCCGGCCCCACCTGGCGTTTGACTAAGCTTGTTTTTATTTTTTGAATCAAATCTCCGGAAAACTCGTCGTCTATGTACAACGCGGCGTCGCGGCTGAGTTTGATGGAAAAAGTGTCGAGGATTTCGTACCCCGGGAACATCCAGGAAACACTATGCCGGACGATGTCGTCCAAAAGAATCAAATCCCGGCGACCTGGTGGCGAAGGCAATTCGATGAACCGCGGCAGGTGGTCGGACGGAATTTTAACAATCGCATACTCGTGTGGCGCCGAAGGAGCTTCTTTGGGTTGCAGCAACACCGTCAGATAAAGGGACGCGTTGTTGAGGAAAGGGCGGATTTTGTTTTTTACCAACAGTACGGGCTGCACGTAGGGCAACATGTGGTCTTTGAAGTAGTTTTCGACAAAATCCCGTTGCTCCGCATTCAGGTCTAAACGCCGGACAAGGTAAATGCCGTTTTTGCGCAGCCCCGGAATGATCTGCTTTTCAAAAATCTGGCTGAACTCTTCCTGCTGGTGGTTTACAATGTTTTGGATGGCCTGCACCGTTTGTTTTGGGGAAATGTGCAATTCCTTTTTGGTCTTTTTACCTACGCGCAGGAGGTTGCGGTGGTTCGACATGCGCACCCGGAAAAATTCATCCAGATTGGAGGAATAGATCGCCAGAAACTTGATGCGCTCGAACAAGGGCACACTTGGGTCTTTGGCTTCCTGCAGCACCCGATAGTTGAATGCCAGCCAACTGATGTCGCGCTGAAACATAGGGATCACCGCAGTCGTTGAGACTTTTTGAGGCGGTATTGGTATTCGTGTGCGTATTGGTGTTGCCATGGGTGTGGTTACTGGTTATTTGTTCGTTGATTAGTTCGTTGTTCGTTGTTTGTTGATCGTTGTTCGTTCTGTTCTCACATCCCTCGGTTCGTTGTTCGTTGTTTGTTGATCGTTGTTCGTTCTGTTCCAGCGTCCATCGGTTCGTTGTTCGTTCTGTTCTCACATCCCCCAGGGTGGTGTTCGTTTTTCGTTGGTTCGAATATTATGATGAGTATCGTTGTCTGTTGGGCGTCAGAACAGCAACGAACAACGAACAACGCTCAACGAACAACCGACAACATCTTCAATTCAAAACAAACTCATCTGCCCCTGTTCCGGTTCATTTCCTATCAATTTCGGTCCCCGCGTTTGAACGCCGGCAATCCGGCTGGCCTGTTCAAAAACATAGAAGGCCAGTTCCGGCGCCATCAGGTTGTCGGGTTCGTGGGTGAAAAAAAACACCTCCTGCAACCCCTGTTCAAACCAATCGCCGATGCGGCCCACCCAGGCATCCACCCGCTGGTAATCGGTAGGGTGGAGGTTGTTGCCCACAAAGCGAACCATGGCCGTGCCGGTGGTCAGGCGCATGTGCAGCACATCCCGTCTGCCGGCTACATCGGTGATGACCGTAGATATCCTGTGTTCCTGCATCAGGCTGAAAAGGGCCTCGGAGGCCGGGCTTTCGCCAAACCAGCTTTCGTGCCGCAATTCCAATGCCAGCGGAATATGCTTCGGGAACCGCTCGATGAATCGTTCAATCACCGGTAGACGGTCAACGCCAAAATAGGGCGGCAATTGCATAAAACAGCAGCCTAATTTTTCTTCCAATTGCTGAATGGATTCGCAAAACGCAGGCAATTCCCCGCCGCTGATGCCGAGGTTGTTGCTGTGGCTGATGGTTTGCGGCAATTTGGGGCAAAACCGAAAATCATCCGCCGCTTCTGTTTTCCACTTTTGAATGGTGACCCAGTCCGGAATGCGGTAATGCGTGGTATTGAGCTCAATGGTATTGAATTGCCGGCTGTAATGGCGCAGGAAATCGCTGGTTTTGGTTTTTTCAGGATACACTTTACCAACCCATTCCTTCATGCTCCACCCGGTGCATCCAATGTAAAAGGTGGGCTGCCCTCCCGATGCCGGACTTTCGGCAATCGCCCGCGCCGTTCCTTCCCCGTCGCCCGGCAGGCTGAAATCTACAGATTCGATCGTTGGTAATTTGCCAAACTCCATGAATTGGGTACTGGTTATCGGTTATTTGTTATTGGTCTCCCTCTCTCACCCTCTCTCCCTCTCTCCCTCTCCCTCTCTCACCCCCTCACCCCCACCTGCTCAACGCCATCGCCAACTCCTTCTCTTCTCCTTTTTTCATCAACCGGTGCAGGTAGGTATGGTCGTCCAGCACCTGGGTTTCTGCGTACAATACGTCATTCCAGCGGCTTTCGGCGCGGTAGAGTACTTCCATGCCGGCCACCCGTTTGTGCTGGAGCATTTCGTGGGGCATGGCTTCCAGCATCCATTGGATGTATAACGTATTGTTCAGGTGTAAGTTAAAATCGAGGTCGTGGAAATTGACCTCAAATATTTTGGTAAAATGCGCCTGCTCAAATTTGGGAAACCGGAAATCGGGTCTGGGCAGCCGGTCTTCCAGCGCGGGCATTTTGGATTCAAATTCTAAAATAAAAGGAGGAATAGGCGCCATGCGGCGGCTGACCATGTCCATCAGCAACCAGGCGGAAGACGACTGTAGCAGCAACTCGTCATCGGCGCCGAAAATTTTGTAATCGCGGTAGGTAAAACGCCGGTCAAACCCCGTCGGGCAGGTGAGTACCCGAATCTGTTCGCCCAGTCCGGGCAGTCGAAACACCTGCATGGATTTGCGCAGCAGCACCCAGGAAATGTTCTGAGCTTCCAAATCCCAGACCGACACGTTTAACTGGATGACGTTTTGCATGGCCGCTTCCTGCATCAGCCGGATCAGCGCAGGAATAGTCGCCCGCTTGCAATGGTCAATTTCGTACGTGCGCACCACAAACGTTTCACTGTATGCTAAAGGAGAAATCGGCTGATGAGGGATGTGCTGCATGACTTTTGTTTTTCCTGTGGTCGGGGTTGTGTAAAGAGTGTTGAATTGGTTAAATTGGTTGAAATCGTATATTTGTATCATGTTTGTTATCTGTGTTTAACGAATTAAACAAATTCAACTACTTCAACAAATTCGACTCTTTACACAACCCCAGACCCTGAAGCAGAAAAAGAAGATTATTGGTTACATAACCGAAGGCCAAGTTATGTTGAATTGCCGAATAGTTACCTTTCTTTGTTCAGAAAGCGCCCTACCGCCCCCCTCTCTCTCCCTCTCCCTCTCTCCCGCCCACCGGCACCACCCAACCCCGCGTATCCACAATCCTCCCGGATCTCAGCCCATTAATTTCAGATTTGATGAGTTCGCCGACCGGACGTTGATCAACAGGCGGGAGCTGCATGAGCAGTTCGTCGCTGCCGATTTCGGAAATATGCGAAACGATGGCTGCGGTGCCGGTTCCAAAAGCTTCCTGGAGCGTGCCGGCGTGGTAAGCGGCAATAATTTCATCAATAGAAACAGGGCGTTCCTCTACGGCATAACCTTTATCTTTCAGGATATGCAAAATGCTATCGCGGGTGATGCCTTTCAGGATGGCGCCATCCGTGGCTGGCGTGACCACTTTGCCGTCAATCACAAAGAAAATATTCATTGTGCCTGCTTCCTGTATGTATTTGAATTCGTGGGCATCCATCCACATCACCTGGTCAAAACCTTTTTGAGCGGCCAATTTTGCGGGAAGCAAAGAACCGGCATAATTACCTGCTGCTTTGGCTTCTCCGGTACCGCCTTTTACGGCGCGCACGTATTGGCGTTCGGCCCACAGACGGATTGGCTTGGGATAATAAGGGCCAACCGGGCCGGTCATAATGAGGAACCGGTAATTATCGGAGCTGTGTACGCCAATAAATTCGTCGTTGGCAAACATTAGCGGGCGAAGGTACAGCGCGCTGCCTTCCTGGGGTGGAATCCAGTCGCTGTCTATGCTGACAATGGCGTGAAGGGCTTGCAGAAACAAGGTTTCCGGAACATCCGGCATGCTCATGCGGGCCGCCGAAAGGTTGAAGCGGCGCGCGTGCATTTCCGGGCGCAAGAGCATCGCTTGTCCATCCTGGTTTTTGGAAGCTTTCATGCCTTCAAAAATAGATTGCCCATAGTGCAGCACCATCGAACCCGGATGGATGAGAAAAGGCTCGAAAGGCACGATCCGCAAGTCCGTCCATTCACCGTTTTTATAATCAGCTGCAAATAAGTGGTCGGAAAAAGTCCTTCCAAAAGGGATGTTGTTGAAGTCAATTTGCGATAAGCGGGAGGAAGTGGATTTTTCAATCCGGATGCTGTACTTCATTCTGGAAATTTTTTGCAAAATTACCGGAAGTTTAGTGAATACCCATTAAAAATTATTGAACGTGAGTTTTCTCGATTTTGATCTTTTCATGGTTGCAGATTCCGACACCATCAGCGAGCGGTGTTTTGGCGGCGGCGCCAAAGCTGTTTTGATCGTTTTGATTTCCCCTCCGGAACTCCGCGAAGAAATGGAGGCGTTTGCCGCAAAGGTTTTTGCAGCTGCGCAAATAGACCTGCACAAAGATGCAACGTTGCTTTACCTGAAACCCGGCGAGCAGTTCAGCTTAGCGCAACTCTCCCGGCAAAAACCGGTGCGCTACGTACTTGCCTTTGGTGTTCCTGCGGCAGATATGGGCATTCAGGCGCTGGCCCAAGCCTATCAGCCCGCCGAAGTTGAAGGCTTGACCCTGTTGCTGGCGCACGATATTGCCGCCATTGCAGAAGAGCGCAAGCAAGGTGGGAAGCAGCTATCGGGCGCTTTGTGGAATGCACTGAAAGCCATGTTTAAATTATAGCCTCGTGTGGCAAAAACTAACCACCACCGCTTTATTGGGCCTGGGCCGGAGCGCTTTGCCCGAAGACCTGCGATTTGCCTTGTTGTCTCAGGGCATAGATCCGGATGCATCGCCGGAAAAGGCATTGCTGGATGGCGCTGCCATGTTGCTCAGGCAGCGGCAGGCGCATTCGATATTGCCGGCAAAGGAACAAGCCACACCGCCCGATTTGAGCGCTGAACGCCTGTGCAGCCCCGCCGCCGGAAAAGCCTTAGAAAAAATTCTGGATGGTACTTACCGACTGGCGTTGCCGGAATTTCTCAAACTAACGGCGGCTCAAAACCTCCATCTGCCCCCTGCTCAATTACCGATGCTGCTCGAACTGGCGGTTTGGAATCCGGAAATTCGCACGCTGTTGGAACCCGTGGCGGGGCCCCGAAGTGCCTGGCTCATTGCGCTGAATCCCCGCTGGGGCGTTCCGGCCCGGAAAACTGCAAAAAATACCCCTCCGATGCGCATGAGCGACGAGGCATTTAATGCTGCCGGCCTCGAATTTTTGGCACAACACCGCGAACTGGAAAACGGGCAAGCTGTAGCAACCTTGCTGAGTACGCCGGGTTATGTATGGTCGAATGAGCTGGTACTCTCCATGGTCGCCAATTTTGCCGCTTGGTTGGAACGGCATCCCGCAGCTGCTGCCTGGGCGATGCAGCACTACCGGAGCATGCTCGAAGCTGCGGCTTATGGGTGCGAGGTAGCGACTTGCAAAGCCTTTGAGACGGAATGGGTTGCACCTGCGTTGGATGTAGAGTATTTCAGGAGGGTTATTGCGTTTAGGAAGGAGATGGTAGGAGCATTTGAGTAGTAAACTCCATTGCATTGAACCACATTTGTTCTTAACTTTGCACTTTCTTATTTAACTTTCGGCACATGAAGATGATGAAGCCTCAATACATAACAGATACGGATGGCAAAAAGCTTTCGGTTATTTTGCCTTTAGAAGATTATGTGCAATTGATCGAAGCTTTAGAGGATTTGGAAGATATTCGATTATATGATGAAGCTAAGGCAGATAAAACGTCTTCTGTTCCAATAGAAATCGCAATTGGCCATAGAAAGGATATCTACGATTAGGATTTCAATTTTTCAAAACCCAAAAATCCGCTCGACTGCCTTCACCCGATATCGAAATATCTCCTCGATCCGATTGTCAACCAATAACAGGTCTGCCAAATTGCCAATCGGGCCATACGGCACTTTGTAGTGCAAAATATCCGTCATCAAAACGCCGCCTTCAACTGCCTTGAAATGGTGTTGGTGGTGCCAAAAGGCGTATGGGCCAAAGCGCTGTTCATCAATGAAATAAGCGTGGTCAGCCACTTGCGTAATCTCGGTAACCCAGTTCATTTTAACGCCGGGGAATGGGCTGACTTTGTACTGGACAACCATCCCTGGATACATCGGCACGCCCTGGATGTCTGACAAAATTTCAAAAGATAAATCTTCCGGGGTGATGGCATTCAGGTTTTCGGGGCGGGAGAAAAACTGCCAAACTTCCTCTAAGCTTTTGGGGACAAACTGTTGCCATTCTTTTCTCTTGACTTGCATGATATTTTTATGTTCAGTGAAATATGTGAATGGTAAAGAAATGCAGTTTTGGGAAAAAGGTTCGCACGGTCGCAAAAGATAAATCACGTTTGAAAGCTTCCTTTATGCCAAATCTCCCTAAAAAATACCCTATTTAAGGTATGGAATTGATGGGAAATGCGCTGCTATCTTTGTAGCGTTCTAAAGTTTGCTTTCAGTACAATAAAATGCGCGGATAGCAAACGACCAAAAACAGGGTGCGTACACACTCAAAAATCAGATTTAATTATAATCCGTTTTCCCTTAAACCGCATCGTCCCATGACTATCGTACAAACATGTTACCTGTCAGCCCATTCCGGGCTTTTGCGCTTGCGCAACCTCTTTCCGGGTCACCGGGATAAAATCCATTCTCCACTGCTGGCTAAGTGTTCAAGTTCATGATGTGACAATTTTTATTTGTCATCGTCTCACCTGCGCATGATCTATTTTACCTCATCATCCGCAGGAGTTTTTAGTCCCTGTGAATCTAAAAAACTATCCCATGAACGAGCCGGACACTTACCGGTTTTCAACCAGCATTTTCAGCAAATTGATTTGCCTGATGTTTTGCGTGAGCCTTTCCTCCGCAAGTACCTCTGCGCAATCGCTTGCTGCGGCGCCCCTCCTCAAAGGTTGGAGCGTCACCCCCAATCACCTTGCGGTTAATTGCCTCGATCAAATTGCACTGAGTGCCCTCCCACACCCCCAAGTACAAGATATTTACGGTCAGATGGCCGTCCTTTCTGCTGAAGACCAGTACTTTAGCCTGGCTTCTGCATCTCAAAAGTGGACAGATTATTTCGCGGTTTCCCGCTGGGAAATCGCTAAGATCAAAGGTGACGGTGGGGTAGATGTCACCGGAGCTCCCAATGCAATATTAGTTGAAGGGGCTAATAGCGCTCTGGTCAGCGTAAATGCCGAAAGCATTGTGCAATTTAAAATTGTCATTCCTGCTGATGGATTCATTTCGCTCGACTATGAAAATTTTGGGGGCTCCAATCTTTTAAATCAAGTATTTTCTACGAATGCTGCCGGCGCCGTGAAGGTGCAAAAGGCGGCAAAAGCGAAGTTCTTTTCGCCGGCATTGCGCCGGGGTGATGTGTTGGCGCTGCATTTCGACAACGCTGCAAACGTACCGATGGAGGTCAAACTCAGCAGCCTGCGGTTTTATACCAACGCTGCGGGTGTTTGGGAGCGGCGCTGGACGGCGGGTAATACCGAAGAAGAAAGCATTGTTTTTCCGCAATTCGTTACCGTAGAGAAGGCAGCCATCGCCGATGTATTGTTCCCGGAAGATGTAACATTTGACGAAGCGGGTCTTTTTGAAGTTCAGGCCTGCACAGATCCTGTTTGCACCGGATATCCTTTTTTGGATAAAGACGGCGATCTGACTACGGCCTTCGACCGCATCACAATTGACCGCAGCACCTGCGATTTTAATGTTTCCTGGTCGGACGAGCTGGTGCAGCAATCAGGACAGTGCATCATCGAACGCCACTGGACCATCAGCGACCAGAGTTCCAATAACGTGTTTACAGCCCTGCAATCCATCCATTTGGCACGATGCCCGGAATTTGAGGCAGACCGTGGCGCATCGGGGTTGCCGGAGTTGGGTTTGCCCCAACGCGAAATTGAAAAGCAAACGCTGCAAGCGGTAGTGCATCAGGATAATTTTTAATTCGGTCAATGTGCCATCCGAAATGGGCGCGCAAGTACTATGAACATATTTAGTGTCTGAGCTTTAGGGTTCGAGAGCAGCGGTCATTGAGCGCAGTCGAAATGAACGCCGCTATCGGACGATAAAGACAGACACAATTTCAGCCGGAAAGCCGGCAATGAAGGAAAATAGTAAGTTTGTAAAGGGTTTCTCATACAGGATTGGAGGCAGGAGGGATAAGCTCCTCCTGCCTTTTTTAACCTTCCGACCCAAAAACCTATAAGGTTTTCGAAACCTTATAGGTTTGTAAA
>JBJXFD010000590.1:0-5244 GCA_046153985.1 Saprospiraceae bacterium
TGCAAATAGCACAGGTTTCAATTGTATTTTATACTTTAGATGTTTAATCAACACCAAAGGTACGAAATGTGATTGGTTTGCTGCTGTCGAAATGGAAATGGAAACTTGCCCAGGCGCTGGAGTGGCGCTGGTGGCAATATTATTTAGCAAAGCGCCCCAAGCAGGAGTACCTGAACAAAAAGCGGATCTATTGGCAAGGCCTGTTGCAGGATGCTGGTGTCTCGGTAGAAATTGGTGAACGTTTACTCGATGCAGGTTGCGGTCCTGCCGGTTTATTTATTTTGCCCTTACCGGCAAAGATAGATGCATTGGATCCTCTGCTGGAACTGTATCAAAGCAGCCTGGCGCATTTTGACCCCGCAGATTATCCCGGGGTGCGTTTTATTGCCATGCCATTAGAAATGTTTCAGTCGCCCGAAACCTATGATAAAGTCTGCTGTTTCAATGCAATCAACCACGTCAAGGACCTCGACTTATCCATAAAACGGCTGGTGGACGCGCTGCGAAGCGGTGGTATGCTGGTTGTTTCGGTTGATGTTCACAAACACCGCTGGTTGAAAAAAATTTTTCAATATTTGCCGGGCGACGCGTTGCATCCGCACCAATACGATTCAAGGGATTATTGCGGGTTGTTTCTGCAGCAGGGGCTGACCTTATTGCACAGCAAAACCTTGAAAAAAGGCTTGATTTTTGACTATTATCTGATGGTTTTTGAAAAAAAAAGGGGATGAAGAAACGGAGCATGGCCGAATTGAATCGCCTGAGTCCGGATGCATTCCGGCTCAGCGGCAAAGTGCCGGTTGTTGTCGTGCTGGATAATGTGCGTTCGGCGCTGAATGTTGGTTCTGCTTTTCGGACGGCAGATGCGTTTGCGGTTGAAAAAATAGTACTTTGCGGCATCACGGCGCAACCGCCCCACCGGGAAATTCTGAAAACGGCGTTGGGGGCAACTGATTCAGTCACCTGGACTTACGTTGCCGATCCGCTTGACGCAGCCTGGACTTTGCGCGCAGAGGGCTATCTCCTCGTTGGTGTCGAACAGGCAGAAGGCAGTGTCTTGTTGCACCAGTTTGAACCGGATGCAAAAGGCCGTTACGCCTTGTTTTTTGGGAATGAAGTCAACGGCGTCAGCGACGAAGTGCTGGCCATGGCGGATGCCTGTATTGAAATTCCTCAGGCCGGTACGAAACACTCGCTCAATATCGCCGTTTGTGTAGGAGTAGTGGTTTGGGAATTTTTCAGGCACTACAATGTATATAAGCCATAATAAATTCATACTTAATCAATAAGCAATTTCGTTAGATAAAGCGACTTATTATTCAAACGCCAGTGTCATGAATTATCACGGAGCCAAAGCCTTCATTTTGGATAAACTGGAACGGGAACTTTCGGGCGATCTGACCTACCACGGGATGCACCATACCCTCGACGTACTTTACGTAACCGAGGAACTCTGCTATTTTGAAAAGGTATCGCCATACGAAGCCATCCTGCTGAAAACTGCCGCCCTGTTCCACGATTCGGGCTTCACGATCAACAATAAAGACCACGAAGTGCTGGGGTGCAATATCGCCCGGGAGCATTTGCCCCGGTATGGCTTTTCTACCCCTGAAATTGAGCAGATTTGCGGGATGATTATGGCCACCAAAATCCCACAATCGCCCCGCAATCCTTTAGAACAGATTATTTGCGATGCTGACTTAGACTACCTCGGCCGCGACGATTTTTTCAGCATTGGGAGCAGCTTGTATGAAGAATTAAAGGCTTATAAGGTGCTGGAGACCGTGGAAACCTGGAACCGCCTGCAGGTTGGCTTCCTGGAAAAACACGCTTTTTTTACGGAAACAAACAAGCGACGCCGTTCGCCGCAGAAAAGCAAATATTTGGATACTTTGAAAGAAATCGTGGCGGGGTACGAAAAAAAATAGAAAACGAGGCAGCGTTTGCAGCAGGCTAAGCGTAATGTTATCAGTTTGATGATATAGGCGTTATAATTTCAAACAGCCCCTGCTTAACACTCACAAGTTTTACTTTTATAAATCAAGAAGGGGCTGTTTGTTTTTTTTCTGAATTTACGCCTTATCCCACCACCACCATTATTTTGTTCTTCTTTCCGTTTTCAACCATCAGGTACTGTCCGTGCAACAAGGCTTCGATGTGAATGGTTTGTTCCGGGGTACTGATTTTTTCCTTATTGACCGATACCGCATTGCCTTGCACCGCGCGCCGGGCTTCTGCCTTGGAAGGCGCAATGCCGGTTTGGGCCATCAGGTCCAAGATGTTCATACCACCCGCCAACGCTTCCTGATTCAGCGAATAAGCCGGAATTTCCTCCGAAACAGTAGCTAATTCCTCCCGGCTCATGGCCAATAGTGCCTCCTGGTCAGCATTTTTGCCAAAAAGCAGTTCAGACACTTTCAATACCGATTCAAATGCCTCCTGCGAATGCACGCGGATGGTCAATTCTTCGGCCAAGAGCCGTTTAAGCTCGCGCGGATTTTCGGCGTGTTCCCGTTCGAGCGCTTCCACTTCCTCTTTGGACTGCAGGGTGAAATAGCGCATGAACTTTGGTAAATCCGCATCATCGGCGTTGATCCAAAACTGGTAAAACTTGTACGGCGAAGTCAGGTTGGGATCGAGCCAAAGGTTGCCCTGTTCCGATTTGCCAAATTTTTTGCCATCAGCTTTGGTCAGCAGGGGCGTGGTGAGGGCATAAGCGCGTTTGCCGAGGTTGCGGCGAACGAACTCCGTGCCCGCAGTGATGTTGCCCCACTGGTCGGATCCCCCCATTTGCAAAACGCAGTCATATTTTTCATACAGGCATTGAAAATCGTAGCCCTGCAACAACTGGTAGCTGAATTCCGTAAAGGAAATCCCTGTTTCAATGCGCTTTTTTACCGATTCTTTCGACATCATGTAATTGACGGTGAGGGTTTTTCCGACTTCGCGCAAAAAATCCAGCACATGCATGTCTTTGTAAAAATCGTAATTATTGACCAGCAATGCGCGGTTGTCTCCTGCTGTAAAATTGAGAAACTTAGACACCTGCTCAACCTGGTGCGCCAGGTTTCGGTCTAATTCTTCGGTCGTTTTTAGTTGGCGCTCTTCATCTTTAAAAGAGGGATCGCCGATACGCCCCGTAGCGCCTCCCATGAGCACGATGGGTTGATGTCCGGCGCGTTGCAGCAATGTGAGCAGCATCAACTGCACATAATTGCCAATCGTGAGCGAAGGTGCGGTTGGATCGAAGCCGATATAAGCCGTTACCATCTTGTCACTTTTGAACAATTCTTCCGTTTCGGGGATCATGTCCTGCAACATGCCGCGCCACCTGAGTTCATCCAGAAAATTCATACAGATCAAAGTTTTAGTATCAATTGTGCGAGTCAATCGGGCGGGTAGTGAGGGTGTCACTCTAAGTGACGCCCTCACTTGCCCCGAATTGGAGTGCAAAATTATCATTTTCATGCAAAGCGCACGAGATGACATTCATTCTTGCAGAAGTTGTGAATTCCTCCTAAGTTTGACGCTTCCCCGGGGAAAACCCGGATTTTGTCAATTCTGTTTCATCAGCACAAAAAAATACTATGAAAAGTGGTGTTTTAAGTTTGGTTCTTCTGTTGGCGATCTTGTCCTGCCAACGCAAAAATGCCGATTATGAAAAAGAGGCTTCTAACCCGGAGTTTTTGCATCGCTCCATGGTTCGGCTGACCGATGTGATCATATATGACGTTTTTTCCCCGCCCGTCTCCAGCCGGATTTACGCCTATTCGACTATTGCAGCTTACGAAGCGCTGATTCCTGGCTTTCCGGAATGCCAGAGCTTAGCCGGACAACTCAACGACTTCCAAGCGCTGCCCAAACCCGAAGCGGGTCAAACCTATTGTTTCCCTTTGGCGAGTGTGCACGCCTTTCTAACTGTTGGCAAAGCGCTCACTTTTTCTGAAGATTCCATTAATGTTTTTCAGGAAGAACTCTACGCTGAGTTTGAAGCGATGGGCATACCCGAAGCGGTGTACGAGCGTTCGATGCAATTTGGGGAGGCTGTGGCGAAACACATTCTGGCCTGGTCTGGAAAAGACAATTACAAACAGATGCGCACCTTTCCGAAGTTTTCACTCAATGATGATCCGGCGCGCTGGCAACCTACTCCTCCCGGGTATAAAGAAGCCATCGAGCCGCATTGGAATAAACTTCGTCCTTTTACGCTCGATTCTGCCGCTCAGTTTGCCCCGCCGCCGCCAACTCCATTCAGTACGGATACAACCAGCGTCTTTTATAAAGAAGCTGTGGATGTTTATGAAGCCCTGAATGCTACGGACAAAGAAGAGCGGATTGCCATTGCCAAATTTTGGGACGACAATCCGTTTATATCCCACCATGTCGGCCACGTCATGTTTGCTACCAAAAAAGCTTCTCCGGGCGGACACTGGACGGGCATTGGGGCGATTGCTTCCCGCAAGGGCAATGCGGATCTGATGAAAACCACGGAGACTTACCTGTACATTACCCTCGGCATGGCCGATGCGTTTATTAGTTGTTGGGATGAAAAATTCCGCAGCAACTTAGTCAGGCCGGAGACCTATATTAATAAGTACATTGACGAAGACTGGGCGCCTTTGCTGCAAACACCTCCTTTTCCGGAGTATACGAGCGGCCACAGCGTCATTTCGAATGCCATTGCAGTGGTGATGACCCATCTTTACGGAGGTGATTTTCAATACACTGATACAACAGAAGAAGTCATCGGGTTGCCGGCACGTTCCTTCAAATCATTTTCGCAGGCGTGCGATGAAGCTTGCATCAGCAGATTTTATGGCGGCATTCATTACATGCCCGCAATTGTGAATGGCGCTACCCAAGGTAAAAATGTCGGCACACATATTTTGAAACGGGTGAAAACCCGAAAATAAGGGCAAACATGAGTCATGCGACTGAAAGCGAAAGGAAGGCTGTACCATCTAAAATTTACACGAAGTTCCACAGAGTAAACACGGAGTTTCGCTGAGTTAGATGTAAAGACTCCGCGAAACTCCTTTAACTCCGTGAGACTCCGCGTAATTTTAAACACACTAAGGTTTCCCAGGCAATTGACGCCCCAAATAGCCCCTGATTCGCATGAGTCATCCCGAATTTTGTGTTTGAGGTGTAGCGCACCCGAATCTTTGTAGAACAGTGGGTATAAGGGGTAGCGAGGTGCAGCGCACCGTAATCTTGGGGTGTCGTGACATCCGTTGTTGCGGT
>JBJXFD010000423.1:0-13199 GCA_046153985.1 Saprospiraceae bacterium
CGTTTCCTCCAGACCAATCGCACCTCCTTCAAGCTGATCGGCACCTTGGCTTGTGTGGCTCTTGCATCCACATAGGCTTTTAATTGTTTATATTTGCCGCACGCCTCGTGGCGCACCGGAGTTTCGCTGAGTTAGATGTAAAGACTCCGTGAAACTCCGCGAAATTTTAAACACGCCGAGGCTTTCCAGGCAATTGACACCCCACAACTTGTCCCGATAATCGGGATGGCTTCTGATTCGCATGAGTCATTTCACACCCATCCCGGAATATCAACAAGGGGTGCTTTGGGACTATCCATACCGACACAGGGTCATCAAGCTTGAGGTTAGGGTAAATAAGCAGGTTGCCATCCATCTGGTAACCCATATTTCTTCCTCCAATGATTTTCGTCATTTCGCGGCAGCTAAAGTTGGGCGAAATTTCAGTTTTAAAATCGTTCTAAGTAATCGTTTAAAGTATCTTTTTATGAAAAGCAAGCTCCCTGTATCCCGCATCATGACCCAAAGAATGGCATCCGTTAAACCAGAAGACAACCTGGAACACGTTCGGCAAATATTTGAAGGGCACGGCTTTCACCACATTCCGGTGGTGGAGGGCAGCAAACTCACCGGCATTGTCAGCTATACGGATTACCTGCGTATTATCCGCGATCATTTCAGCAATTTGGAAGGCAAACCAGCCAGCGAAAAATTGCTTCAAACCCTGACCGTGAAAGACATGATGACCGAAAACCCGGTTTGCCTGAAACCTAACGACACGGTGGAAACTGCGCTGCGGGTTTTCCGGGAAAACCAATTCCATGCGCTGCCTGTGACCGATGAGCACGGAAAATTGCTCGGCATTCTGACGACCTATGATGTGATGAAGGTGTTTGAAGACAACCTGGCGCCGGAGCATTCGTATTCGGAGTAGGCTGGTATTCCCTTCCGGATGCGAGTATCAAAGGCTACTGACGTTCCGCCAACTTTGAACGGTCACTTCATCTTTCCGAATTTGGGTGTCATCGCCTCCATAAATTAAGGTACTTGCCTGTCGTCCGGTCAGGGTTTGCCAAAATTGTATATTCTTAAACGAAATGCCGGACACAGTAGCCGTGCTTTTGATTTCAATCGGGTGCAAATAAATGCCTTCGTCAATGACTACATCCATCTCATTTCCAGTACTGTCTCTCCAAAAATAGAGATTGGATCTTTTGCCTTGATTGAACCTGTTTTTCAACAACTCTGAAACGATGAAGTTTTCAAAAATAGCTCCGCGATAGGGGTGTTGAAACAATTGCTCCGGGCTGGAAATTTGCAACAGATAACAAGCAAGTCCTGTATCGTAGAAGTACAGTTTTGGCGTTTTGACAATCCGTTTATTGAAGTTTTGAAAATAAGGCGGCAGTAAGAACACATGGTAACCTGCTTGCAGTATCCCAATCCAGGCTTGTATAGTTTTAACATCCATGCCGATTTCATTGGCTAAATTGGAATAATTCAGCATTTGGCCAATCCTTCCCGCGCAAAGCGAGAGCATTTTTTCAAAAAGCAAAAGGTTGCTCACATTTTTGATTTGTCGCACATCCCTTTCAACATAGGTTCTTAAATAGGCGCCGAACCAGTCATTGGGAGCAATCCTATCTGCTTGAACAGGAGGAAACCCACCTTTGAACATCACTGTATTCAAGTCATCAAGCGCATGGGGAATAGATTCCATTTCAGAAATGGAAAAAGGAAGCAGGTCTATATATGCAGCTCTGCCTGCCAGACTTTGTGTGATTTTTTCCTGCAACAGAAAATTATTGGAACCCGTTAGGATGAACTTCCCTTTCTCTTCTGATTCATCTAAAATCTGCTGTAAATAGGAAAGCAGCTCTGGCGTTCGCTGTACTTCATCTAAAATTGCCCCATTTTGATATTTCTTCAAAAAATTTCGGGGGTCTTCCAGCGCAAAATTTCGGGTATCGGGATTTTCAAGAGAGACGTAAGTTTTATCGGGAAAACAACTCATGGCTAAGGTGGTCTTGCCACTTTGTCTTGCTCCTATTATAGCAACAGCTTTAAAGGATTTGGCGAGACTTTTCACTTTTTCAGCAGCTATTCTTGGTATCATGCTTTGCAGATTTGGAATTCAATTCCAGATTTACAAAGATATAAGTTTTAATTGAGAACCATACTACTCCGGCGTATCTTCATTTACCATGCCAGATTTAGTAACTCCTGTACTATAGCCTTTTGCATCTTGCCAAGGCAGCAAACCTTTAAGCTGCTCTGGTGCAACCCCTTCAACCAACCAGGCCCGAATGATTTTTTCCAAATCCGGCTTAACCGCATCTGATAATTCCAGCGATAGCACCAGCATGTCGTATTGGTTGTCCCACTTTTGCACACGGGCTTTGAGAAAAGGTTGTTCAGAAACAGGTTCCAACTGGATAACCTGTAGAATGCGGTCGTTATACATGGTGCTAAAAATATGGTCGTCGTATATTTTCTCACCATTGCCGTAGACCTTTCTGAAATAAGGTGCTGGTTGACTGCCTGTAACGGCCTTTAACAGCCTTTTGTAGAAAGCCTCGTTTAAGCTGTGGACTTTTTTGTCTTTATGAAAATCTCTATATAAGTATTTCATAAAACAAAGATTAAACCAGATTTTGATCCGTAAATATACGACCAATTTTTATTGACGCGTATAGTTTGTTAAGATTTTTTTTACAAAAAATGTATTGTTGCTTTTTTATAAACTTTTTGTTTTTAAAACTCTTTCCTATCTTTGTCGACTGCATCACAAACATTAAACAGCGTACGTCTCAAAGGCATGGCAGACAAAAAACAAACACCACCAATAGAAAATAACGGCCAGGAAGGGCACAACATCATCAGTCTCAACGGCATGTACCAAGGCTACTTCCTGGACTACGCCTCTTATGTCATTCTGGAACGCGCCGTGCCGGCCATTGCCGACGGCCTCAAACCCGTACAACGCCGCATCCTGCACGCCATGAAAGACATGGACGACGGGCGCTACAACAAAGTGGCCAACATCATCGGGCAAACCATGCAGTTCCACCCCCACGGCGACGCCGCCATCGGCGACGCTTTGGTCAACCTCGGGCAGCGCGACCTGCTCATAGACTGCCAGGGAAACTGGGGCGACGTGCGCACCGGCGACAGCGCGGCAGCTTCGCGCTACATCGAGGCGCGCCTGACCAAATTTGCCCTCGAAATTGCCTTCAACGCCCAAACCACACAGTGGCAACTGTCTTACGACGGCCGCAACAAAGAACCCGTCGTGCTGCCCATGAAATTCCCGCTACTGCTGGCTCAGGGCGCAGACGGCATCGCAGTGGGGCTTTCCACCAAAATTCTGCCGCACAATTTTATCGAGCTGATCAAAGCTTCCATTAAAATCCTGCAAGGCAAAAAAGCCGAAATTTTTCCCGACTTCCAGACTGGCGGCTACATTGACGTCACAGAATACAACGCCGGGAAACGCGGCGGGAAAGTGAAAGTGCGCGCCAAAATTGAAGTGGTGGACAAAAAGCTGCTGGTGGTGCGCGATTTGCCTTACGGCGTCACCACGGGCACCCTCATTGACAGCATCGTCAAAGCAGCAGACAAGGGCAAAATCAAAATCAAAAAAGTCACCGACAATACCGCGCAGGAAGTAGAAGTGGCCATCGAACTGGCGCCCGGCGTTTCGCCCGACGTGACCATGGATGCGCTCTATGCTTTCACCGATTGCGAAATCAGCATTTCGCCCAACGCTTGCGTGATCGTGGAAGACAAGCCGCATTTCCTGAGCGTGGACGATATCCTGGAGGTTTCTACCCACGGCACCAAAGAATTGCTGCGCCGGGAATTGGAAATTGAGAAAGCAGAACTCCAGGAAAAACTGCACTTTGCCAGCCTCGAAAAAATCTTCATCGAAAAGCGCATCTACCGCGACATTGAAGAATGCGAAACCTGGGAAGCGGTGCTGACCACCATTGATAAAGGCTTGCGCAAATACGTGGCTGTCCCCGGCGAAAAAAGAAAACCTGCCGACACGCGTTTGCTTCTGTTGCGCGACATCACGGAAGAGGACATTGTGCGGTTGACGGAAATCAAAATCAAGCGGATTTCCAAATTCAACAGCTTCCAGGCGGATGAACAGATCGCCAAATTGCAGGAAGAACTGCTCAAAACGCAGCACCACCTCGACAACCTCACCGATTATGCAATTGCCTATTTCGAGCGCCTGCTGAAGCAATACGGCAAAGGCCGCGAGCGCCGGACCATTGTGACCACTTTCGACGCCATTCAGGCTACGGAGGTCGTCGCCAACAACGCCAAATTGTACGTCAATCGCGAAGAAGGCTTCATCGGCTGGGGTCTGAAAAAAGATGAATTCGTATCCGATTGTTCGGACATTGACGACATCATCGCTTTCCGCAAGGACGGCAAATTCCAGGTTTCGCGCATTGCCGAAAAGGTCTTCATCGGAAAAGACATCATCCACGTGGCGGTTTGTAAAAAAAACGACGAGCGCACCACCTACAACTTGATTTATGCAGATGGCAAAACGGGCCGCTCAATGGCGAAGCGCTTCAACGTGACCGCCATCACCCGCGATAAGGAGTACGACCTGACGATGGGTTCTAAAAATTCCAGATTGCTGTATTTCACCGCCAATCCAAACGCGGAAGCAGAAGTGGTGACGGTCCACCTCACGCAAGGCAGCGCCGCCAAGAAAAAAATATTCGATTTTGAATTTGGGGAAATCGCCATCAAAGGGCGCGCCTCGCAGGGCAATATCCTGTCGCGTTACCCCATCCGGAAAATCGTGTTGAAAGAAGCCGGCAAATCCACCATCGGCGCCCAGCAATACTGGTGGGACGACGTGACCGGCAAGCTGAACACCGACAGCCGCGGCATCCTGATGGGCGCATTCGACACCGGCGACACGCTGCTGGCGCTTTTTAAAGATGGTTCCTACGAAGTGGCAGAAGCCGACCTCGCCCGACGCTTCGATCCGAACGAAACCCTGCACCTGAGTAAATTTACGCCCGACTCGGTGATCACGGCAGTGTATTACGAAGGCGGCAAAGAATGGACCATGGTGAAGCGTTTCAAAGTGGAAACCAATTCACACAACCAGCGCTTCCCCTACCTGAGCGAGCACAAAAACACGAAATTGTTTTTTGCCACCGCCAAACCCGAACCGGTGGTGAGCTATACCATCAAAGACAAAAACAAAACCCTGCAAGCTTCCGCTGCGCTGGAAGAAATTGTGGATGTGAAAGGCTGGAAAGCCATCGGCAACAAGCTGAGCGAGTTTAAGCTGACTTCGTGCAAATTGGTAGAATCACCTGAACCTGCGAAACCACCGGTAAAACCCGCTGCTGAAAAACCACCGCTGCCGGAAAAGCTGAACGCCGGCGACAGTGTGGATTTTGAGGTGACGGGGAACGGGCAGCAGAAGTTGTTTTAGCCCCCTCCGCCCCCGAAGGGGGAACTGGTTATTGGTATACTGGTTATTTGTTATTAGTAGGTTAGGAACAGGACAGGGATACAGACCTGCAACGAACCATTCTCCACCAATAACAAATAACCATTAACAAATAACCACTCTACTGCTTGACAAACTTCCGTGTAACGACCTCATTCTCAAATCTTATCTCAATTAGAAAAACGCCTTTCGGCAAATCAGAAACATCGAGTACGTTTATGCCAGCTACCGGATAGGTTCTTTTCAGTTGCCTGCCCGCGAGGTCGAAAATGGTCAGCATGCCTTCCCGGGTGTCTTCCGGCAGGAGGAGGTTTAATTCGTTGTGGGCTGGGTTGGGAAAAATGGCGACTTGGCTACCTGATTCCGGCTCCTCCGTTGCTACCGTACCAATCAGCAAGCTCCGGCATTCCGTATGTTCTCCATTCACATTACTCACCGTGAGACAGACTTCATAAAGCCCATCCTCTGCATAGCTATGTGTTGGGTGCCGGTCGGTGCTGCCATTGCCATCGCCAAAATCCCAGAGCCAGGTTTCCGGCTCGCGGAAAGACAGATCGTGGAAAACGATGCTGCGGTAGTCCAGACTGTCCGCCGCATACCGGAAGCGCGCCACAGGCACATTATTGATGCCGAGCGTGTCGCAGGGGCTGCCATCAATGGGGCCGAGGCGGTAGTTGGGGAAGTTGGGTAAGGAGAAGCGATTATAGGTTGGCAGCCAAAAGCTATGCTGCTTTACCCCACAAGCTTCGCCTGGTTCGTCCGGGTTTTCGATGACGTGGAGCGAACGCACCCCATTGGTATTGTTGATGTAAATGCGGCCGTCGGGGGCCAATTGGCCGAGGTAGAAATGGGTGTTGAATGCCAAACTGTCAAAGCCAATGATTGGTTCCTGGTAGCCATCGTACAGGGCGACTGTTGTCTCTGAAGCTAAGATGTCTTCCGCCCAAAGATCGTACTGGTAAATGCGTTGGTAAGCAATGTAGTAAAGGTACCGGGAGTTGGGCGAAACAGCTACCCCGCCTGCGGCGTCAACATTAGAAAACTGCTTTTTGCGGTGATTGCTTACGGTACCCGTACACCGGTCAAAATCAAAAATATTAAGGTAATTTTCACCAAAATCAAAAAGGTTCAAATAAACAAAAAAGCGCCCGTCCGGTGAAAATACCGTTTGGCCTACTCCGTGCTTAAGGGGGCCTTCTTCGAGGATAATCGGCTCCAATACCCTAAATCCGGAGGGGTCTAACAAGATGGGGAATAGGCGGGGCGAATCGAATTCGGCGACCAATATCCACCAGTCGCGACCATTAGCGTGACGCACGGCCGTAAGTTTACCTACATCTAAGGTATCCTCCAATATCAAGGTGTTTTTTTCAACCACCTCGCCCTTCCCATCCTGAAGTGCCATGTCAACTAAGGTATTGTAAACGTTGAAGCCACCGATGGTGGTCGTGCCACCAGGCGGGGTGAGCACTCTGCGTCCTGCAGTGATGATGCAGTATTTTTTCGGTACACCGGGCATAGGTAGAATTATGACACCTTGTTCTATGGTAGAGCCCGGACTTCCTGAGCAACAAAACGGGGTGAGTAGATTGCCATTGACCATCGTATCGTGCTCAGCAGTAGCCACTGTTTTGCCATTCGTGTAAAATAGAAGATTACCAGCGTCGTCGCAGATGCTGGCATTTCCTCTGTGCATATCTAACGTACCGGATAATTGGGAAATGTGTGATTGATAATCAGGAAAATAAATGACTGAAGCGCCATAAATATCATTAGGATCTTCCTCGGGGGGAGCTTCATTTGAATAGCCAAAAACCCAGAAAAAATCACCTTTGTCCTGGGAAAACAGGGCGTTTGAAAAGCTCCAGAGCAGGAGTATAATGAGATATAAACGAGTCATAGGTGTCGGTGTTTAAAGACAGGCAGGCTGTAGCGAATAAGTTCGCCGCAGCCTGCCGAATGATGCCTTTGGTTATCGTATGATGGATAATTTGCCGCTTGATACAGTCATGCCGGTATTGACAATCCGATAGCCATATAATCCGGCAGGTAGCCTTGAAACATCCAATCGGGTCTGGTGGTCGCTGACAACAACGCGTTTAACCAACTCCCCGTTTATATTGTAAAGCAGTACATGGGCGTCCGGAGCTATTTCTTTCAAGTGTATCCAAAGCTCATCCGTAGCCGGGTTGGGATAAACGCTTACACCTCCGTTATCCGCTATGGCAACAGACGGCCTTTCAGGTTGCGCTAAAGAAGCATTGTTGCAGTCATCCGAAATTTCCAGACTCAACAAAGCCCGTGCGACGCTTACCGCTTCGCCGCCATCGAACAGGCACTGTCCGGCAATGATTTCCAAGCCCTCACGCTGGCTCGTAGTAAAGGTTGGCGTTCCTGCAATCATGTTTTCCAAACGGATATTATTGACCGCCTGCAGGTATTTCTCGTGGGCAGGGCCCGTCGTTATGTTGGCGTTTTGTGCCAGCACCAAGCTTAAAGCGGTATTGCGTTGTTGCAGGAATGCGCTATACAGGGCTGACATATCCTCCGTGATTTCCAAAATATCCTCATTCAGCACCGCAAGCTCATCGAGCAGGGCAACCGGCTCATTCGGCCATGCAGCTTCCAGATCAACCATAACAGTAGCCTTATCTGCCAATTTTTCCTCCAATAGCTCGCCTTTATCAATCAGGTCTTGCCTGGTCGTTTCCGGCATTTTCATGGCCGCTAACCAAGCCTCGTCCACCGACTGAAAGGCCCCAACGATCCCTGATGTATGGGCATTATAAAAGGTATTCATGGCAGTCGTGTTGTTAAAAACCGGGTTGTTTTTCAACTTTCGGTACAGCCCACGGTCAAATACCCATTGCAGGCCATCGCCTTGCGCAGCGGGGCCGTCGCTTGTGACATAATCATAAAATTCTTCAAAACCAAAACCCGTTGGCGGGTTGTTGAGCATGTCCGGGCAGGTGTAGAAAGAGCCATTTAAAATACCAAACCAATCACTGGGGACGCCGCCGTCTACCCGAATTTTACCCGGATAATAAGGAGCACTACCGGTATGGACGATAAATTCGGATAAGCCTACAATATTTATATCCCCCCTATAAAAAGCATCCTGCACATTAGACGACATATTTGTTGGCGATACCCCATACCATTCATTACCCTGTCGGATTTGAGGGGAAATCATGGTAAACTGGACTAGCAATCCTTCATAGTTTAGGGTTGCCGGGTTGGTTAAATGAATGTCATTACCCTTTACTTCGGTGCAAGTTGCCGGATCGCTTTCATCTATGCAGGAGCAGTCCCCAGTTGCAAAAAGAATGCCTCTCCCTCGTGCGAGGTAAATATGGTTGCAGCTTACCTTGGTGTTGACATTATCATCTGTAATGCGAATGCCATGTAAAGAAGCATCTGCCAGGGTACCCGAAATTGTATTTTCTTTGATCAGTATATTAGGTGCATGACTTGCAAGGATGCCAAACCCGCTTCCTCCGATCTCTGCCTTGTTGCCTGTAATCTGCATACCATTAACGCCATGTACCCCAATGCCACTATAAATACCAGGCGTTAGTGCGCCACCGATAATCTGATTTCCTGAAATGAACCGATTGTTATTGCCTGCATCAAAACTATAAGGAGTAAGGGTGATAAGGGTTATACCGACCGACGCACCGCCACCCCAATAACCATCAAACCCGCTTGTATAGGTATAGTGGGCAGGGTATTCCATTTTCAGGAGATTATTGGAAATATTAATCGGGCTATCGAAAGAAGAAGGGTAAAGCCGAATACCGAATACTTTTGTTTTTATCTCCGGATTATTGATGATTTTTATGGGTTGGTTCGCCAGAACATCGTACAAAAGTATACCGGCTTCCGTATCGAATCTATTGTTGGTAATGTTCGTTGCAGGGGTGCGGTTTCCATATATGCCATATTGAAGCCCTGTAAAAGTACTGTAGAGTACACGCAAATCAGTAAGATCTGTTGTGTGTATTCCGAAATTATTTTCGGCAGCATAATAGAAGGGACCGAATATCGAACTCAGAGGCACAGTTAACTTAAAATCTGAGTCCGTAACCACTAATCTTCCTCCGGATAAGAGAATACCGGAATTGGGGATATCCGTGAAAGTAGAAAAAACAACTTTTATCTCGGTTCCTGATGCTACGACACCGTTATAAGTCATATTTTGCATGTCCACTCTAAGTAGCTCAATTGCCCCCCCTTTTGCGACTATTCCCGTTCGCAAATTTGCAAATTCGACGCGGGCGGTTCCTCCTCCGCCATTATAGGGTTCCGGAATGTTGTAGTTAAAATTTTGAGTAGTAATACCAACCAGAGACCTTGTTTCCCATTCGGGTAATGCCGGGTCAAAAGGAGGCAACAAATTGCTGCTGCAATCAAAACGGCTCCCCCAGATTTTTAGCGAGGGCCAACTTGCAGCACCGGATAACGTGATCCCATTAGGAACGCTAACGCCAATATGATTGCGGTCGAGCAGTGCATTATTCCTGATTGTGATAATTGATTGAATTGGACTAACAGGTCTTACATCTAACGCGATTTGTGCATCTTGCACTGTGCTGTTGTCAATCGTCACTTTGTTTGAAGAACCCAATACGGTTATTCCAATCCACATCTGCTCACAGCCATGCACGCCCCCGTTCTGATTGACATTGTTCAATGTAAGCGTCCTGCTGGCGCCATTTAGTATAATCTCCGCTCCCGGTTGCATCCGGATTTCTCCGCCGTTAATCGTTCGGGTTACATTGATAATTAGCTTGCCTTTGATGGCCATGCAGCTATTAAACGTCGTAGCTTGGGTAAGGAACTGAGAAATATTAGTCCCTTCTCCGGCGTCAATGTTGATTGCTCCATGCCCTTCGCAAGGGCAGGCAAACCCTTCCTGCGCCTTAGCATTCATAGTTAAAACAAATAACAATACAATTGCAAATAGGGGGGCATTACTCCCAGTACAAACAAACGTTTCATAAGTTTATAGTTTTTAAAAAGTTATAAAAACACACCCATCGCTGCGCGACCGGTCATTGCCGGCGCGGCGTTGTTGTGTTTGTCCGAAGTGTACAAGGAGTAATTGAGCGGTAAGATAAGTCAAAATGGCTGATAAATGGAAGTTCTGTATGTATAATTTATGTTATCAAAACAGGAATGTCAGATAAATTACAAACCAAGGGCAAAAAAAATTATGCCCCCCTTAAAGCCTTCTACCCCATCAATTTGGAGGCTACAGCCCCCATCCAACGGCAAAATATTCTGTACAACCGCCCACTGCTCCAAATTTTTGCAGCTTCCAAAAATGCAACTCGTTGTGAAACTGTGCAAAAAGGGGTATTCAAATTTGCAATTCAATTTTGATTATCAACGCAAAAGGGTATTTTTGCACCGTTTTTTGGAGAACACTCATAACTTCGGAGCATTATGGCAAATATTGGTCAAATAAAGCAGATCATCGGTCCTGTCGTTGACGTGAGCTTCGCCGCAGAAGGCGCAAAGCTCCCTGAAATTTACAACGCCTTGGAAATCAAGCGTTCAAATGGTGAAACCCTGGTTCTTGAAGTGCAACAGCACCTTGGAGAAGACAGCGTTCGCGCCATCGCGATGGACTCTACCGACGGCCTGACCCGCGGAACGGATGTGATTGATACGGGCATCGCAATTGCAATGCCAGTTGGCGAGGCCATCAAAGGCCGCCTGTTCAATGTGGTTGGCGAAGCCATTGACGGCATCGGCCCGGTAGCGAAAGGCGCTGACGCGCGCCCTATTCACCGCAAGCCGCCGACTTACGAAGACCTTTCCACAGAAAAAGAAGTACTGTCCACCGGTATCAAAGTCATTGACCTGATTGAACCTTACATGAAAGGGGGTAAAATTGGTCTGTTTGGTGGCGCCGGTGTAGGCAAGACGGTACTCATCATGGAGTTGATCAACAACATTGCCAAAAGCTACGAAGGGATTTCGGTTTTTGCCGGCGTAGGCGAACGTACCCGCGAGGGCAACGACTTGCTGCGCGAAATGATCGAAGCCAACGTAATCAGATACGGCGACGCGTTCAAACACAGCATGGAAGAAGGCGGCTGGGATTTGTCGAAAGTGGACAAAAACGAACTGGCTCAATCTCAGGCAACCTTAGTTTTCGGTCAGATGAACGAACCTCCCGGCGCCCGCGCACGGGTGGCGTTGAGCGGTCTGACCGTAGCGGAATACTACCGCGATGGCGACCTGAGCGACCCGATGGGTGGCCGCGATATCCTGTTCTTCATTGACAACATTTTCCGTTTCACGCAGGCAGGTTCTGAAGTATCCGCCCTGTTGGGTCGTATGCCCTCTGCAGTAGGTTACCAGCCGACGCTGGCTACGGAGATGGGTCTGATGCAGGAGCGCATTACGTCTACGCGCAGAGGCTCCATCACTTCCGTACAGGCCGTTTACGTACCTGCGGATGACTTGACGGACCCGGCGCCTGCTACAACGTTTGCCCACTTGGACGCCACCACGGTATTGAGCCGTAAGATTGCTGCCCTCGGTATCTACCCGGCAGTAGACCCGCTCGATTCGACTTCGCGTATCCTTGACCCGAACATCATCGGCGATGAGCACTACGACTGCGCTCAACGCGTGAAAAATATCCTCCAGCGCTACAACGAATTGCTCGACATCATCGCTATCCTCGGGATGGAAGAGTTGTCGGAAGAAGATAAACTGATCGTGCACCGCGCACGCCGCGTACAGCGCTTCCTGTCGCAGCCGTTCCACGTAGCAGAACAGTTCACCGGTTTGAAAGGGGTAATCGTACCACTTGAAGAAACCATCCGCGGCTTCAACATGATCATGGATGGCGAAGTGGACGAATACCCGGAAGCGGCGTTCAACCTGAAAGGAACCATTGACGATGTGATTGAAGCAGGTAAGAAAATTCTTGCAGAATCGGCCAACTAATTTAAGGAAACATGTTGAACATTAGCGTTTTAACACCGGAAAAAGAAATCTTCCACGGAGGAATCAAATCTGTGAAAGTGCCCGGAAGCCTGGGGCAGTTTCAGGTGCTGCAAAACCACGCTCCGATTGTTTCCTCTTTGGATGCAGGCACGGTTTACATTGTCACCGCCGGAGGAGAATACCGCTATTTTGATGAAGAAAGCAACACCATCAAGATGGGTAACGAAACCGGAAGAACGATTACGTTCAAAACAGCCGGTGGTTTCATCGAAGTGTTGAACAATGAGGTTTCCCTGCTCGTGAAAGGAGTGAAGGAGATTAGATAGCTGGGGCAAGTGAGGGCGTCATTTAGAATGACACCCTCACTAACCGCGCCAAAAAAAAAGCCTCCGATCATAAACCGGAGGCTTTTTTATTTTGGTCCACTGCAAATTTTGTATGGTTTACAAAACTGCTGCTCAAACGTGATTTTCCAACGCTGTTCGCTCGCTGTAACGCAGGATGTTGCGAAGGGCCGCCGGAGAAGGACGAAAAGTAACTTTAGGTAACTCCCGGTAAGCAGAAAACAGCTCTTCGTATTCTTCCCGGAGCACGATGTTTTTCATCAATGCTTCCTGAATAGCCAGCGTTTCCGTCACGGAAGTTTCTTTGTAAAGATACTGGATTAGATGATCAGATGTAAGGTTTTGCTCCATAAGGTGTTGCTTGTGAGAAGATCAAAATCAAAAATCACTGATCTAACTAAAAAATTCGCCCGCTTATT
>JBJXFD010000424.1:0-14369 GCA_046153985.1 Saprospiraceae bacterium
GATGAGTTCTTCGGTTTTGCCCGAAAACATAGAGCCGCAGATCACTTCGATCCAGCCACTGCGTTGTCCTTTAAAATGTGGTTCCAAAAACATGGATACTTTGTTATTTTCGCTTTCCGCAAAGGTAAGATAATCGAACATTTAAACCCGGAAAGGAACGCCGCTGTTAAGTGTCTGTCTTTATAGCCCGATAGCTGCGTTCATTTCGACTTCGCTCAATGACCGCAGCTATCGGACTATAAAGACAGACACCAGGCAAAATGGCCAAGCTATTAAAATATAAAATCACGCGACATGAACCGACTACAACACTACCTTCTGATTACTTCACTCTGCTTTTCTGCGGTTGCGCAGGCGCAACCGGCGGCCATTACCACGGTGCCTTTTACCCCCCAGACCGCCTGGCAGGTGGGCGATAGCCTCCACCAGTTCGGCTTCCATAAAAACAAACAGGCACTGATGATGCAACAGGGAACGACCCTGCTGGGAGGCGTGGAACTGCGCGACGGCATCATTGAAGTGGACATCGCACCGGTGGCTGATCGGTCGTTTGCGGGCGTTTGCTTTCGGGCGAAGGACGACGAAGCCCTGGAACTGATTTATCTGCGTTTTCACAAAAGTGGCCAATTCGACGCCATCCAATATACCCCCCGATACAATGGGTTAGATTCATGGCAATTGTACCACTCTTCCGATTACCAGGGCGCGGCCACCTACAAACCTGGTGAATGGAACCGCCTGAAAATCAAGTTTGAAGGCTCGCGGGCATGGGTAGGCATCAACGAGGGCGCCAAAATTGCCCTCCACGTTCCGCAATTGGTACGGGCGCCGCGAAAAGGCAAAGTCGGACTTTGGGCGCTTGGGGAGGTCTGGTTTTCCAATTTTTCTTACAGCTCCCTGCCCAGCGTGGTACTGATGGCAGAAGTAGCGCAACCGGACCAACGCGCCAAAAGTATTATAAACTGGGAATTGTCGCCGGCCTACAACGCGGATTCCTTAGATTGGAAAAAATATCCGGAGGGCGCCATCAACTGGCAGGCGATCCGAGCGAATGACGGCGGGTTGGTCAATGTATCCGCATACCGGCGCAAACGCATTTTTGATCAATTTGAAAAAAACTCCTTCGACGTCGTTTTTGCGCGAACCACCATCGTGGCGGAAAAAGATGAAATGCGCGCGATCACATTCGATTACAGCGATCAGGCTCAGGTTTTTCTGAATGGGAAACCGTTGTTCCGGGGGGACAACACTTTCCGGTCCAAAGGCCCGCTTTACCGTGGAGAAGTCTATGCCGACAACAATGTATTGTACCTGCCACTGAAAAAAGGCAACAACGAGCTGCTGGTTGCGGTGGCCGAACGCGCCAATGGCTGGGGGTACGTGTTTCAATGGGAATAAAAATAACAGGGAATTGAAAGTGAACGAAAACAAGTTGATCGTCAGGTTGGCTACGCCCGCTGACAAACACTATGCGGAGCAGATTACCACCGAGATGGAAGTATCCGCAAAGGCTCGGGGAACGGGCATTGCCAAGCGTTCGCCCGATTATATCCGCCAAAAAATGGAAGAAGGCAAAGCCGTTATTGCCCTGACATCTGACGGAAGCTGGGTGGGGTTTTGCTACATCGAAGAATGGGAACACCGCAAATACGTGGCCAATTCGGGCCTGATTGTGGCGCCCGCATTCCGAAAAACCGGGGTGGCCACCGAAATCAAACGCAAAATTTTTGAACTGTCGCGACAAAAATATCCCAACTCCAAAATTTTTGGCCTTACGACCGGGTTGGCTGTCATGAAAATCAACTCGGATCTGGGTTACGAACCGGTGACGTATTCGGAGTTGACCAACGATGAAACCTTTTGGAAAGGCTGCCAAAGCTGCGTCAACTACGATATTCTGATGAGCAAAGACCGTAAAAACTGCCTTTGCACCGCCATGCTTTTCGATCCGGTAGAAGCGGCGGAAAAGCAGGAGTTGCTACAATCAGCCACCCTGGAAAAAGATGAAAAACGGCATTTCAAGGACAACTTCAACTTGTTTGCCCGTTGGATCCGGTTCAAACAATACGTATTGCTCAAAGCTTCAAAAAAGCGGAAAGTATGAAAAAGAAAAAAGTCGTGCTGGCCTTCAGCGGTGGACTGGATACGTCCTTTTGTGTGAAATACCTGGCGGAGGACCAGGGGTACGAGGTACACACCATTACGGTGAACACCGGCGGCTTCGATGCAGCGGAGGTGGAAGCCATCGCTGCCCATGCCCGCAACCTCGGCGTGGCCTCTCACCAGACGGTTGACGAAACGCGCAATTATTACGACAAGGTCATCCGCTACCTGATTTACGGCAATGTCTTGAAAAACAGCACCTATCCGCTGAGTGTGAGTGCGGAACGGATGTCGCAGGCTTTGGCGGTTGCCAACTACGCCAAGGCGCTTGAGGCCGACGCGGTGGCGCACGGCAGTACCGGAGCGGGCAATGACCAGGTGCGGTTTGATCTGATTTTTCACGTGCTGGTTCCCGGTATGGAAATCATCACCCCAATCCGGGACCTGAAATTGTCGCGGGAAGCTGAAATCGCTTACCTCCGCTCAAAAGGCGTGGAATTGAATTTTGAAAAAGCACAGTATTCCATCAATAAAGGCATTTGGGGCACTTCGGTAGGTGGAAAAGAAACCCTGCACTCGATGGGCATGTTGCCTGAATCGGCGTGGCCAACCCCGGTCACCCAAAGCGGAAGCGAAACCGTGACCCTGCGTTTTGAACAAGGCGAACTCCGGGCCATCAACGACAAGGCGTTTGCCCATCCGGTGGAGGCCATTCAGTTTTTGCAATCCATCGCCGGGCCTTATGGCGTTGGCCGCGATGTGCATGTGGGCGATACCATCATTGGCATCAAAGGCCGGGTGGGATTTGAAGCGGCTGCACCCATACTCATCCTCAAAGCCCACCACGCTTTGGAAAAACACGTGCTGACCAAATGGCAACTGAGCTGGAAAGACCAATTGGCGCAGTTTTACGGCAACTGGCTGCACGAAGGCCAGTACCTCGACCCGGTGATGCGCGACATCGAAGCTTACCTGACCAGCGCCCAGCAAAACGTGTCCGGCGAAGTGGCCATCGAGTTGTTTCCTTACCGCTTTCAAGTGCTGGGCATTGAGTCGCCTTACGACCTGATGTCGTCCAAATTTGGGCAATACGGCGAAATGAACCTCGGCTGGAGCGGCGATGATGTGCGGGGTTTTTCGAAGATTTTTGGGAATCAAGTGAGGATTTACCACCAGACGGTCAGCGCCGAAAAGGCAGATCCGATTGGTTCTTCAGAATGATCCTTGATCCTTGATCCTTTATTTTTTATTGATGATTGATTATTACATGATTGATAATTGATGATGGACACGACACGACCCCAAAAACATCAAATGTGGATAGGCTAAACACCGCTGACGCGTTCCTTCGCTTGAATGCCCACCGGGCATTCACCCTGCGGGATCGCTCAGTCACATCATCAATCATCATTAATCAATCATCTATCATCAATCACTCCCTATTCGGAGGTTGGACTATATGAAAATAAAAGCAGGCATCATAGGCGGCGCGGGCTACACCGGCGGCGAAACCATCCGGATCTTGCTCCGGCATCCGCAGGTGGAATTAGCATTCGTACACAGCCGGAGCAATGCACGGAAACCGCTGCATGCGGCGCATCCGGATCTCTTGGGCGATACGGAGCTGCATTTCACAGACCGGATCGAGCAGGAAACGGACGTGCTTTTCCTTTGTCTCGGACACGGGGAAAGCACGCGCTGGTTGGACGTAACGTCCATACATTCTTCTATAAAAATCATTGACCTGAGCCAGGATTTCCGGCTTGGCGCGACCATTCAGGGAAGGCAATTTATTTATGGTTTGCCGGAAGTGAACCGCGAAAGCATTCGGCAAGCATCTAATATTGCCAATCCGGGCTGTTTTGCCACCGCCATCGAGCTGGGACTGGCGCCGCTGGCGGCTGCGGGGTTGTTGCAGGAGGTGCATACGACCGGCATCACGGGCGCAACCGGGGCCGGACAAAAATTGCAGGAAACCACGCATTTTACCTGGCGAACCAACAATATTTCTGCCTACAAAACGCTGAATCACCAACACTTGCATGAAATTCGCCGTACCCTGACGCAATTGCAGCCGGGTTACGAAGCACCGATCCACTTCATCCCGTGGCGCGGCGATTTTGCGCGGGGCATTTTTGTCAGTTCCTGCACCCCTGTGGCCGAGTCATTGGAAACCCTGCAACGGTTGTACAAAGATTTTTACGCCGGCCATCCGTTCACCCATGTCGCCGACGAGCCGATTGACCTGAAACAAGTGGTCAATACCAATAAATGCCTGATTTTTTTAGAAAAAGAGGGCGATCAACTCGTGGTTCATTCCATCATTGACAACCTGCTGAAAGGCGCATCGGGGCAGGCCGTTCAAAACATGAACCTGATGTTCGGGTTGGAAGAAACGGCCGGGTTGCAATTGAAAAGCGTTGTATTTTAAAATAAAGCAAGCATGAATTTATTCGACGTTTACCCCCTGTTCCCCATCACGCCCGTGAAGGCGCAGGGCTCCTGGATTTGGGACGATGCGGGTAAAAAATACCTCGATTTGTACGGCGGGCACGCGGTCATTTCCATTGGCCATACCCACCCGCATTACGTGCAGGCACTGACGAAACAATTGAATAAGATTGCTTTCTATTCCAATAGCGTTCAAATCCCTTTGCAGGAACGGCTGGCCGAAAAACTGGGCGCTTTGTCGGGGTATCCGGATTACCAGCTTTTTTTGTGCAATTCGGGCGCAGAGGCCAACGAAAATGCTTTAAAAATTGCCTCTTTCGCCACCGGAAGAAAAAAAATTATTGCTTTTAAAAAAGCCTTCCACGGACGTACTTCGGGGGCAGTAGCCGCCACCGACAACCCGAAAATCATTTCCCCGTTCAACGCCGGCCACGAAGTCGTTTTTTTGCCTTTAAACGACGAAGCCGCATTGCTGGAAGCGCTCGATGAAACCATCGCCGCAGTCATCATCGAAGGCATTCAGGGCGTTGGCGGCATTCAGGTTCCGGAGGATTCGTTTTTGCAACTCTTAGAACAGGAATGCCAAAAACACGGCGCCCTGCTCATCCTCGATGAAATTCAATCGGGTTACGGGCGCACCGGCCAGTTTTTTGCACACCAGTTTGCCGGCATCCGTCCGCACCTGATCACGATGGCCAAAGGCATGGGCAACGGCTTTCCTGTGGGTGGCGTGCTCATCCACGGCGATATCAAGGCCTGGAGCGGTATGCTGGGCACGACTTTTGGGGGCAACTACTTAGCTTGTGCGGCATCGCTGGCTGTGCTGGAGGTGATGGAGCAGGAAAACCTCATAGAAAATGCCGCAGCACAGGGCGCCTGGTGCATGGCTGCTTTGAAACAGCAACCTGCGCTGTTGGATGTGCGTGGAAGGGGACTAATGATCGGTTTCGATTTGCCGGAAACGCATAAAACGGTCCGGAATAACCTGCTGATGAAACACCAGATCTTCACCGGAGAAGCCAAGCCAAATACGATTCGTTTGCTGCCGTCGCTGGCGGTGAGCCGGGAGGAACTGGAGTTGTTTATGATTGCGCTTGAAAATGAGTGTTTTACCACATAGTTATTTGATTTTTTACCACATGGGTATTTATTTTTTTTTACCACATAGATCACAATAGTTTTTTTCACATAGTTCACATAGGCGGCTTCCCCGTGCTATGTGTTCTATGTGAATACCCCTATGTGAACTATGTGGTAAAAAAATCTATGTGGTAAAAAATCTATGCAGTAAACATATACCTATGAAGTGCTTTATCATCAAAATCGGAGGAAATGTACTCGACCATCCTGCTGCGCTGGAGACGTTTCTAAAGGCATTTGCGGCCATTGATGCGCTCAAAATCCTGGTTCACGGCGGGGGCAAAATAGCTTCCAAAATTGGTGAAGCGCTGGGCATTGAATCGCACTATGTGGATGGCCGGCGGATCACCGATGCCCCCACACTCGATTTGGTGACGATGGTTTACGGCGGGTTGATCAACAAACAGCTCGTGGCCAAACTGCAGGTGGTGGGTTGCAACGCCGTTGGCCTCACGGGCGCCGACGGCAATGTTCTGCCCGCGCATAAACGCCCGGTGAAAACGATTGATTATGGCTTTGTCGGCGATGTGCAAGCAGAGACCGTAAATGTGGCCTGGTTGCAGCAATTGCTGGGGGGGGGCGCCACGCCGGTTTTTGCGCCGCTGACCCACGAAGGCGGCGTCTTGCTCAATACCAATGCCGACACCATTGCCTCCGTGCTGGCGGTGGCTTTGAGCGCCCTTTTTGAGGTGCGTTTGATTTTTTGTTTTGAAAAAAAAGGCGTATTGCTGGATGTAAATGATTCGGAATCAGTGATTAGGCGCCTGCCTCGCGGCGAATACGAAAGGCTGTTGCTGGAGGGGGCTTTCGCCGATGGCATTTTGCCAAAACTTGAAAATGCCTACTCAGCTATTCAGGCTGGCGTGCAGGAAGTGCTGATTGGGGACGCCGCTGATTTGATCAAAAACACGGGTGAGGAAACGGAGGGGACGTTGATTATTTGGTGATGTTTTTATGGTAAACTGTTGCGGTGCGCTGCACCTGCCATGAACATCATGATCGAGGGCTACAAAGATTTGGGTGCGCTGCACCTCATATAAGTTCAGATCAGAAAATATCTGGCCAATTATCAAAATCAGGTATCATGGCTTCCAATTTTAATCCATCACATAAACAGGGCTTTGACGATCTTTTCCACGATGTTGTGGCGTTGTTGCAGCAACTCATCGCCACGCCGTCCTTCAGTCGGGAAGAAAGCGGAACGGCCACGCTGATCGAATATTTTTTCGAGCGGCGGCAAATTCCTACGCGGCGCAGCGGCAACAATGTCTGGGTTACGAATCAATATTTCGATCCTGATAAACCTTCTATCCTACTCAATTCTCACCACGATACGGTGCGCCCCAACGCCGCTTATACCAGAGATCCATTCCAACCCGAAATAGTAGAAGGCAAACTCTACGGCCTCGGCAGCAACGACGCCGGCGGGCCTTTGGTGGCTTTGATCGCAGCATTCCTGCATTTTTACGAAAACCCCGACCTGCCTTATAACCTGGTACTCGCCGCTACTGCCGAAGAAGAAATTTCCGGCAGCGGCGGCATTGAAAGCATTTGGCCGCTCTTGCCGGCCATCGAATTTGCCATCGTTGGCGAACCGACGCTGTGCCAGATGGCGACCGCCGAAAAAGGCCTGATGGTGCTGGATTGCACCGCAAAAGGCCAGGCAGGGCATGCGGCGCGGGAAGAGGGCGTGAATGCCATCTACGCTGCGCTGCCCGATATTGAATGGTTCCGGACGTATGCGTTTCCAAAACAATCCGAAGCGTTAGGCGCCATGAAGATGAGCGTGACCATCATCGGGGCGGGCAGCCAACACAACGTCGTGCCCGCCGAATGCCGCTTCACAGTGGATGTTCGCGTGACCGATGCTTACACACTGGAGGAAACCTTAGCCATCATCCGGCAAAACGTGCGCTGCGAGGTGCAACCCCGCTCCCTGCGCATCCGGCCTTCCGGCATTGCTCCGGAGCACCCGCTGGTGGCGGCGGTAACGCAATTGGGGATTAAACAATATGGCTCTCCCACCACTTCCGACCAGGCGCTGATCCCGGTTCCTTCAGTCAAAATTGGCCCCGGCGATTCGGCGCGCTCGCATTCCGCTGATGAGTTTATTTTTTTGGAGGAGATTCGGGAGGGGGTGGGAGTGTATGTGGGGTTACTTGAATCTCTTTTCACATTCCTCACGCCAGTAGAATAGAAGCGCCTAATTCTCATACCCACACCGCAAAAACCTCTTTATCCCCATGCCGAATCCGCTCCTGCCGCCAGGTTTTTTCCCGTTGGTGTTCAAAAATGATAAGATACCCGGACGTAAGATTTTGGCGGGTGAGGTAATCAGATAGCTGATCTAACCCGGCCTGGTGGGCTTTTTCGCCGTACCAGCGTTTCAGTTCGATGACGTATTTGTGGTGAAAGTAGGTGATGGCAATGTCGAGGCGTTTTTCGTCAGAAATCTGGGCTTCTTTAAAATCGTGGCCTTTGCCATTGATGATGGGCTTGAGGAAGGCTAAAAAAATCAGTCTCCATTCCCGTTCGAGGAAGGGCTGGTCTTTGGCACTGTATTGCTCCTTCAAATACTGTTGGAACTTGAGCAGCACGGCTTCCAGATCGAGTTCGTTGTTTTGTTTGGTGAAAGAGGAAGGGAGGTTTTCTTTCCGGTTTTTTAAATATTCGTTAAAAGCCTTGGCAGTCATGTAATTGAACAAAATTTGTTCATAGATCCAGTTATGAATTTTCAAGCGCCCGTTTTGTTTGAATAGACCGTACAGCCTGCCCAAACTGGTGATGGGTTCATGAGGATCGAAAGGAACTTCTACCCCATTGACGATGATTTCAAAAGCTAAATTGTAGAGGTCCGGGTTGTTCTCTAAGTTTTTGATGAGGCTGTCGAAATTGGTATTGTTCTCTTTGAGCAACAGGTTGACGGCCCGCTCCAGGTCTTCCAAAGTCCAGGTCTTTTCCGTTTTGTGGGGTAAAATATCTTCTGCGATAATTTTACATAGTTTGCTGACCAAAAACGGGTAACCGGAGGTGTAGTGGTACAGCTTTTCGGACATAGCAGTCACATCCATCTGCACGCCCTCGGCTTCTGAATACGCGGTAAGCATGGGGACAATTTCAAGAGGATTAAAAGCCATTTCTACTTTAAAATCAGTAGCAATGTTCCAGGGGCTATTGTATTGAGCACCGTCAGCCGGTCGTATTTTCGATTTTAGGTTTTTGATGTCGTGTACGCCTGCCAGAACGATGCTGTGGAAAGTGAAATGTTGGGGCGAAAAGCGGTCGAGATATTTGGTGCGCAGCATCCCCAAAAAGCGCAGGAAAGGTTCATAGTTACTGCTGGCATCTACTTCGTCAATGAGGAGGACGATATTTTTTTCTGCTTTGTGAACAAGTTCAGTAATGGTCTCAGAAAGAGAATCCATGTCTTTTACATACTCTGTAAGAACTTGAAGAAAATTTGTCAGCTCTGGTTTAACAAATTTGAGCGCCTTTTGCAACTGGCCAACAAACATTTTAGCAAAAGCCCCGTCCGACTCGTGCCATTTTTCATCTACGCCTTGAAAATTCATCCTCACAGGCAAATACCCCTCCGTTTTTTCCAACAGGTCATAGAGACAAAACAGGGTGGTTGTTTTACCGTACTGCCGGGGGCGGTTGATGATAAAATACTCCCCCGCCTCTACCATATCCATGACGGCCTTAATTTTGGCGCTGTTGTCCATCATGTAGTGAAGTGTAGGATAGCATGTTCCCGTGACGTTGAATTTCTTCTTCATAACAGCAAATATAACGATTATCTTCTTTAATCTTGTAAGATGAAACTCTGGCAAAAAGACAAAACAGCCCTCGCAGAAGTGGAGCAATTTACTGTCGGACAAGACCCGGTACTGGATATGCACTTAGCGCCTTTTGATGTGTTGGGATCGCTGGCGCATATCCGCATGCTGGAATCCATTGGTCTGCTGACGGCGGAGGAACTCCAGGTTTTGTCTGCGGAATTGCGGGCCATTTACCGCCGCATTGAATCCGGAGATTTTGGGGTGGAAGCGGGGGTGGAAGACATCCACTCGCAGGTGGAATTAGAACTGACGCGCAAATTGGGCGATGTGGGCAAAAAAATCCACAGCGGCCGCTCGCGCAACGACCAGGTTTTGGTGGACGTCAAGCTTTACCTGCGCCACGAGATCCGGGAAATAACAATTGCCGTCAAGGCGCTATTCGACCTACTGCTGGAGCAAAGCGAGCGCTACCGCGAACACCTGCTGCCGGGCTATACCCACCTGCAATTGGCCATGCCTTCTTCATACGGACTGTGGTTTGGCGCTTACGCGGAAAGCTTGGTGGACGACCTGATTACGCTGGAAGCCGCCCACCGGATCGTCAACAAAAACCCGCTGGGCTCTGCTGCGGGCTACGGCTCTTCTTTCCCGCTCAATCGCCGGATGACCACAGAACTGCTGGGCTTCGACGACCTGAACTACAATGTGGTATACGCGCAAATGGGACGTGGCAAAACCGAGCGGATCGTCGCCGCCGCCTTGTCGAACATTGCCGCTACGCTGGCCAAACAAGCCATGGATGCCTGTTTGTTTATGAACCAAAACTTCGGATTCATCCAATTTCCCGACGAACTCACGACCGGCTCCAGCATCATGCCGCACAAAAAAAATCCCGACGTGTTTGAACTCATCCGCGCGCGTTGCAACCAAATCATCGCGCTGCCCGGCGATATTGCGATGCTGACGGCCAACCTGCCTTCCGGGTACCACCGCGACCTGCAACTGCTGAAAGAACAGCTTTTTCCGGCCATCCAACACCTGAAGAGCTGCCTTTCCATGATGTGCCTGATGTTGTCCAATATCGAAGTGAAAGCGGGAATTTTAGAAGCAGAGCGCTACAAATTCCTGTTCAGCGTGGAGGAAGTGAACAAACTTGTGCTGGCAGGCGTGCCTTTCCGTGATGCGTATAAACAAATCGGACAGGCCATTGAAAAAGGCGAATTTACCTACACGACCACGCTGGCACATACCCACGAAGGCAGTATCGGCAACCTGCAAACCGAGTCCATTCGGGCCATGATGACACAAACGCTGGGGAGTTTTCGGTTTGAGCGGTGGGAGGAGGCGGAGCGTGGATTGAGTGAGAGAGGGGGAGAGTGAGAGAGAGGGGGAGAGTGAGAGAGAGGGAGAGAGCGAGAGAGGGAGAGAGCGAGAGAGCGAGAGAGGGGGAGAGTGTCCATATCATGTTCACACTCTCAGACCCTCACACCCTCTCTCCATCTCTCCCTCTACTTACTTCCCCTAAACCACGCCCCAACCGCCGCTTCCGCAGGCTTCCCCGTTGGCGTGAAGCTGTCGCCGCGAAAATCTAAGTAGCTGGGCCATTTCCACCACAGCACGCCGTGGCACCAGTTTTTGCCTTTCAGGCCTGCGCCGACTACTTCGTAGCACAGTTTCTGGTGTTCCATATTTGGCGGGCGGCCATTTTCTTCTTCATGCGGATTTTTCCAGGGCGCCTGCACGCTCCGAAAGCCAATTTCGGTAAAAACAATGGGTTTGTCAAACTTGCGGCTCACCGCTTCGGCTTTTTCCATCACCTGTTCAAAGCGCTGTTCCAATTCCTGCCGGGTAGGGTTGTCGCCCGGACTGAGCGGATAATAACAGTTTAATCCAATAAAATCGAGCTGGTCGCCGAAAGCCAGCTGCTCAAAATCTTCGCCCCAATTGGCGCAGTAGGTCAGTTGGCCGCTGTACAATTTTCTGATTTTGGCAATCATTCGCCGCCAGTCGTCTGGTCGTTGCCGGGTGGTTTTTACCATTTCCACGGCTACGCTCAGGGCATCGAAATCGTACATTTCGGCTAACAGGGCGTAGTGCCGGATCCAGCGGTAATAATACCCGAAAAACGCCTGCCAGTCGGCTTCGGAACTCATTTCGATGTAGCCGGTCCAACTGCGGCCCAGCCAGATTTGCGGTTTCAATACGGTTTTCATGCCCAACTTTTGCGCTTCGGCGTGGGCGTACACGACCGACTCGTCGTTTTCGTCGCCGCCACCGTCTGCGATGGGCAGGTAGCTCGGTTTGGTCGGACTTTCCATGTAGGAATAGGGCACGATGGCGATGGCGTTGCCGCCAATGCTGTTCAGTTTTTGGATGGATTGCTGCGCCAGCCTGGAGCCGTAGCCGTTGTAGACCCGGTAGCCTTCGTGCGAAAAGTTGTAGCCTTTCAGGTACGGCAGTTTTTCGGGCTTGGCGTCAAATTTGCCGCAGTTGGCGTAGCGCTGAGCCAAATATTTTTCCCAGGCGGTTTGTAACTGCGCATGTTCGGGCGTTCCCGCCTGCCAGGAAGCGTAGCGCAGCAGAAAATCGTCTTTTCCCCAATGGCCAATCAGGAAATCGGCAAAAGCCGCCGCCGTGCAGCCCATGACCAAGTCGGATTCCTGCCGGAACAGCTCGTTGTTCAGCAAATCAGCCACGGGAGGCAGGTTTCCGGAGCAATAGAGGCGCTGCGCCCAGTGGTCCCAGCCTTTTTCGTGCCAATTGGAACTGAAGCGGATGGCTAAGCCTTTTTCCAGCGCTTCCGTTTTCGGGGCGCCAAGCAGGCGGCGCAACAGCAGTTCGTTTTCCATCTGCAAATAGTCGCCGCGGAAGGTTTCGTTCACCACCACGCTCACCTCCATTCGATCAAAATTGACATCGGCGATGCGCATGGAGCTATATTGCAAACCTTTATCTTCTACGGAACCAAACAAGCGGTAGGCGATTTCAAACGGCGGACAGGGTTTATTCACAAACCCGCAAATATTGCCGAACGTGGCTTCGCAATGGGCCGCCATCGCGTCGAGCCGGGCTTTCGGCAACAGGTCTGCCTGGCCCGTAAATTTGAAACGCCCGGTTTGAAAAAGGGTAGATTTTCCGTTTGTAAAATTGAAATGGATGGCCTTGTCGAATCGCCAGGTAGAATCGGCGAGGTTGCCGGCAATGTGGAGTTCGCTGTTGGCATAAACTTCATAGCCCCAGCCGGAACGCAACATTTCGGGCCAATTGTTGGCGTATTTTTGTTTCAGCAACGCTGCAATTTCCCGGTCGTCGTTGCCGGTGAACAGGAAAATCGGCAGCTTGACGTTCAGCGGGTTTGGGTAGGTGAAGAGTTTGAAAATGTCTTTTGCCGCTTCGTACCAATTGCCGTCGAAGTGAAAGCGGCGATCCTCCAACCGCACCGGCAATTGTGCAGCCAAGCGGCGGATAATTTTATTGGAAATGGCTGTGCCGAGCAGCAGCAGCGGTTTTTGCGTCAATTCTTCTTCGGTTACTGCCGCGTCGCTTTTGGCTTCCAATTTCAGTCCCCGCCACTCCGGGTGCGTGCGCATGGAATCGGCCAACGCCTGGTAAAGGTTGCTTTGCGCTTCGCCGTACACCACCAGCATGGCGCCCGATTGGCGCATCGCCCGCATCAGGTCGCGCCGCGAGGGCAGGGGGCCTTCACCAGCCAAGGGGTCGCTTTGGCAGGCGCAGAGGGAGACGACAAAGAGGAGGGGTAGGAAGAGTCGGGTGCGCATAAAACATTAACTTTGTGATTAAGATTTACGAAGGTAATACAATGCAATATCTTTTTCAAGTTGCCAGATTTCGATACTATTATAACCGAAGTATTGAAAAAACCTCTTAATTTTATCAACAAAAAGGCTTCAATGGCAAGAGACAAGTATCATAATGATGTTCGGGAAGCTCTTCAATCTGACGGATGGATTATAACTCACGATCCATACTACATTAACGCAGACGGCATCAACTACCCAGTAGACTTAGGTGCAGAAAAAATTATTGCTGCCGAAAAAGAGGGGCATAAGATTGCAGTGGAAATCAAGAGCTTCCTTGCAGAAAGCCTCGTAAATGAATTCCATGGAGCTTTGGGGCAATATTTGGATTATGAAATGGGTTTGGAAGAACAAGAACCTGACCGGAATATTTTTCTGGCAATACCTTCTGAGGTCTGGGATCGCATGCAAAGACTCCCTTTCCTATTGAAAGTACTTGAAAAATTTGGTGTGGATTTAATTATTTTTGAACCTGATAAAAACAACATTGTCCAATGGATAAAAAGATAAAAAAGTATCAGGATATCATCGTTGAATTACTTAACGAGCATGCTCAGTCCTATGCCCAAAGCAACCTTGAAATCAAGGCTCAAGTCATTTGCGACTATGAAAGCAATCATTTTCAACTACTCAACGTAGGCTGGCAAAAAGGGAAGTATTATTTCTATCCAGTATTTCATTTTGACATCAGAGATGGCAAAATTTGGCTTCAGGAAAACCGAACCGATATCCTCATCGCTCAGGAACTTGTAGACCGGGGCATTCCCAAAGAAGATATTGTATTGGGTTTACAACCTCCGGAAGCCAGACCTTTAACAGGTTATGCAGCGGCATAAATGGAGTCCGTCCATTTAGAGTCTGATCTTTAGCGTTCGAGGGCAGCCTCTGCGCCCTCATTTATGTCACAGCGTTTCACGGAGTAAAAGGAGTTTCACAGCGTTTAATTCCGCGAAACTCCGGTGCGCCACGAGGCGTGCGGCAAATATAAACAATTAAAAGCCTATGTGGATGCAAGAGCCACACAAGCCAAGGTGCCGATCAGCTTGAAGGAGGTGCGATTGGTCTGGAGGAAACG
>JBJXFD010000425.1:0-4164 GCA_046153985.1 Saprospiraceae bacterium
TTGTCGTCGCGGATGAGGGATTTGGCATTTGCCAGCAGGGTTGCTGCATCGGCAAAACGTTCGCGGGTAAACAGGGTTTGGGCCTCTGCTTTTTTTTCGCTGTCGCTGAAAGGTTGCGCAAAAGCGCTTATTCCCGCAAAACAAAGCATTGCAATAAAAAAGTAGCGGGTCGTCATATTTTCAAAACATTAGTTGTCCATTACAAGCACCGGTCAAACCTCCCGCCGGGCATCAAATGCCTCCAGATAATCCCCTACACGCCGCAGGAAAGACCCTCCTAATGATCCGTCTACGACGCGGTGGTCGTAGGATAACGAAAGAAACATCATTTGGCGTACGGCAATCAAATCGCCGTATTCCGTTTCCACGACAGCCGGTTTTTTCTTGATTGCTCCGGTCGCCAGAATAGCTACTTGTGGCTGATTGATAATGGGCGTACCCATTACATTGCCGAAAGTGCCCACGTTTGTCAGGGTGAAGGTGCCGCCCTGAATTTCCTCTGGTTTGAGTTGGTTCTTCCGGGCGCGGGCTGCCAAATCGTTCACCGATTTGGTCAGGCCAACTAAGTTAAATTGGTCTGCATTTCTGATCACGGGAACGATGAGGTTGCCGGAAGGCAAAGCCGCCGCCATGCCGATGTTGATGTCTTTTTTGACGATGAGCTTCGTACCGTCCACCGAGATGTTTACCATCGGGAAGTCACGGATGGCGCGGGCAACAGCCTCCACAAAGATGGGCGTGAACGTGATTTTTTCGTTGTATTTTTTCTCGAATTCATCCTTAATGCGATTGCGCCAGTTCACCATATTGGTCACGTCCACTTCAACGAAAGAAGTCACGTGCGGAGAAGTGTGCTTCGACATCACCATGTGTTCGGCGATGAGCTTCCGCATGCGGTCCATTTCGATGATTTCCACATTGCCGCTTAGACTGGCAGTGGCCGGGGTCTGACTTGTTGGCGCCTGTTGAACGCTTGCAACTGGTGCAACGGGCCGGGAAGTAGGCGCCTGGCGATTTTGCACGTATTCGAGGATGTCTTTTTTAGTAACCCGACCCTGCATGCCCGACCCGGAAATGTTTTCCAGTTCGGTTGCGTTGATCTGTTCTTTTTGCGCGATGGTGCGCACGAGCGGCGAATAGAACCGGTTGGAGCCGGCGGAGACCCGACCGACGGGTTCTGCCACCGGGAGTTCTGCAACGAACGCTGCCGGACCGGCTTCTACCGCAAGGGCAGCTTTGCCGTTGGAGGCTGCTCCGGAGGCTGGCGCTTCAGCCACCGCAGGCGAAGGTTTCGGGGTGGCAACCTCGCCTTCTGTGGATATTACAGCAATGACCGTGCCGATGCCAACGACGTCGTTTTCCTGAAAACGGATTTCAGAAAGTATACCGCTGACGGGCGAAGGGACTTCAGAATCTACCTTGTCCGTAGCGATTTCCAGAATGGGTTCATCCATTTCGATGCGGTCGCCCACTTGCTTCACCCATTTCAGGATGGTGGCTTCCATAATACTTTCGCCCATCTTGGGCATTACAATTTCGACGAGAGCCATAGACACTTTTTGAATGTATTGGTTGTGACTTGGTTAGAGCTTAGCACGGTGCAAAGTTAGCAGAATTGCAGCGTTTGGACAATATATCCCGCTTTTAAAGTAGCAGAACCGTTTTCTAAAGCCGGTTTCCCCGTAAAATGAACCATTCACATGCACAGGACTACCTTAACATCTTAACAGACTTATATTTTTAAATACAAAGGGTAAACCAAACACAAACCTTATTTTTCGCTATTAAAATGAAATTATCTTCCTTTGTTTTGCCGATTCAAAATATATCCTACTTTTGTCGGGCAGTAATCCAATTTATTCATGAAAAAAACTTTGTACGCATGAGGCTAATTGCAACACTACTTTTCTCTATGCTCTTTGTGGTCGTATTTGCACAAGAGCGCAGCTGTGCTTCGATGGAAGTACTCCAGCAGCAACTTGCTCAAGATCCGGAAATGGCAGCCCGCATGGAAGCCATCGAACGGCACACCCAACAATTTCATCATGACCACGACCACGAAGGCAGCGACCGCGTGGTCATTACCATTCCGGTGGTTTTTCACATCATCCACAATGGCGATGCTTTGGGGTCGGGGGAAAACATTTCCGACGCGCTCGTTCAGGCGCAGTTGAACCAATTGAACCAGGATTTTGCGCTGACCAATTCTGACGCGAACCTGATTCCGGCTCTTTTCCAACCGTTAGCCGCCAATACGGAAATTCAGTTTTGCTTAGCGCAACGCAAGCCCGACGGCACCGCTACCAATGGTATTAACCGCGTTAATGGGGGCCAGGCTTCCTGGACGGTTAACCAGATTGACGGTAGCCTTAAAGGCTCCACCATCTGGGATCGCAACCAATACCTGAACATCTGGAGCGTAGTCTTCGGCGGTGCAGATGCGGGCCTGCTGGGCTATGCGCAATTCCCGGGCGGTTCTGCCAGTACGGATGGCGTGGTCTGCTTATGGTCTTCACTTGGTTCTGTGGCTTCGCCCAACCCTTCCGGTGGAAACTACGCCAGAGGCCGTACGGCTACGCATGAAATTGGGCACTGGCTTAACCTGCGCCACATTTGGGGCGATGCCACTTGCGGCAACGACCAGGTTGCTGACACGCCCGTTCACAACACCTCTAACGGTGGTTGCCCGGCATACCCACACTTGAGTACCTGCTCCGGTACGCCCGTGGAAATGACGATGAATTACATGGATTATACCTACGACGCTTGTATGCAGATGTTCACTGCCGGTCAGAAAACCCGGATGCAGGCCGTGCTGAACAGTGGCGGTTCGCGGGTTAGCTTAGCTACTTCGCAGGGCTGCGTGCCTCCAAGCGGCGGCGGCGGTTGTGGCACACCTTCGGGTCTGGCGGCTTCTTCCATCACCAGCACGACGGCTACGCTGAACTGGGGTAGTGTGAGCGGCGCCACGGCTTATAATGTTCGTTTCCGCCAGACTGGCACGACGACCTGGACCACCGGTACGGTTACCGGCACTTCTGCGGGTGCATCAGGCCTGACCGCCAGCACAACTTACGAATTCCAGGTGCAGGCCGATTGTGGCGGCACACTGGGCAGCTTCTCTGGATCGGCTACCTTTACCACGACCGGTACAGGCGGTGGCTGCACAGAGAACTACGAACCCAACAACAGCCGCAGCTCCAGCTTACCGCTGACGCCGATTGGGGTGGATCGCGTAGCCCAGATTGCCGCTTCAGGGGACAACGACTGGTATCGCTTTGCAAATACTTCGGCTCAGCGCAGAATCCGGGTGGATCTTACGACCCTGCCTGCTGATTACGACTTGAAGTTGTATCAAAACAATACGCTCCGCGGCACTTCTGAAAACGGCAGCACAACTTCTGAGTTTTTGATTTACAACACCAATACGGTTGCGTCGAACTGGTATGCCTACGTTTATGGCTACAACGGCGCCAGCAGCAATACGCAGTGCTATACCCTGCGCATTACGCTGAGCACTAGTAATTTCCGGGAAGATGGCACTACTGACGGAGAAACCACGGAGTTTGAAATTCCGGTCAGGGTGATCGAATCCGGCTTTGCGATGTTCCCCAACCCGGCGACAGACGAACTGACGCTGGATGTGAACATGGACGCGGAGCGCCAGGTGAAGGTGAGCATCATAGATATTACAGGCAGAACCATTTCCCTGAACGCTTATGACCTGCATAAGGAGCAAAACCGCGTCACCATGGATGTGAGCGCTTTGCCTTCGGGTCTATATGTGGTTCGGGTTGAAAACGGCAAGACTGTTGGTTCGCAAAAGTTGACGATCGCAAGACCATAATTAGTGTCTGTCTTTTTATTCAGATAGCGGCAAGGGGCAAGTGAGGGCGTCACTTTAAGTGACACCCTCACTACCCACCCCGGACTAAATGGACAGCCGCATTAATTACTTATGTTTTTATATGCCGCATGAGCGGATGACACGGACTTTCACAGAGTAAACACGGAGTCCCACGGAGGGGCTTTGCTCTGCGCAACTCCGGTGCGCCACGAGGCGTGCGGCAAATATAAACAATTAAAAGCCTATGTGGATGCAAGAGCCACACAAGCCAAGGTGCCGATCAGCTTGAAGGAGGTGCGATTGGTCTGGAGGAAACG
>JBJXFD010000601.1:0-4805 GCA_046153985.1 Saprospiraceae bacterium
TGCGTTTGGAAGACGACACCGAATTTTCCCCGCAGGCTATTCCCCTATTATGGACTCAGACTTTTCCAAACGGCCTGAACTATGCTTACGCAGATGCTAACGGGAATGGCGTTGTGGATTTTTTGGACATTCTGACGGTAGGATCCAATTACGGACATACGCACGGCGACCTTCAACCGCTTGATTATTTTGCAGGGATAGAATGGATCGACCCGGTTGCCACCATTGACGGTTCGCAGTTGACCGATCCTATTACTTCAGGTTCCACCATCCAATTCCCCATCCTTTTGGGAAGCCCCGGAATGCCGGCATTGGACGTCAACGGGATTGCTTTTTCCCTGCGCTGCAATCACCCCGAATTGATTCAGGACATCTCTTTGGATATGTCCGATTCCTGGATAGGCAGTGACAGCAGTGCTTTCCATTTTGTCAGTTTTTCTGATAATCCGCTGCAAATTGAAGCAGACGTGGCGCTGACGCGTTTTGGCTCCAGCACGGTGAGCGGGTCGGGCAGCATCGGCGTACTGAGCATCGTGATCGAGGACAACTTAGTTGGGTTCATCCCGGCTGGCGACAGCTTAGAGCTGACAGTGATCATTGACACGGTGATCATGATGAGCAGCACTTTTGGCCCAATTCCTGTTTTCAGCGCCCCGATTCAACTCATGGTCTACCATCCGAACGCTTTGCCGAGTCCGGCGCTTCCTTCGCCCAGCGTTTCTCTGGATATTTTTCCAAACCCGGCCAAAACGGAAATACAAATTACCTGCACGGAAAAAATTGAATACCTCACGCTCTGCAATCAGTTGGGGCAAGTCGTTCCCTTCACACAGCAAGCCACTTCAGAAAAGCATATTCGCCTCGGAGTGGAAGCTTTGCCTGCGGGTATTTATTGGCTCCGGGTGCAAACGCCGCATGGCATTGCCATGGAGCAATTAATAAAAAAATGAACTTTTAACGCGCTTTTCTAATCCATCCTTGACTATTTTAAACACAACAAAAAATGAACACAAAAAAACATTTGCTTTGGATGCTCTGCACCTTATTGAGTCTTGCAGGGCTTTGGGCACAAAATCCGGTACAAATCACAGGTTCCGTTTTGTTTAGCCAGGAAGCAATACAAGTGCCCGGATACCCGGTTTGGGTAATCAATGCAGAAGGGATTGAATTCGGCGGTATGACGGATGACAACGGGAATTTCGCCATCACAGCTATTCCTTCGCCGAACACGAACACGTTAACGGCTGAAGTGCTGGACTTTTGCACAGGTGAATTGCTTTCCCAAACGGTTATGCTCAATCCCGCTTTAACCGTATACCCGGTCGAACCTTTTCACGTTTGCCAGGACATTATGCCGCCGCCGCCGCCAACTGGTTGCGACGCCTATTTCTTTGCCGAAGAACTGGATCCGATAAATCCCCTGAACTTCCAGTTCCATGATTTGTCGTACAGCGAATTGCCCATCACCTCGTGGCAGTGGGATTTTGGCGATGGCAGCACAAGCACGGAGCAAAACCCGCAGCATGCCTATGACACCCTCGGCGGCTATTTAGTGACGTTGACCATTGCTTCCGACTCGTGCACGAGCACGTTTGAAACCTGGATCAATATCGGCTCCGGGAATTGCGCTTGCCCCGATGTTTACGACCCGGTTTGCGTAATGGTATTCGATGACATCTGGCAGGACACCATCATCCTCACCTTCAACAATGCCTGCGAAGCGGAATGCCAGGGCTTTTCCCCCGACCAGTTTTTGGAATGCACCAACGATTGCAACTGCGATCTGGTTTACGATCCGGTTTGTGTGTATTTAAGTATTGACCCGATCGGCCTGGATTCGGTACTGGTCACTTTCAATAATTCTTGTGAGGCTGAATGCGCCGGGTTCACTCCCGATCAGTTTGTAGATTGTGGCAACGATTGCAACTGCGATGCGGTTTACGATCCGGTTTGCGTGGTCAGCCCCGATGGCAGTGAATTGCATTTCACCAATGCTTGTTTTGCAGCATGTGCCGGGTTCACCCCCGACCAGTTTGTAGATTGTGAGAACGACTGCAACTGTCCTGAGATTTTTGATCCGGTCTGTGTTGGTGGCCCAAATGGCGGCATCACGCAGTTCGACAATGCCTGCTTTGCCGAATGCGCCGGGTATACGCCCGACCAGTTTGTCGAATGCGATGACGATTGTATTTGCCCAGATATTTACGATCCGGTTTGTGTGTACGTGAGCATTGACAGCATTGGATTGGATTCGGTATTGGTCACGTTCACCAATCCCTGCGAAGCGGCATGCTATGGTTTTACCCCCGATCAGTTTGTAGATTGTGGCACTACCTGCAATTGCGATCCGGTTTTCGATCCGGTTTGCGTAGTTGGCCCTGATGGCAGTGAATTACATTTCATCAATGCTTGTTATGCAGCATGCGCAGGCTTTACGCCGGAACAATTTGTGGATTGCGGCGCTGGCTTTGATTGTTATGCTAATTTCTACGCCGATTTTCCGAATCCAATCTCGTTGAGCGTTCAGTTCACCGACGTCTCCTCCGGTAATAATGCGCCTGTGGTGGCCTGGTCCTGGGCATTCGGCGACGGCGGCACAAGCACGGAACAAAACCCGACGCATACGTATGCTGTGGATGGTATTTACGAAGTCACGTTGTCCATCGTCACCGCTGATAGCTGCACCAGCACGACCACCCAGCACATCTGCATCGGCAACGGCGGCGGCTGGGAAGGCCCGGAATGTCAGGCCATGTTCTACTTTATTCAGGACAGCAGCGACCTCGCCACCTTCTATTTCCAGGATTATTCCTTAGGCGCCGTCAATTCCTGGTTATGGAATTTTGGCGATGGCAATACCAGCTCCGAACAAAATCCAACGCATACCTATGCAGACCCCGGCATCTACATCGTGACGCTGACGGTGAACGGAGAAAACTGCGAAAACACCATGTATATGATTGTGGCGACGGACGACAATATCCTGTATGAAAACACCTGCGCCGCACTCTACCTGCCCTTTATTTACCCGGATGAACTGACGGTATTTTTGCTCAATCTTTCTTCTCCGGATGCCATTTCCTATACCTGGGATTACGGCGACGGCACAACGAGCAGCGATCCGTTCGGATTCCACCAATACGCCGAAAGCGGAGTATACACCATCACACTGACGATCGTTACCGCCAGCGGTTGCACGAATTCGTTCAGCAGCACCATCAATTTTGAAGATGGCAGCTTCCGCGGTACGCCGCAATACAGCATCATCAACGAAACGAACGAAGCGGCGCTGATCGAAAGCCTGAAAGTTGCCCCCAACCCGGCTTCTTCGCAGGTGAACCTGATGCTGGAACTGGCCCGCAACACTGGAGAACTGAACATCCAGATCCTGAGCGCCGACGGCAAGGTGATGACCACCCGCCGCGAAGGTTCCGCCTCCGGAAAACACCTGACCACATTTGACATTGCAGATTGGGCGCCGGGCATGTACATCGCACGCATTCAGTCGGGCAGCGAAGTGCGCACGTTGCGCTTCGTGAAACAATAAGACTTGAATTCGCCTGTAACTCCAAATAAATAAGCAGCAAGGTAAAACTTGAAGTACGCGCCGCCTCGTAACAGAGGCGGCGTTTTTTATTGGGGAGAGATATTGTAAATTCGATTATTTACTGCTTAAAAACGAGTACTTTACTCGCGGTAAATGTTGCCTTTTGCGTGCTTTGCGTTTCCCTTTGCGTACCTTGCGGTTAGTTTTTACCGCAAAGGACCTAAGGATGGCGTCAATTCCTTGCTGATTTTAGCATCCAACGGTTTTTTTATTTCACACAACGGCACAACGTTCACAACGGCCTGGCGTCTCGCTTTGCGGACTTGGCGTGTCCTTCGCGGACTTTGCGGGACTCTTTTTCCAGCCAAAGCTGCAAAGGTCTCGCAAAGGGCTTGGTTTATCCCAGAGATCGCAATTGCTTTACACCCGAATCTCATAAACATCCACCGTCGCAATTTGCCCGCTTAACCGCACCAACTCCTCCTTCCGTTCACATAAAAACCCTTCCTGCGCCAGCAATTTAAAAAAGGCGTTGGCCGTAGAGCGGCGGGGTTCGCTGAGCAATAACCTCCCACCAGGTTTGAGCAATTTCCGGATGGCGCCAATCAACGGTTCGTGTGCCCGCGCTTCGTAAGACACATCTGAAGCTAAGAGGACGTCAAATTGCAGGTTTGGAGGTGGGTAACGCCAGTCCAATTGCAGCAAATCCGGTTCTTCGTTGCGGTTCAACAGCCAGAGGTAGCGGACGACTTCTAAAGGTTCCGGCATATAATCCGACAAGGTCACCCGCGCACCCACGCTGGCTGCGATCATGCCGCACAAGCCCAGGCCGCACCCGATTTCCAAAGTGGCCTTACCTGCCAACAGCTCTTCGTTGCGCAGCAGGTATTGCGAAAGCGACAGGGCAGCAGGCCACAGATCGGCCCAGTAGGGCATGCGCTCGTCTTCCAGATCGGGGTCATCGGAATCTCTTGCCAACAATTCATCAAAAAGCTGGTCGGTGTTTTGAATTCGCAGCCATTGCAATTCCATTTGCCCGATGCTCAAGGGGAATTCTTCGATGTCGTAGCGCTGTTTCAGGTTTTGTTGCAGCGTGATTAGCTTATTGTCATTCATATAAACCTTATATCTGGGCGACCGCAAGGGTCGCCCCCAGGCTTGATCAGTTCTATTTTATTGGGTTATATTGAAACAATTTGATTAGTTCATTGACTTTGTTCGCAAATCTTGCGAAAGTGTCTTTATTAGGTTTTAAGCC
>JBJXFD010000429.1:0-3977 GCA_046153985.1 Saprospiraceae bacterium
GTGAGCACGCCCGATCAGGTTGACATTGCCGCCAACAACAGCGGTCTGGCGGTGCAGATCGAAACGGCAAAAACGCGGGTGACGGCTACTAAACGGGAATACGAGCGACTGAAAAAGATCGAAGACATTGCTGCGGGACGCGATGTTCAGGCTGCCGAAGCCAATTACAACGCGGCTTTGGCTGAGTTGCAAACGCTGGAAAGCAAAGCGCTTGGCGCAAATACAGCAGCCAATGGTCGTACCCTGACTTTAACTGCTCCAATAGATGGAATCCTCGGCGCATTTACCCTCACCCCCGGCGCAGAGGTAGTTGCCGGGCAGACCTTATTCACCATCACCAACCTCAATAAGGTATACGTGGAGGCGCAGGTATACGACCGGGATGCACCGGTGGTTCATGCCGGCAACAAGTTTTTAGTCACCTGCTCTACCGACGATCACAAAAGCGCCGAGGTACGGCTGATTTCGCAGGCGCAGAACATGAACCCCGGCAATCAGAGCCAGCGGGTGTTGTTTGAAATGGACAACCCGCGCGGGGAGTTCAAAATCGGGGAGTTTGTCACGGTAAAAGCATTAGACAATAGCTCCTCGCGGCAAATCACTGTGCCCAACTCCGCCCTTACCGAAATCAACGGCAAAACAGCCGTATTTCTGAAACACGGCCCGGAGGAATACGAATTGGCCTACGTGCAAACCGGCGAGGATGATGGCACGCGGACTTTGATTTTGAAGGGGATCGGAGAAGGTGAAAAAGTGGTCGTAAATGGCGCTTATGAGGTGAAAATGATGTATTTGAATCAGTAGAATTGGATGAAAATCAAGGCATTATGTTGTGTAAAAAGGCAAAAGGCAAGGGGCAAAAGGCAAATAGGCAATCTCGAAATCACAAGGGAACCAATTAATTTGAAAGATAATTGAAACTAAATTTGCCCCTTGCCAACTTGCCAATTTGCCCCTTGCCCCTTATTGCACGAAAATGTCCATTAGTGAGATTCGGTTATCCTACTCCTCGCCGCCAATCCACCACCTGATCCCGATATAACCCCGGGCGCCCATCGTTGGCGCATACACCTGGGTGGCATCAAAGAATGGGCCGAACGGATCCTGCCACGCAATGATGGGGCGGTGTTGGCGGTAATCCGTCAGGTTTTCACCCCCGGCGTAGATTTCAAACTTCGAAAAGCGGTAGGTCGCCTGGAGGTTGGCCAATACGTAATCGGGCGCGGTAACTCCGCCATGCTGGTGGTATTCTACCGGCAGATGCCCGTGATCAAGCAGGCGTTGCGTGCCCGTCAACTGGGCCTGGCCGCTGAAAAGCCATTTTTTATCCGGCGTTTCGTAGTCGGATGACACGAGGCCGCGATGGCGTGGAACCATGGGGCGTTCCAGCAAACCATCGTCGGTAAACGTGGTGCGCACATCGTTGTATTTGTAAGCCACTTTTACATTCCATCCTTTCAGTACTTCCCAATTCAGAGAAACCATGGCGCTGTTTGAATACGAGCGGCCGCGCAGGTTGTAGAAATAAAGAAAGCGATAATCCTGGTCCATATCCACCACCACCTGGTTCACAAAATCCGTGCGGTACAAATCCACCACGAAGCTGAAGGCGCGGTCCGCCCATTTGCCATTATGGGTCAGGTTGACGCCATAATTCCAGGCGTCTTCCATTTCGAGGTTTTCAAGCACCCGTACTGTCCGGCTGCTTGCCAGGGCGCTCACGTTTTCAGCAATGATGTTTGCAGAGCGGTAGCCGCGACCCGCAGAGGCACGCAGGATGGTGTTTTCATCAAAATTGTAGCGCAAATTGGCGCGCGGCGTCAGCAACAGGCCATGCAGGTTGTGATGGTCGAGGCGCAGACCGAGGATGGCGCCAAAGCCCCGTGCAGTTGCGGGCTGGCCGTTGAAAGTATATTCTGCAAAAGCGCCTGGCACACTTTCTGTGCGGTCGAATGCAGCCTGATCAAAGCTTTCCCGATATTGGTCGTATTGATATTGCAAGCCATAATTCATCTGGTGGTCGGTGGTGCCGATGATGGTGGCGTACAGGACGTTGGCAAAAAAGCTGCGCTGTTCGCCTTCGTGAGGCCGGAGGCCGTATTCGCTGTCGGTGCGATGCCAGGTCGCGCTGAACATGGAACCCAGCGAACGGTAAGGCTCCGCGAAACCTTTATAACCCAGTTTTCCCCAGGCTTCCACGCGGTCTGCATTTTGTTCGATGCGGTAAACCGGGGCGCCATTTTCACCCAGGTTGCTCATTTGTCCGCTTTCGCGGCGATCCACGATGCCCTGCACATTGATTTGACCGCAAATAATTTCGCCTTCGTAAAAAAGCCGGTACAAACCGTTCAGTTGCCGTTTTTGCGGCATGTCCATGAACGTATCGTCATCGTGGTCAAATTCCGATTGCTGGGTGCTGCCGTGCAACAACAAGCCGGAACTCCATTTTTCAGAGAATTTATGGTTGAGGTGAACATTGGCTTCATAACGGCCTAAATTGGAAGCAAAAAGGTTGAGAAAGAACGGCTTGTCGCGGAAAGGTTTCACCAACTCGGTATTGATCTGTCCGGTGATGGATTGGAATCCATTGCGCACTGTGCTGGCGCCTTTTGAAATCTGGATGCCTTCGAGCCAGGTACCGGGAATGTATTCCATGGCAAACGGCGTCGCCAAACCGTAATACGTTGGCCTGTTTTCGACCATCAACTGGGTGTAAATGCCGCGCAGGCCCAGCAGTTGGATCTCGCGGGCGCCAGTGATGGCGTCGCTGTAAGAAACGTCTACCGAAGCATTGGTTTCAAAGCTTTCTGCTAAGTTGCAGCACGGCGCTTTTTTCAATTCCTTGCTGGTAATGCTTTCCACATTCAGCGTGCTGAGGGTGGAGACGTAGCTGTCGTGCATTTTTGCAGCGACTTCGACGGCCACCAATTCGAGGATGCCGCTTACTTCAATCAGGAGGTTATCTTCGTGCGGTTCAACCGGAATACTAACCGGCGCATAGCCTACATAACTGATAATCAGGTTGCCCGGCTCCGATTTTTTTTCAATGCTGAAACGGCCTTCCATATCGGCTACAACGCCAGAATCGGCGCCTTCCCATTGGATGGTAGCAGCAGCTAAGGGTTCGCCTTTTTCATTGACGACGGTGCCGGAAAGTGGTTGATTGTGATCGTGGTTTTCCTGCGCATAAATATTGCCGGCAAGGCAACAGGACAGCAGGATGGAAATATAGAGCAATCGCATGATCTTGAAAGTTTTAGGCGCTGCAAGTAAAACGCTACATCACAACACCTCAATGACAAAAAAGGATTCGCGCCTAAGGGTGCGAGTTCTAGATGAGCTCCATCGGAACAGCGATGCTAACAACGATAACTTTTGAGGAAACGGCGCAAATCCATGCCCGAGGCTGGGGGTGGAGCGTTTTGCGGTGGCAATAAGAAATTTTCCTGTTGGAGTGTCTGTACAGCCTGTGCTACCATAGAAGAAGGTGGTAGCGCAATTGTCGGGAATATAGACTTAAGCTGGTAATCACTTGCAGAAAATAAAAAAGGCGTATTGAGTTTGGCAAAGAAAAAGCCGCGCTCGGCGCAATCGTGTTGGTGCTTGTCATCGGATTCGGTCTGAACCGGCTTGTGGCAAGCGCTGCTTTTGGCGCAACAGGTAGCCGGAACCTTTGCCTCAACCCGGGCGCACGGATCGGGGATGAAAAGCAAAGAAACCTGCGTTTCTCCTTTGCACAAACAATAGAGGGTGTGAAAGCTGAACCCACCGGTTGACAACAACAGGCTGGGCAGACAAAGCCAAAGTGCAATATGGCGGTAATACCGTTTCACCCTACAAAAATACACTTAAAATTTCAATTGTCCAACGCTGAAATCCTTAGCTTTGGGGGGAGGTACCACATAGGTTTTTACCACATAGCTCACATAGAGGTATTCACATAGATCACATAGAATCTCGTACAGCTATGTGTTCTA
>JBJXFD010000615.1:0-9710 GCA_046153985.1 Saprospiraceae bacterium
TTGTGATCGGGCAGGTTGCGCAGGCCGTGCAGTTCGCCAAAAAAGCTCACCCAGCCGCCTGAATTTTGAGGAATGTATTGCCAGGTCGAGCGTTCCTGGTTCCGGAACATGAGCCGCTGCACCTGGATGCCCCAAACCGGTTCAGCCTGGTTGCCATAGCGCAACTGGCTGAACGGGATTTTGATCTCCGCCGTCCAACCGAGGCTGTCTATCTGTGATTTCCCTTCCCAGATTGGGTTCCAGCTGGAATCCCAATAATTGCCATTGTTGCTGATGAGCTCATCGCCGCGGACGCCGCTCACGGAAAACGTGAAGGAAAACGCAGTACGCAGGTCGTGGTAGCTGTCAATATTGATTTCGATCCAGTCGCCCGGAAATTCGTCGCGGCGACTCATGCGCCGGACAATACTGTCGGGAGCGCTGTCATAAACGCGGGTGGCGATGTAGAGGTGTTTTTCGTCGTAGAGTACTTTGAACTGCGAGGGCTGACTTGGCGGCGTATTTTCGTCGGGCTGGTATTCAATGAAGTCGCCGCCCCATTCCACGGTGTTCCAGATCGGGTCGTCCAGCACGCCATCGAATTGAATGGCCTGGCTGCCCGTAGGTTGGGTGAAGTATTTTTTCTTGACGATTTCTGCCGGAGGAGGCGCCTGGGCTGCTAAATGCGCGGCAAATAGCAGCATAATGCATGCGAGGAGTGATTTCATACAACAGTCGGTTTGTCAGTGATAGATCTTAGAGCTTATTCAGGATTTCCAAACAAGCGCTTATCTGATGCAATTTAAAGACAAATGTTGTAAGAAAGCGTTGCTTTAAAGGTATGTTAACTAAACTCCCCCTTTATTCCCCCCTCAGCGGCACATCCGCTCCTTTCAGCCAATACTTCAGCAGCTGGTCATTCCAGGTAATATCGGCCAGATAAAACGTACCAAAACCCACATAAACGGATTCCAGGATCGGTTGAGCGACTACTTCGGAGGGCATGACATAATTGGAGTGAATGGCCGTCAACTGCCCGTCGTGTTTGAGCAGATAACCCACATGGCTGCTGCCCAGCCCTATAAAATACAACCCTTCCTGCAATTGTTGAGCCAACAGCGCAGCTGCCGTGTATGGCGAATCGGAGTTAAGAACGATTACTTTTTTCCCGAAGCTCAACATGGTTGCTTCCACTTCCGGCGCCTGCTGGGCCAGCCGGAAACGATTCAGGCGCACCCCGGCGTCGAGTAAAGAAATAAGCAAGGCTGTGAAGGCAGATTGGGAGCCTATGATTAAACTGCTATTACACAAAAATAGTCAATTTATGTTCTCTCAATCGATTCTTACCTTCTATGAGATGGTAAAAAAACTTAGGAGATGTCAAGTTTGAAAATGATCGACTACTTTAAGTAACTTTTGAAAGATTTTTACGACTTTTATGGCGGACTATTGATTAAGAGATTTTAAAGTAGGCTTATTCAGCTACTATACTGTACTACAATAGGGTTTGTGTATTTGGTTTTTGGACAATTTGGCCGAAATTTAATGATACCAAGCTTTATAGTAATCAGTGCAATTTTCATTTGCACAAAACCTAATGCCGTCAAGTATATAAGTAAATAAGAACCGATAGCTTTTGAAGATGTTAAAAATTTAATTATATGAATGTAATGATGGCATTTGTAAAATATCTAGTAGTATGGCCTAATACATCTAATATATAAGGGTAGTTAACCTTGATGAGATACTGAACCACTAAATTGTATTTAAAATTAAAAACCTTTAAAATTTTAATTATATCAGATATTCAAACGCGGACTTTCTCAAAAAAATGTTCTCCATAGTGGAGTTATTTGAGTCCACAAATGAATTGATGATAAATGTATAAGGCTGTAATTGTTAATAAATTCAATTTGATTCACACAATTTACAGAAATATCTTAATCACTGTAAATTTTAATTAAAGCAACAAATGATCCATAAAAGCAAAAATACAGCAATGTACTTTACTTCTTTAGAAATAGAGAATGTAAAATGCTTTGGAACAAAACAAATTTTAGATTTAACAAATGAGAAAGGGCAAATTTCTTCATGGACGTTAATCCTGGGAGAAAATGGAGTAGGAAAGACTACATTACTTAAATGCTTAGCTTGGATGGTTCCAGTTGAAGAGCCAGATAGAGAAATAAAAAATGAAGCTAAAATATCTAAAGTAGCCATAAAACCTTTTATGGATAACTTTGAAAATGATTCTGACTACGAACAACTTTCCAAAGAAGGCCAAAATATAAAAAGTCGTATTCGTGCAACATTTGCAAATAGCTCTAAATTGGGGGCTGTACCTAATAAAAGAAGCATCGTCTCGCATGGAGTTAATTTTCAAGTTGTTGACGGGAAATTAAAAAAGTACGACCCAGAGTTTGGCGAGTTAACAAAATTTAATTCTCCAAATTTATTTGCTTACAATGCAGGTAGACATATGGCATTAAGAAATTATGATAAATCAGAGCTTCTGGACCCTGTTTCTAATTTGTTTTCTGAATCGGGAGATTTATATGACGCAGAACAGGTTTTATCTAATTTGGAGTATGCTTCTCTTAAAGAAAAGGGTAGAGGGAAATCTACACTACTATTGAATAAAGTTAAGCAAATCCTTGTTGATTTGTTGCCAGACCTTCATGGTACTGATTGTGTATTGATAAATTCACCTATAAATTCTGATGGAACAAAAAATGAAACTCTGGTAGAGGTGATAACTCCATATGGAAAGGTGCCGTTAAATGCACTAAGTTTAGGTTACAAGACTATGCTAGCGTGGTCTGTGGACTTAGCAATTCGTATGCTCTGGCTTAATCCTGAAAGCCCAAGCCCATTAAATGAACCAGCCGTTGTAATTATTGACGAAATCGACCTTCATTTACACCCAAAATGGCAAAGAACAGTAAGAGATTATCTTACAAAGCACTTTCCGTATGTACAGTTTATCTGTACTGCACATAGTCCTTTTATGGCGCAAGTTTCGGAAAAAGAAAACCTGTGTGTTTTAAGCCAAAATGGGAATGAAGTTAGTATTGAAAACACTCCATTCTTAGTGCATGGATGGCGCATTGGGCAAATTATAACAAGTGATTTATTTGGAGTTCCCAGTGAAAGAAGCCCTGAAATTGAAAAATCTATAAATCGTCGACGAGCACTTCTTGATAAAATGAGCCTCACAATAGAAGAAAAACAAGAACTCTATCAATTGGATGAAGACCTTTCTGGCATTCCTGTTAAAATAAATGAAAGTGAAGAAGATTTAAAATTATTTAATAAGCTTCAAAGAATGTCAAAAATATTAACGAATAAAAAACAAGCGCCAAATGATTAAAATTGACAAAGGAGACTCTCCTCCAAGATTATTTAAGCAAAAAAAGATATTAAATGAGTCACTAATTAAAAAATACTTGCAAGGGGATCGACAATTCAAATTTAAGGATGCATATTGCACTGATGAGGTGAAAAATGCACTCAAAGCATGTCAATACAATAAATGTTGTTTCAGCGAGGCAAAATTTGTAGGGGATGACTCCCATGTAGAACATTTTCGGCCTAAAGGAAGAGTCGATGATTATCCAAATGGTAAATCCTATTACCCCGGATATTATTGGATAGCCTATGAATGGTCAAACCTGTTTTTATGTAAATCTAGAATCAATAGTAGTTGCAAAAGAAATTTTTTCCCCTTATTTGATAATAACCAACGAAATAGGAGTCATTTAGATACTAATATCGAAGAGCCCATGCTAGTTGATCCATCATTTGACAATCCAAGGGATCATATTGAGTTTATTGGCGATGAGCCTGTCGGGAAGTCTGAAAAAGGTCATTTTACTATTACTTTGCTTCGGTTGAGAACCTCAGAATTCGAAGAAGCAAGAAGGACAAGGTTAAGGCTGATTAAACTATTACGAATTAGTATTGATAATGCTCTAAATGAGGGTATTGATAAGAACCATCCTGATGTAGCTGATATAATAAATGAATTAAAGCAAGCCGTACTTTCTCATTCAGAATTCAGTTCTATGGTAAAAGATTTTTTGAAAGATTGGCCCCATCTTGAGTAAGGTCTTGGCAAACAAAAAAATCTTTTAATTCATTTAATTCATTTATTATTTGAAATTTTCTAAATTCTAGATAATCTCCAACCTTATTGAACCCGATATTGGGTGCTATTTGGCAGTAAAAGTCCAGGATCGATTTAAAAACAAACAAACCATGCAAAACCCCTTGAGCTGGTCTTCCTTCATCCCGCCAAGGCGAGTAATATAAATTACCAGTAAATGGCTTTACTAAGGGTACAATACCTTCAATCAAAGTCAATTTTAAATGCATAGCTTCATGCAAAATAGATTCAGCAACTCTTAAATTAAAAATATCAGAATCATCTTCGCAAACAGATACAAAAATAGAAAATGGAATCTGGGGGTGGCTATAGCTTACATCAATTTCAGCATCTTCTTGTTTCAGCACCTGGACTGACCTAACTAATTTTGCGATGCAAGAATGAGCTGGCTTTACTAGTGCAAGCACTGCCATAGCCTTATTAAGCTTAGTTATGATTTGATTCGATTTAAACTCAGGTTCAAATAGAGGAGCAAGCCCATGTTCCTGGTAAAAGTCACCTAATTGATCAAAAGAAGGGGATTCTAAGTAAATAATTTCATCACTAGAAATTCCTGAAAGTGGTATTTTAGTGCCATTAGAGATAGAAGAATTTGCAATGCACCTCGCCGTGCTGTAATCATTAATATCTAACTGCTTCTCTTTTCTTAGTTCATTCCACTTATTTTGCACTAAACTCTCAGTCACTTCACATTCCCAAATTGGATATGGAGAGCTTAGATAGTTGATAACTGTATCTGTCAGATTCATAGACTATCTTTTCTTGCTGCAAAGGTATATACAATGCTATACCTAGTGAAATTATAAACCTTGGAGACAGCATGATTAGAGCGCTGAGATATTTCAAAGCCAAGGGCAGAGTTATTAACAGGCTTAATTATCTTTGTTATATCTTCTGCCTTATCTGAGTTGAATAAAACAAGTAAGCCTCCGTTCTCGTCTTGCCAATTAGGGTTTATGTGGATTACTAATCTATGCGTTTCTTCTTCTCCAATAAAATCGTTATGGATTCCAATCCGTTGATCATGAACAAGTTTATGGGCAGTAACACCTACTAATTCGAAATGCTTAACATCAAATACGGATTTTAATTTCTCTTGTATTGTATTAATTGTCTGAGCACTAATTATGCATTGTAAATGTGTTGGAATCTCTGTGTTGAAAAAACTAAATTCATATTGGTCGTAAAATTCAGCATTAGTCAAACTCCAAGAGTTGGTGTTTTCGAACCAATCAAATAATTGAGAATCAACATCGTTTTGAAACACCAAAGCCGAGCTAAAGTGCGGAAATGGATGATCTGTGCAAATAGAAGATGAAAGGTTAATACAACTAAAATTATTCATGTGTGACACCAAATTGAACCAGCTTTTCTTGCATTCTATCAATTAAAAATAATTGATCTGCACAGAAAACCGAAGGATTATTAAAGCCATTTTCTTTCCGCCACCGGTGTAAAGTCATTCCTCCTCCACAAACATTCAACATAGGGCACTTAATGCACTTTAAACTAGTCGGTCTTTGCATTTCGCGATATAGTTGAAACTCATCTGTGGTTAAAAAATTAAGCAAATTGCCATCCTTAATATTCAACTTACTCTCAAATCTATCCGCTCTGTTGTAAGAGCTTTTTAAAGTATCATTTTTAGTAATCGTTCCATCAGTGTCGATTATAATTATCCCAAAATCTGTTAAGCCTAATCCTTCTTTTGAGACAATTCCACCCAGCAAGACCTTCAACATGTCATCTAATACTCTAATAGGAATGGGGGTTTCATCATCTAAGTATGCATCTAAAAGCCCCGCCATCCATACCCCATATTCTGTTGAATTAACAGAGGATTTACCCGCAGGAAGGTTTGTGTGATTACCATCCCTATATAAAAAGTCTATACTAGGCGGTGCCAACTCCTTGAAAAAGGAGTAGACATCAACGGGATCAGATTGTGGATCAATGACAGCTAAAAGCCCTGAATACAGAAATATAGAATCAGCATGTGATTCCAATTCATGAATTCCTTTAATAACCTCCTCGAAAGTTCCTTCGCCTTTGTGAGTTACTCGTGATTTATCATGAACAAATTTGGGCCCGTCTATGCTAACGGCAATACTAGCTTTATACTTAGAACAGATATCTAAGATTTCTCTTGTAATTAAAATGCCGTTGGTTTGAATACTAATTGGGTAGCTTTCTGGTAAAGCATTACGTAATATACATAAAAAATAGTCTAGTTTAAATGCACCTAGTAAAAGCGGCTCGCCACCATGTAGTACTATACTAAAACATTTGTTTTGACTTTGTGATAATTCTTTTAGAGAATTACAAACTGCATCCATAGTCTCCAAAGAAATCAATTTTTCCATCTGAGACCAATTATCATCCCCCATATGATACACATAGCAGTAACTACAATTGATGTTGCACCTACTTGCAACTTTAATTAATACTGTATCAAGGTCGGGTTGAATATCAAAATCTGTTATATTTTTATCTACCACGGTTATGGCGGTTGTGGGTACGGTTGTATGCAGTTACGTCATTTAAGCGTTCATGTCGTACTTCTTCTATCAACCTTTGCAACACTACGTTAGGGATCTTGCTCACGTCAATACCTAAAGAGTTTGGATTAACCGAGACATCTTTTTGTTCGTTTTGGGTAATGACCTTGTCGTTCATTTACTTAAAATTTTTGTGAGTTCTTAGTGTAACGAGTAAGCCGGTACGAATCAGGTGGCAAAGATAAAAAGAATGTTATAACCCCGTATGGGCTTAATCCTAAAAGATTGGACTAACGCTTGTTTTTGGCAAAAAGTGCTATGATTTTATTTTTTTTTGAAAAAATACTTAATTTACTGAATGTCAATAATATGAAAATCGTCGAATTGTCATCTGTAATGAATTGATAATGCCAATATTACACATTTTGCACTTTATGAACTTACTATATTGAGCCTAAACAGCTTATCTTTATTCCCCCCTCAGTGGCACATCCGCTCCTTTCAACCAATACTTCAGCAGCTGGTCATTCCAGGTAATATCGGCCAGATAAAACGTACCAAAACCCACATAAACGGATTCCAGGATCGGTTGAGCGACTACTTCGGAGGGCATGACATAATTGGAGTGGATGGCTGTCAACTGCCCGTCGTGTTTGAGCAGATAACCCACATGGCTGCTGCCCAGCCCTATAAAATACAACCCTTCCTGCAATTGTTGAGCCAACAGCGCAGCGGCGCTATACGGAGAATCGGAGTTAAGAACGATGACTTCTTTTCCAAAGCTCAGCATTTTTGCCTCCACTTCCGGCGCCTGTTGAGCCAGTCGGAAACGATTCAACCGTAGCCCGGCGTCGAGTAAAGTGGTGGAGACAAAATACCCGCAGGCAATTTGTCCGCTGCGTGGCACGGTCGTATGCCCCTCAAACGACCAGTCGGTGCCGTACCAATACGGGATGATGTCGTTGAGCAAGGTGTTGGTGAAAGCCTGGCGCACAGAATCCAGCGTGATGCGTCCGGCTGCGTATGCTGTATTCAAAGCCTGCCGACGGCGGTTGACCGCAGCTTTTGTGGCGGCGTAGGTTTTTGCGGAAGGGTTTAAACGCAGGGTGTCTTTTAAGGTGACGGATAAAGGCATGGGGCTCGGAGGTGGGGTGGGGGCATTGGGCTGGCAGGAACAAAAAAAGGCAATACCCAAAAATGTAGATAATAAAGGTTTTTGAATCAGTGGATTGGCGTATTTCATAAAGTATGGGTTTAGATGGGAACGCAGTATCCTGCCTGATTAGTGTCTGTCTATTTACCGTCTGTTTTTATAGTCCGATAGCTGCGTTCGTTTCGACTCCGCTCAACGAGCGCAGCTATCGGACTATAAAAACAGACACTTATTGATAATTAACCATAACCCCAAAAACCACCCCCAGCATCGCCAACAAAATCAGCCCCGCCGTCAGCGGCAAAATAAACCGCAGCCAGCGATCAAAAGGCACGCGGCACATGCCCAGCATGGCGATGAGGCCACCCAGCGCGGGGTTGATCAGATTGGTAATCCCGTCGCCCACCTGAAAAGCTAAGATCGTGGTTTGGCGGGTGAGGCCCAGCACATCGCCCACTGGAACCAGCACAGGCAGGGTGGCCAGCGCCTGTCCGCTGCCCGAAGGGATCAGAAAATTCATTGCGGATTGCACCATCGTCATCCCGACTGCCGACGCGTAGAGTGGCAAATTGGTGAGCAAGCCCGACAGGTAATGGGCGATGGTGTCGTTGATGTGGCCCATTTCCAGCACTTCTTTGATGGCGCTGGCATAGCCCACCATAAACGCGCCGGGCGCCACCACGCTGACCGATTTCAGCGCGATACTGCCAAATTCATGGCCTTTGAGCCGGTCTATAAATCCGATGGCTAAGGCCAGCATGCAAAACAAGGCAGCCAGGTCGCTGATGAACCAATGGTGTACAAAAACGCCGTATAACAGGATGGCAATGCCTGAAAAAAAGACACCCAACACCAGCCAGTCTTTGGCGCGAAGCCGGTAATCCTCAACCGCCAGCGACAAGCCCAGGCCTTCCGTATCCAGACCGGTTGCTAAGCTGCTGTCCGGATCGAGCCGAATTTTTTTGAAATAGCGCACATTGTACCAGGCCAGCATTGCCAACCCCAAAAAACAAAGAATGCTGCGCAGCCAGGCGCCGGAAAAGAGGGGCAATTGCGCGATTTTTTGGCCGGTGCCGATGGTGTAGGGGTTGATGGGGGAGAGGCCAAACCCAACCGTGACCGCCGCGACCGAAATGCCGGCCGCCAGCATCAAATCGCCGCCGATAGCCAAGCTTAGCACCGCCGCAATCGGAATCATGGCGATGTTGTTTTCGTAGCCCACAAAAACGCCGAGGCTGCCGAAGAGGAAAGTCATCACCACCACAATCAGGTAGCGCCGTTGCAACCCCAGCTTCCTGACTAATGTGCCCACCGCGTTTTCCACGGCTTTGGAATGCTCCAGAAAGCCGAACATGATGCCGCTCGCCAGCACAATGAAAACGATGTCTACTGCCGTTTTAAAGCCTTTCGGCAACGCTCTGAACATGTCGAACAAACTCACCGGCGTCGCTTCGATGTATTGGAACGAACCGGGTTTCACCATGGTAATCCCGTTTTCTGTCACCCGTTCGTATTGCCCTGCCGGAATGAGGTAACTCATGATGGCGGCTAAGGTCAGTATGCCAAACAGCATAACTGCCGGGTGCGGCACGTAATCGTACCATTTTTTTGTTCGTTGCATCGCTGGTGGATTGGTAAGAGTAGCCTATGTTTGATTACTTTTGTTAATTAACGTGGGTTCAGTTTGAGTGAAAAATGAGCGCTTTACTATTTGAAGGCGCTTTTGTTTCAGTAGATTATATTGGACTTTTACAGAGAATAAGGCGGACTAAAGCCCGCGAAACAAGGCACGGCGCCCTTCGTTTCGCGGGCTTTAGCCCGCCTTGATACTTTCTCCGCTCCTTCAATAAAGTCTGAACTCACATTAAATGTCGCGCAAAATAAACAAAGTCACGATGCTATGCGCTTAGGGATG
>JBJXFD010000617.1:0-8342 GCA_046153985.1 Saprospiraceae bacterium
GCAAACATACACGGCCGGTAAAAGATTAAAAAAAACGATTTCAAACACAGAAATGCTGCAAGGAAAAGAACTCATTCTGGCCACAAGGCCCTACGCGCAAGAGCAGCGACTTAAAAGCTGGTTTCACGCGCTGTCTACACTCACGCTTTTAGTCGGTCTCACTGTGGTGATTCTTATGGTTCCGATTTGGCCGGTCAGGATTACGTCGAGTATATTCCTTGGCTTGGTCATCGTTCGGATGTTCATCATTTACCATGACTACCTGCACCAGTCAATCTTACAACATTCGGTTTTTGCCAATGCCATTATGACCCTTTTCGGGTTGTACATTCTGGCCCCCAAAAGCATCTGGAGGCGTTCACACAACTACCACCACGACCACAACAGCAAGTTGTTCAGTGCGAGCATCGGGTCGTATCCGATTGCTACCAAAAGCAAGTTTTTGAACATGAAGCCCTCAGAACGCCGTGCTTATCTGGCCATTCGTCACCCGCTGACGATCACGTTTGGTTACATCACGATGTTTATCCTGGGGATGTGCGTAAGCTCTTTCGCGAGTAGTCCGCGCCGGCATTGGGATTCGCTGCTTGCCTTGGTTTTGCACGCGATCCTTATTACACTTGTGATCGTATTTTTCGGATGGCAGGTCTGGCTCTTAGCGATTTTTCTCCCATTTCTGATCGCTGAAGGGATTGGTTCTTACCTGTTTTATGCACAGCATAATTTTCCGGGTGTCGTTTTTCAGGAGAATCCAGACTGGACGTACGAAAAAGCGGCACTGGAATCTTCGAGTTATATGGTTACGAATCCCTTTATGAGCTGGGTAACCGGCAATATCGGCTACCACCACATCCACCACCTGAATTCACGCATTCCATTTTACCGCCTTCCGGAAGTCATGCGCGATTTTCCGGAATTGCAAGGCGCTGCCAGAACTTCGCTGAAGTTTAGGGACATCAAAAATTGCCTGAGCCTTAAAATCTGGGATCCGGAACGGAATCAAATGATTTCGCTTCGGGAATTGTAGGGCGGGTGAAAGGTAAGGTTGCAAGGGGCAAATGGGCAAGAGGCAAATGGGCAAGAAGCAAAAAAGCAAAATGGCAAGAGGTCAACCCCTTGCCATTTTGCTTTTTTGCCAATTTGCCAATTACGCTTGTGGCTGTTCTTTAGAGTTCGAGAGCAAGGCATGTGAAGCCCCCAAAACGGGAGCCTACTCGCGTAAGTGACCGCTTTTGGGGGCTTTGCATAACGCAGTTATCGGACTATAAAAACAGACACTACTCCACTTTCACCATTCGGAAAGTCTTAAGCGGTTGCCCGTTTGAGTAGATGGTTGCAAAGAAATAACCAGCCGGCAGGTTTTCACCCACCGAGATCGTTCCTTCCTGATCGCTGATGGCTTTGCGCTCGAGCGGTCTTCCCAATACGTCAAATACGGTCAGTGTCGCCTGGCCTTCCACCGGATTGTCGAAACGGTATCGAAGCTGAGTGGCCCCAGTGAATGGATTGGGCATCAATGCCGCGGATAAACCCGGCAAAGTTTCATCCGTGCCATTCACAAAAGCATCTACAACGAGGAAAGCGTCAACACCGCCTTCAACAAGGTGAGGGCTCGAATTCAGGTCACCTGTCTCAAAGGTGACGACCATGTTGTCTGTCAGTCCGATGAGGGGCGCTAAGTGAAACTCCGAGCGTGGACGCCAAACGCTGGAAGATTCTTTGACTGTTTCCAGCACGATGCTTTGAGCGCCGTTTGAAATCCGCACCACGAGCGAGTCATCCGGGGTAGAATTGCCACCCGAATTGTAGAACCAAAGGTTGTAGGAAATCACCGGATCCTGGTAGGTAGAAAGGTCCATGGCCGGAGATTTCAGGTAAACCCCGCCTCCGTCAACATCTGCTGCGCCTGGATTTCCGGCTGCATTTCCCGTTACGTAGCACGCTGTTCCAAGGTCGTCAGCTACATCGCTGCCCGGGTTGGAATCCTGACCACTGTTGGTGGTCTGGATTGGCACTGCACGTACCCAAAAGCCTGCATCTGCGCTGCCGTCTGCTGTTTTTTCCCAACCTTGCTCGAACAGAAAATCATCCTGATAGCCAACTTTCAGAGAAACAACAAGTTGGTCGGTGGTGGCGTCTACGACCACATTTTCCAGCACGGCATGGAGGCGTCCCCATACGCCGGCATAAATATTGTACTGCCCTTCAAAAGCAGCTGCAATCGAAAACAACCCGTTGTTGTCGCTGGTGGTGTTGTAGGCTGCAGTTTCGCTTATGAAAGAAATTTGGGCATTTGGAATAGGCTGACCATCTTCATCCTGCACAGAAAATCCACTTACACTGTAGGTAGCCAATGGGGTCATTTGTACATCCAATATGGTGACTTCGCCATTTTCGAGTACGGCTTCTGCTTCAACCGGGTAATAACCAAGTTTAGTGAAACGTACGGTAAAAGTGCCAGGGGTCGCCTGCCCGGTTTTGTATCCTCCAAAAACATCGGTCTGGGCAATGTTGACCTCAGCAGACTGGATGGTCGCTTCGACCCCTCCAAGCGATTGGCCGGTAACAGCATCGGTTACCTGTCCTTCAAGAAAACAAGCCCTAACGTAAGTAGGACTAAGGACAAATAGGCCGTTGTTGATGTCAGAAACGATGACAAGCCCTGAGGGGAAGTAAGGATAAACGCCCCAGGCGCCGCTGAATCCCCCATGTGCGCCAAGGAACGTATCAAAATTGCCTACTTCAACCAGATTATCCGGCCGTGAGCCATCTACAACGATACAGCCATCCGTGTAATACGACACAATGAGCCAGTCGTTCCACACGTGTACATTATGAGGGATGACTGACGTATTGAGTGTAGCCGCCGGTCTGAAGCGATCCAGTTCACGGATATCGGCCAGGTCCGATATGTCATAGGACGTAACATAAGCCCCGGCTCTTTCGTCAGTTGTAAAAACGACCTGGCTGTCATCTGTTAACCAGGTATTGTGGGTGAATGCGTTCGGCGTTTCTTGTGACGCCAATGCAATAACGTTGGTTTTGTCATTCACATCGTAAATTCCTAACGTTCCATTCAATATCTCACCGGCATAAAGGATGTTATCCCGTGCATAAGAATCGTGGACATAAAGCGGAATTCCTTTCCCCAAATAAATTGGCTCGATGGGGTTGGTATCCACATCTATAAATAATACGCCGCCACTATTCAGGTTTGAACCATGCAAATACAATACACCAAACTCATCAATGAACAGCGAGTGGATGGTATTGAGCGTTCCCAAGCCGTCAATAGTTGGATTCCAGTGATAAAAAGGTGCTGATTCCGGAAGGTTGTTTAAATCAATGATCACTAATCCATCGGTGGTACCCGGCTGATCAGTGGTGACATAGGCATAATTTCCCCAGGTTTTGACTTCCCGCCAGAGCGAATTTTGACCCGGTATACGGAAAAGCTCCACCGGATTAGCAGGATCGGCAAGGGTGACGATGGAGGTCCCGTTAATTGTTCCGATTATGGCATATTCTGTTCCGTCAGGAGCGGTCCATCCCCAGATATTACTCAGGTTCACATCATAGGGCAATTGTCCTACCAATGTCATATTCAGCTGGGCATGTCCTAAAAAGGCACTTAGACTCAACATTAGCAACAAGCATGTTTTTTTCATGTCAATAGATCGTGATTTTGTGATATAAGTTCATTTTTGGAGCGCCTAAAGCTAAATGGATAATACGGCTTAGCGGCGCTCTATTACGGCAATTGTTAACCGGCTGACGCAAATTAATTTCCCGCCATCGTCTTTGATTTTAATATTCCAGACGTGCATCCGCCGGCCAACCTTCAATGCTTTCACCGTTCCATACACAAAGGTACCTTCTTTCGCCTGACTCAGGTGATTGGCATTAATTTCAACACCGACAGGGGCGTGGGTGTTGGGATTGTCCAAACAAAGCACCGAGGCGACGCTGCCAAGCGTTTCGGCCAACGCCACGGAAGCCCCGCCATGCAAAATCCGCATGGGCTGAACGGTGCGGTGATCCACCGGCATGCGCGCCGTAATGAAATCGTCGCCAACTTCAAGGAATTCAATTCCGAGCGCATCCACTAAGGTGTTGCGCGAAAATTCCTGCAAAACGGCAGGATCGTGAGCTTGCTTCCAGAGCATGGTTTTTATGTTATTTAGTTCATCAGATCGCGTTCGAGTTCATCCAGGGCTGTCTCCATTTCATCGGGTCGGATGTATTTCCAAAAACCATCCCGCCGCGCCCAGGTGAGTTGCCGTTTGGCGTAGTTCCGGGTATGTTGCCGAATGAGGTCAAGTGCTTCCTCTAAAGTTGTTGTTTGATCAAAATAATCAAACAACTCCTGATAGCCTACGGTTTGAAGGGCATCGAGGTGGCGTTTCGGGTATAAACCCCGCGCTTCTTCCACAAGCCCGGCTTCTACCATCTGCGTAACCCGTTGATTGATCCGTTCGTACAGCTCGTTTCGAGCCGGATTTAAAAAAAGGTAAACCGGGATGAACGGGCGATCCATCTTTCGTGCTTTACGGAAACTTGAAAAAGGTTGGCCGGAAGCTTGAAAAACCGAAATTGCCCGAATGAGCCGTTGCTGGTTATTGCGGTCAACCTGAGCAAAATAATCCGGATCGCATTGTTGCAGGATCGTCTGTAGGGCTTCGATGCCCGAAGTTTCGTACAATTGCACGACCTTGTCCCGAACGCCTGGAGGCACTTCCGGAAATTCATCCAACCCTTCACTCAACGCTTTTTGGTACAAACCAGAACCGCCCGTGAGGACAACGACCGAGTGTTTTTGGTACAGCTCATTCAGCAATTTCAGGGCGTCGCGCTCATAATCTCCGACGCTGTAAGGTGATTCAATGCTGAGGTTGTCTATAAAATGGTGCGGAACGGCAGCACGTTCGGTGAAAGAAGGCTTCGCCGTTCCAATGGACATTTCCCGATAAAACTGGCGGCTGTCGCAGGACAGAATTTCCGTTTGGAAGCGTTGCGCAACCCGAATGGCAAAAGCAGTTTTGCCGCTGGCTGTCGGGCCACCAATAACAAGTAGGTATTTCTTTTTCAGCGCCTGAATTCGTTGTGTTAACTGTTAAGGAAGGACTCACCTGCCAATTTAAAAAGCAAAAGTATACTTTCCCCCTTTCAGAGTTTGTAATTTTGTGCTGAAAACGCAAAAAACCTAAAATCAAATACCTGAAACATATGCTATACTCAATGGTTCGCCCTTTGGCGGCATTAGCGCTTAAAGTGTTCTTTAGAAAAATTTATCTTTCCAATATCCACCACATTCCGAAAGACAAACCGGTTGTTCTGGCAGCCAACCACCCTTCGGCTTTTTTGGAACCCTGCATCTTAGCTTGTTTTCTCGATCGCCCGATTTATTTTTTAGTGCGTGGCGATATTTTTGTCAAACCCTTCTACATCAAAATATTGCGCGCCCTGAACATGGTGCCGGTCTATCGCCTCAAAGACGGCGGGTATCAAAACCTGAAGAACAATTTTGCGACGTTCCAATATTGCTACGCTGCATTAAAAGAACAAAAGACCATCATGATCCTGGCGGAGGGGCGAACCATCCACGAAAAAAGACTGCGACCGTTGCAAAAAGGAACCGCGCGCATCGTTTTTGGCGCGTATGACATTTTTCCAGACATGGAGGAAGTTCAGGTCATTCCGGTAGGCGTCAACTACACCTATGCCGATCAGCCCCGGTCCGAAGCCATGATTGATTTCGGCGAACCAATTCATAGCAGGAAATACTGGAAAACCGGAGAAACAAACGCTTCCCAGTCCATCAGCGGTTTGACGGAAGAGCTCCGGAAACGCTTAGAGCAGAATGTCATCATCATCGAACGGGAGGAAGACGAGCCATTGACGGAGCATTTATTTGAATTGTACCGGTCTGAAAATCGGGACAATACCTGGCCAGTGATTTCCCATAATCCGGAACGCCTGTTTGCCGAAAAAGCAATTGCTAATTTTGTTAACCACCTGGAACCGGAACAACGGGCTGCGCTGGGTACCCAGGTGGGCGCATATTTTCAAAAGCTTCAATCCCTGAAGATTCAGGATGCTGCGCTCGCCGAAAAACAAACATTCGGTTGGCGATTGCCGCTGTTAATCCTGGGTTTTGTACCATTCTTAGCGGGGTATTTATGGAACTACCCCCCGATCCGGCTGGCGAAATATATTACAGATACCCGGGTGAAGAGCATTGAATTTTATTCTTCCGTACAAATCGTGGTAACGATGGTGCTTTACCTGCTTTACATTCCCCTGTGGGTTGTGATTGCCGCCAGGGCTTATGGCTGGGCGGGCGTAGCCGGGGTAGGAGGGATGCTTTGTTTGGGTTATTTCACTTTAATTTATCAGGATGTGTACCGCGACTGGGTTGAAAGCAGGAAGTTTGCCAAAATAAAGGATACGGATAAAAAAGAACTCCAAAAAATGAGGGATATCATCTGGCATCGTGTAGCTTCGCATCTTCCGGACGTCAGCGATAACGGGACGTTGGCAGCGTCATCTTCTATTTGAACAACATGAGACAGGCTTTTTTCATCAGTGCTTTGATCGGGCTTTTTATCGGGGGGGCGCCCACTTTGCCGGCTTTTGGGAACAATGGCCCCCAAAAAGTTTATACCGGCATTTACCTGATGAATGTGTACGACCTTGACGTCAACGAATACTCTTTTTATGCCGATTTTTACCTGTGGTTCAAATGGAAAGGCGATCGCGACCCGACCAACATCGAATTCGTAAATTCCATTGAAAAATGGGGCTTTACGCAAACGATGTTCCACGATACAGCCTTGGTACTGCCCGACGGGTATTTCTACAATGGCATGCGCGTGGAAGGGCGCTTCTATTACTCCTTTGCCCTGAGCCGTTTCCCTTTAGACCGGCATTCTTTGGACATTCGGCTCGAAAACATCATCCACCCAATGGATTCTCTGGTTTATGTGCCGGATACCAGCACGGTTTTTTTGCGCAAAGACCTCGTGATTCCAGGCTGGACTATCGAAAAAAGCAACATTACATCACATGTCAATTTCTACGAAACCGGATTTGGGGATTCTTCCCAAAGAGCCGATCGCTTCAGCAATGCCACTTTTCACTTAATAATCAGCCGGCCCTGGAGCTACTTTTTATTAAAACTCATGCTCCCGCTGATCGTTGTGATTTGCGCCAGTCTGGGTTCCTTATTCATCCACCCGATCTACATTGATGCCCGTACTTCCTTGCCTATCGGCGGGTTGCTTAGTTGCGTTTTTTTGCAGCAAGCCTACAGCTCGGCCCTTCCGGATGTCGGGTACATGGTTTTAATGGATAAAATTTACCTGCTGTCTTACCTGCTGATTGCAGTGGTGATGTTTCGGCTCATCCTTGCCGGAAATATTCTGGCGTCAAGCGCAGAACACTCCGGAGAACGCATCCTCCGGCGGGATAAAAGGCTGGCCATTCTCTTTTTTATGCTCTTTTTGATTGGGACTTTAGCTTTAGTGGTTTTTGCCTAGTTTTTTACCGTTCTTTTTTCCTTTGCCGGGTTGTCTCCCCAATGACTTCCCCGTTTTTGATCCGCTCTTCCTTTTCTTTTTTTCGTTTTTCCTGATAAAAAGCAACCTGGCTTTTTACATCCAAAGGTTTCCGCAGGAGGTTGCGGTGGTAAGAGACAATAACGAAGCGCGCCATATCGTCAGGGTTGTCAATGCCGACATCCCGGATGAATTTTGAAAACCGGGAGCCTTCATAAAATCCCCAGTTTACGGAAATCCAGCGGCCTAAGCTAAAATGCAGTTTTCGGGCGGCTTCCTCTTCCGGAACTTCTTTGAATTTTTGCCGGGAAGGTTCGTCAATGAGTTTGTTGAGCTGAATGAACGCATCTGTCAGATCCTTAGGGATATACACCTCGTTGATGTATTCCTCGTTGATGCGTTTTTGGTAAGCTTTTTCCAGCGCTTCTTTTGTTTGTGGCGGGCTTTCGCCTTTCTGGGCAAATACATGAGTTGCCTGGCCGATTGCCAAAATCAAAAAAAGCGCACAAAAAATTTTTCTCATAATCATAGGTACTATTTGTCTGTTTATGCCTCACGCCCCGACCGAGGTCGGGGTGTGAAACCATTTTTGTCATACTGAACACTGCGAATCATTTGGTTAAGCTGAGCAATGCGCAAAACCAAGCAGCGTGAAGTATCGAATCCCCGGATGTAAACGCTGCTTCAAATCAGAAAGTATATGAATCTGCTAACACCTAGGAGGTTTGATAGGAAGGTCATCCCGTCCCGTTCGTTTCGACTCCGCTCAACGAACGGGACGGGATG
>JBJXFD010000641.1:0-12557 GCA_046153985.1 Saprospiraceae bacterium
TGTCAAAAATCTTTTCAATGAAGGACAGCAGACTTTTGTGAACGAATATTATGCAGCATTACCCGAAGCATAATCCTTTTAAAAGCAAAATATTTAAGTTTTTTTTGAACTTTTCCCGGCTTGGAAAACAGGACTATGTGATCTATGTGAAAACCCCTATGTGAACTATGTGGTAAAAAAAATAACGTGGTAAAAAACCTATCTGGTAAAAAAAAACTATGCAGTAAAGTGAAAAACATAGACGCCCATAACCACGTACGCGGCGAATCGGTCTACTTAGACGACCTGCCCATGCAACAGGGCACCCTGTTTGCCTGCGTATTCGATTCGCCTGTGGCGCACGGTAGAATCAGGGAAATCCACTTGCAGGAAGCCCTGAACGTGGAAGGCGTCGTCCAGATCATCCTGGCTAAAGACCTGCGTGGCGAAAACCAGATCGGGGGTATCATCCCCGACGAGCCACTTTTAGCCGATGGCTACGTCCATTTTCAGGGGATGCCGATTGCCCTTGTTTTAGCGGAAAGCGAAGAAAGCGCGCGCGCTGCCGCAAAAAAAATTACCGCCGACATCGAGCCGCTGGAAATCATCACCGACCCGAGGGTGGCTTTTGAAAAAAACGAACTCATCATCCCGCCCAAGCGCTTCCAACTGGGCAATTCCGCCGACGCTTTCGAGCGCTGCGACCATATTTTTGAAGGCCGCGCCGACGTGAACGGGCAGGAACACCTCTACATCGAAACGCAGGGGGCTTATGCGCTTCCGACCGAAGGCGGCGGACTGAAAATTTACTCCTCCACTCAAGGTCCGACCGCAGTACAACGTGCAGTCTCCAAAGTGACCGGACTCCCCATGCACCGCATCGAAGTGGAAGTGGGGCGACTGGGCGGCGGCTTCGGCGGCAAAGAGGATCAGGCCAATCCCTGGGCGGCTCTTTGCGCGGTGGGCGCCCAACTCAGCAAACGCCCGGTGAAATACAGCCTGAACCGCATGGAAGACCTGCGGATGACCGGCAAACGGCACCCCTATTCGGCGGATTACAAAATCGGATTGGATTCCGATTTTAAAATCAAAGCTTACGAAGTCGTTTTTTACCAAAACGCCGGCGCTGCTGCCGACCTCTCCCCTGCCGTGCTGGAACGCACGCTGTTTCATTGCACCAACAGCTATTTTGTGCCCAATGTAAACGCCACCGCGTACAGTTGCCGAACCAACCTGCCACCCAACACGGCTTTTCGGGGCTTTGGCGGGCCGCAGGGCATGTTTGTGATCGAATCGGCCATTGTACACGTAGCCGAGCAATTGGGCGTGTTTCCGGCCCTTATTCAGCAAAAAAACCTGCTGAAAACCGGCGATGAATTCCCTTACGGGCAATTGGCGGAAAGCGAGGCGGAAAATTCCTGGGATCAAGCCATCCGGCAATTTGATTTTGAAACCCTGCGCCGCGAAACGTCCGATTTTAACGCAAAAAATTCGAACCTGAAGCGCGGATTGGCCCTCATGCCCATTTGCTTCGGCATCTCGTTTACCAAAACGCTGATGAACCAGGCGCGGGCGTTGGTGCATGTCTACACCGACGGCTCCGTGGCAGTTTCTACCGGCGCTGTGGAAATGGGCCAGGGGGTGAACACCAAAATGCTGCAAGTGGCGGCGCAGACCTTTTCCATTCCTCCCGAATGGGTTAAGGTGCATACGACCAACACCCTGCGCATTGCCAACACTTCCCCTTCCGCAGCTTCCGCGACTGCCGATTTGAACGGAAAAGCGACCCTGCTGGCCTGCGAAGCCATTTTGAACCGCCTGAAAATTGTCGCGGCAGAAGAGTTGTATCCGAACGAAGACAGCGCCAGCCATGCAGCAGCCATCCAAATTAAAAAGGGCCTGGTCTGGTACGCTGACCAGCCTACAAGTTTGGATTGGAAAATGTTGGTGGGTGCGGCTTTCGCCAAAAGGGTCAACCTCAGTGAACACGCGCATTACGCCACACCAGGCGTGCATTTCGACTGGACCACCGCAAAAGGCCACCCGTTTGCCTACCACGTTTATGGCGTCGCCGCAGTGGGCGTAACGGTGGATTGCCTGCGCGGCACATACGAAGTAGATTTTGTAAAAGCCGTTCACGACTACGGCAAAAGCATGAACGACGCTGTGGATTTGGGGCAAATCGAAGGCGGCATCGTGCAGGGCATCGGCTGGATGACGCTGGAAGAATTGGTGTACGATGCGGCGGGCAAATTGCGTTCCAACGCCCTTTCCACGTATAAAATCCCGGACATCTATTCGGTTCCGAAAAGCATTGAAGTGGAACCTTTGCAAACCGACCGCACCAACCTCGCTATTTTCAACTCCAAAGCCGTGGGCGAGCCGCCGCTGATGTACGGCATCGGCGCTTATTTCGCCATTCGCGACGCCATCCGGGCATTCCGTCCGGGAGCAGTTCCGGCTTTCGACGCGCCGTTTACCGCAGAAAAAGTGTTGATGAGTTTGCACGAATTGCAGGCGGAATATGCGTCCTGATGCAGCATTGACCTTATGGCATTTTTTGGCCAAACGCCTGAAAGCGCAGCAAAAAGTAGCGTTGCTCGTTGTAGTAGAAAGCATTGGAAGCAGTCCTGGCCGGGTAGGTTTTAAAATGGCGGTTGACTCCGAAGGCGCGCTCTGCGGCAGCATTGGCGGCGGCATCATGGAAATCAAATTGGTGGAATTGGCCAAAGCTCGAATGGCGCAGGGCATTTCCAGCCCGCTGCTCAAACGCCAGGTTCACCGCAAACCGGCGTCCCAAGACCAAAGCGGGATGATTTGTTCGGGCGAACAAAGTGTTGTTTTTATCCATCCGAATGCCGAAGATCTGCCAACGGTTCGCGCCATCATTCGCTGCCTGAAACAGAACAAACCTGCCATTTTGCAAATCACTGGGCAAGGTTTTCAGGTCTTACAAAACCGGAAAAACGAACACGCCTTTCGATTTGAACGCCAGCCGGATCAGGCATTCCTGTTTGAAGAAAACCTTGGTTTTAAAAACCGGCTCTACCTCATCGGCGGCGGGCATTGCGCGTTGGCTTTGTCGGAATTGATGTCCAAATTGGATTTCCACCTCACCTTGTTTGACGACCGGGCAGAACTGAACACGTTTGCAAAAAACCGATTCGTGCATCAAAAACTCACGCTGGACACCTACGAAAACATCGGCGAATTCATCCCTTCCGGGAACGACGTGTATGTGGTCGTCATGACCGTCGGTTACCGGACGGACGAGGTGGTGATCCGGCAATTGCTGCACAAAAATTTCCGGTATTTTGGAGTGTTGGGGAGTCAGGCAAAAATGGAGACGCTGCTGGATCAATTGCGCGGGGGAGGGGTTCCGGAGGCGCAGTTGGCGCGGATTCGGACGCCGATTGGTATCCCCATAAGTAGTAGGACACCGGAGGAGATTGCGGTGAGTATTGCGGGGGAAATTATTGCAGTGAAAAATGTCTAAGTCAATGGATTCTGATTTGCGCCCTAGGCAAACTGTAAGTTCAGCCTAGTTAAATCGAAGATTCACGATAGTAAACCTTGTGTCTAAAATTTCCCGCAAAACTTGTCCCGTAAGCGGGAGGACGCAAAGGTCTCGCCAAAGGCGCTAAGGCAGTCTTTAACCCAGTGGCACACAACAGATTTTGTCTCACACAAAGGCACAACGCGCAACCTTAGGCCCTTGGCGGGAAATAATCTTTTTGTGGGAAACAATCTCCCGAAAGTCCGCTAAGGAAGTCATTACATCATTCAATAGCCATGTTTTATTTCCGAACTTACGCTATATTTATGTTCTAAAATAGTCTGCACCATGCTCTTAAAAGAAAAAGTAATTGAAGCCATTCAATCACTCCCGGATGAATTCAGCATAGATGATGTCATGGAACGATTGATTGTACTGCACAAAATTGAAACGGGCTTGCAGCAGGTGAGTGAAGGCAAGACCATTTCTACTCAAGAGGCTCGGGAAAAGTTGTAGCAATGGCTAAGATAAAGAGGACTACTCCGCCACCTCACTAATCACCACCTTATCCATCAAATCCCCCTGCCGAATCTCATCAATCACCTCCAAGCCTTCATACACCCTGCCAAAAACCGTATGATTACGATCAAGGTGCGCAGTATTGTTGCGCGAATGGCAGATAAAAAACTGGGAGCCGCCGGTGTTGCGGCCTGCATGGGCCATGGAGAGGACACCGCGATCGTGGTATTGGTTTTCGCCAGTGAGTTCGCAATCAATTTTGTAGCCGGGGCCTCCTGTGCCCGTGCCATTCGGACAACCGGCCTGGATGACAAAATCGGGAATGACGCGGTGAAATTTCAGGCCGTCGTAGAAGCCTTTTTCCGCTAAGGTGATGAAGTTATTGACCGTATTGGGCGCGTCTTTTTCAAAGAAACGAATCTTCATGACGCCCTTCTGGGTGTGGATTTCTGCGATTTTCATGTTGTTGATGTTAGTTGGCGCGAAGATAGTAAAATCATTAAATCGGACTCTAAAGACAGACGCTATCTAAACAAAATCTAAATAGGCTTGTTGAATCCTAAATTTTGCCTACTTTCGCCCATGACTAAGAGCTCGTTTGGGATTTCCTGATTGAGCGAGAGTGAGGAAATTTTGTTTTAGACAAGGCGAATTTTGCAGACATAGCCGGCAGCTATGTTGAAAAAATTCAACGCAGTATAAAATAAAATTTGCCACTCGCAGTCAATTAAGGAATTCCCAAACAAGCTCTAAAGCGGGATCTATGACGCCAACCATTTCCATCACCATCGCCGACGCACAATACCTGACCCGATTGGGTTTGCGCTACGCGCTTGCGTCCAACCCGCGCATTGACATCATTGCGGAAGCCGGAGACGAGGAGGAATTGTTGGAGGAACTGGCCATCCGCGCCCCCGACCTTTTGGTGCTCGATCACAACCAACCCGGCTATTTCAGCGCCGACACCATCGGTAAAGTCCGGAAATTAGCGCCCGATACCGGTATTCTCATCATCAGCGCCATCAGTGACAAAAACAGCGTTTATCTAGCCCTGGAGCACGGCATCAACAGCTTCCTGACCAAAACCTGCGACCAGGAAGAAATCCTCGATGCCGTGAAAGCAACCGTCAAAGGCGAAAAATACTTCTGTACCAAAGTGCTGGATTGCCTACTGGAACGCACCTTCGGCAGCATCGCAGACAGCGACTGCTCGCCCATACCACTTTCGCCACGGGAAATTGAAATCGTCCGCCTCGTAGCCAAAGGGCTGATCGCCAAAGAAATTGCTTCCCTCCTCAACCTGAGTACCCACACCGTGTATACCCACCGGAAAAACATCATGAAGAAGCTAAGTTTGAATTCTTCTTCGGAGTTGATGATGTATGCGATTAATGCTGGGATCTTGAATTGAGGATCAGAACTGAAACTTGACCTCCCACTCTAAAGGCGGAAGCGTAATCACTTTGCCATTTTTAAGCTTGTATTTAATATCATAAAAAAGCAACGTATCTCCAAACCTTGTTTTGTAGTGCTTGAATTCCATAAGTTCTTTTTGGAAAGCACATCCCTTGTTGAAAAATCGGGCAATTTTCTTGTTCTTTCTTTTGACCAGGACTTTATAAGAATATACGTCTGTGTTACTTTCATTTTCAAAGTCGGGAGCTTGTGGGGCGTAGAGGCCCCATAACCGTTGGGTGGTAAGGCTACCACTATGTGTGCGCCCTAAAAAATCGGCATGAGGTGGGTGATCTTTATAATATTCCGGGCTACACATGTAACCTTTTCTCTCCATTTTTTTCCTGATGGAATCTCTTCTTGTCCTTCCATCCTCCACTTTTATAGTCCGCAGCGAATCTACTTCTGGATGCAGTTCTATTCTTTGAGCGGAAGACTCATTGACCTGATCCGTTTCATATCTACAATCTGTAAGCGACAAAAGGGTAAAACAAACAATCGCGGGTAAGCTCCATTTTATCTTCACGGCTATTGAGATTTAAGGCTTAATGGAAATTCATGTGTCGTCCTGGATAACCTCATAATGAATGATCTGCATAAAAAATACAGCCCAGATAAAAGAAAAACTATCAAATCGTTTCTAAGCATGACTCCTTGATTTCGGATCACCTACCCTATTTGCACCCAATTCGTATACCTAACATTAGGGATGTCCCTGCCGATTAATACCTAAGTTTTCAAGATCAGTTTTGACCTCTGCGCGAAACGGCTGGCCTACTTTTGCTGCACAAATTTTATTTAGACAAAATCAACATAAGATCATGCAGCATTTTAAACACCTGACCTTGGCCACCCTCCTATTCCTCAGCCTTGGGTTGGGTTCTTTGAACGCCCAGGAACTAATTTCAGCCGCATCGGACACCACCATTTCGATGTTTTACGAAGCGCCTGCCGTCAAGGTATTGGGCGAAAAGCCGCGGCTGATGGGCGATTTGCCAGGTTCCGCGACCTACCTGTCGCCAAAAACCATCCGGGAAATCCAGCCTACCACCAGCAGCGAAGTGTTGCGCACGGTGCCGGGCGTCATCATCACCGAAGAAGAAGGCGTGGGCATGCGCCTCAATGTGGGCATCCGCGGACTGGATCCCGACCGGAGCAGCCGTGTGTTGGTGCTGGAAGATGGGATTCCTGTGGCGCTGAATCCTTTTGGAGAACCGCAATTGTATTATTCGCCGGTCATTGACCGCATGGAGAGCATCGAAGTGCTGAAAGGCAGCGGCCAGATTTTGTTCGGCCCGCAAACGGTCGGCGGCGTCATCAATTACATCACGGCCGATCCACCTGCGCAGGAAGCCGGTCGGGTGCGCCTCCTCGGGGGTGAAAACGGCTATTTCAGCGGCCTGGTCAGCTATGGCAATACCCTCGGGAATGCAGGATTCAAAATAGACTACCTGCGCAAACAAGGCGACCGGATTGGCGCCACTTCATTCCGGATCAACGACCTGAGCGCCAAAATCAACCTGAAAATCAGTCCAAAATCGGCCCTCGGGTTCAAATTCGGCGTCTACGATGAACTGTCTAATTCTACTTACATCGGCTTGACGCAATCCATGTACGAAGCCGGCGATCAGGATTTTGTGCAAATGGCGCCCGACGACCGCCTCACGGTGCGCCGGTTGTCGCTGAGCGCCATCCACGAATACCGGTTCAACCTGAAAACGAAGCTCAAAACATCCGCTTTTGGCTACACCACTTCGCGCAATTGGCAGCGCCAGGATTTTGGTTCCGCGCCGGCCAGCAATGCCACCGGCGTGGTCTGGGGCGATCCCGATATTCCAGGAGGCGCTGTGTACATGCGTAATTCCAATGGCCACCGCAACCGGCAGTTCGAAGTAACCGGCGTCGAGTCACGGCTCATGCACCGATTTAACTTAGGCGCCGTCACCAATCGCCTCGAAGCCGGCGCGCGCTTCCTCCACGAACGCGCCTACGAACAACGGGTGAACGGCAAAAAAGCCGATGCACGCTCGGGCGCTTTGGTGAGCGATGAAATTCGCAGCGGCCAGGCCATCAGTGCATTTGCACAGAACAAATTTGAATTGGGTGAAAAATTGGCCATCACCATTGGCCTGCGTTCTGAAACCTATTTTTACGAACGCCATATCCTGCGCAACGCAGAAAAAGACACCAGCATCCTGTCGAATACCACCATCAACCAGGTCTTGCCGGGCGCAGGTATCAACTACAACCTGAGCGAGACCTGGAGCTTATTTGCCGGCGTTCACCGGGGTTTCGCGCCACCGAGGGTGTTGGACGCGATTGCCAACAACGGCGTAGTCTACAACTTAGACCCTGAACTGAGCTGGAATACTGAAATTGGCTTCCGCAATCAGGTTGGCGCGCACTGGGCGATGGAATTCACGGCCTTTAACATGAGTTTTTCCAACCAGATCATCCCGATTTCGGAATCTTCGGGCGGCAGCGGAACGGGTTTCGTCAACGGCGGCAGCACCCTGCACCAGGGGCTGGAACTGGGCTTGCGGTACGACCTCGGACAACAGATCTTGCCCGCCGGTCACCGCCTGGAATGGTCGCTCAATGGTACGTACATCAATGCGTATTACGACGAAGACCGTTTTGTGGGCGAAGGCGACTCCAAAGTCAATATTCGCGAAAATCGCACGCCTTATGCTCCTGAATTTTGGTTGTCAGCAGGCCTCGCCTACGAAGCGCCCAAAGGGCTTTCCCTGCGGTTTACCGGCAACTACATCGGCGAGCAGTTTACGGACGAACGCAATACCATTGCACCTTCCGCAAATGGCCAAACCGGACAATTACCCGCCTGGTTTGTGATGGACGCCAGTGCGCAATACCAGTTTCCCGGTGGCAAATTGGCGCTGACTGCGGCGGTAAAAAACCTGACCGACGAGCGCTACATTTCCACCCGCCGCCCGCAAGGCATCCGGGTTGGCTTGCCGCGGATGGTTACAGCAGGCTTGGATTGGAAGTTCTGAAAAACCTAACTTGTGTCTGTCTTTATAGCCCGATAGCTGCGTTATGTTTCGCCCCAAAACCGGTCATTTACGCTGGTAAAATCCCGTTTTTGGGGCGAAACATGCCTTGCTCTCGAACTCTAAAGAGCAGACACGAGCCTAAGTGTACAGACCTAATTATAAAAAATAACAGCCCTTGCAGGTTTCAAAGTGAAACCTTGCAAGGGTTGTGTCGTTATGTTGTTGGGTGAGTGCGTTTACTAAACTTTTAAAGTTTGGTAAACGTTGGCGAAAACGTTAGCCGCGCGCCTGCCAGTAAAGAATATTTCACGCAGAACTCTAAACAAGTTGTTTAACTGCAATCTTTTATACAAATTTGCGTTATGAAAATGTTTTGCACCCACGAAAGCAAAGCGTTGAAGGCGTCCGTTTTTTGTTGGATACACAGCTTCATTAAAAACAACAACATGAAAGTCATCAGAGCATTACTTCTCTTTTTCGCATTTTACATTCTCACCACAAGCACTTTGGAAGCCGCGCGCATCTACGTCGTTTACGATCCGGAGTGCATGGACCGATTAGAATACAACTACTTCAAGGATGGCAATACGGGCGTGTACGTTGCTTACCACGTGCGATTGAGTGCGTCGGAACGCCTTGTTCTTGAGATTGGAAGAGAAGATGGCATTGAACAGGATCGCCTGCCTGCGGGCGTGGTGAATTGCTCCAATGGCTTGTTTGACCGGCAAACCGTGAAGCGCATCAACAACAAAGCAGATGAGCTGATTATCGTCTATCCAACGCTCAACCGCCGTTACATCATGATGCCGGTGCGCATTGCGGCCCTTCACCAGTGGAATGGCCAGGTGATCAGCTATAATTCTCCGACTTATTCTTTCCGCTTCGATACCAAAGAAGGCGCTGTCGGCGAAAATATTTCCTACAACAACCCCAATGTTCAGGTTTATTTTGAAGGCCGCATGGCCAATGATTGCAGCGGTGCCTATATATTCCGCCAATACACCAATGCGACCGGCGTGGCCAACGCTTATTCTGAAATCGTGATCGCGCCGGAAGTGGGCATCACCGAAGCGCGCAGCGGCCTCACCCCTGAAGATGCCACCAATAACGTGGTGGTGCTGGAACGGGTCAACAACCAAAAATTTGCAGATCACCTGCTGCTGGCTTGCGGAAAAGCACCGGTTTCTCAGGGAACTGCCAATGTAAACAATGCCGTTCCGAGCGGCTTTGATTATACCGGTTCAAAAGGCGCAGGCACACAGACACAGCAAAAAGCGTCTGCAGGCGGCCCGGCAACCATGCACACGGTGCAACAGGGCGAAACCCTTTACGGGATTGCAAAAAAATACGGGGTAACCGTAAAACAGGTTCAGGCCTGGAACAAGATGGGGCAATCTACCAGCATCCGCAAAGGTTCGCAGTTGCAGGTAAGCGAAGCCGGCGCCAGCGTCACGCCCAGCTCTTTTGAGGCTGCAGAATCGAAAATCGTAACTCCTAAGGGTGGCAGTGCTCAGACCAATACAGCTACGGCAACCGGTACTTATCACGTGGTGAAATCCGGTGAAACGATCGGTTACTTAGCACAGAAATACGGATATACGGAAAAACGCTTCCGTGAATTCAATAGCATAGGCGAAAATGACTGGATCAAAGTAGGCCAGCGCCTGAAAACAACCGATTGCGAATGCCCGCAATCAACGGGACTAAAATCCTATGAAACCCCGGGCACGCGCTTAACGCCGAAAGGCCCCAGCCAAACCCAACCGGCTTCTAATAATTCGCAGGTGAAGGAGCAGGAAGTGCGTACCGCTGCCTATTACAATTACAACTACAACCAGCAAGCGCTGAACAACACGAGAAGTGGCGATACTGAAATACGCCCATCTGCTTACAGCGTTTACGACTCCCCAATTGTGATGCCTGCGCCGCAACAACAAGGCAATCAAAACGGCATGCAGTTTTACGACGACGCGCCGCTGCCCCTCACGACAGAAGCTTCTACAGTGCCGCAAACTGTACGGAATGCAAACCCACAATACGATTTCGATGAGCGCACAACCCCGCTGATTTATGAATCGCCGGCTGTTACGCAAGCGCCATCGTCAGTGCCCCCTGCCACAACAAGCTATGCCAATGAGGGAGCGTTGCCGCAGAATTACGAATCTGGCGTCGCCAAAAATTACCATGTGGTACAACGCGGCGAAAACCTCTACCGCATCGCCAAACAATACGGTCTAACGGTCGAATACCTGCGCCGCATTAACAACATGAACACAGATGAGGTGTATGCGAACCAGCGTATTGCATTGCGATAAAACAAGGATTTTTTGAAGAATTCCCCTGTAAAATGCAGGAAGTGGCCAACCGGAATAAAATTCGGTTGGCCATTTTTGTTTTTGCCGGATACCCGATCTACCTAACCTAATAGACCTCCACCATATCAATCCGCTCAAAATCAACCGGAAAGCAGCTTTTATAGCCTTTCTTTTTGAGCTTTTTTATGCCTGTCAACGCTGCTTCACGCGTTTTAAACCGCCCAATCAGCAGCTTGTCTCCATACACACCCGGCGCTATTTCAGAGATATGCCTGAAAATGGTCGCCTTAGGGAAGCGCTCCCGCAAATCAGAAGCCAGTCGTTCAAAGCCGGCGGCGTCTTCAAGGGCAGCAACTTGTATCGAAAAGCCGGTTTCAGGTACGGTAACACGGGCCGAAGCAATCGGTTTGTCCTCTGGAGGTGCTATCGGTTTATCTGAGCGGGTAGATTCCCCGGCCTCATAGTTATCAACGTCTTTCTCAGTTGTTTTGTCAATTGTCTTTGCCCCTTGTCGAGCGGAATCCCCTGGCATTCGCACAATGCCTAATTCGTTGGTACGGCGATCGTCCGGATTCATAACTTTTTCTTTTTTGTCTGTCCCATCCGGCTTAATCGTTGATACCCAGGTATACATTCCTATCGCTGCAAAAATGATCAGAATAAAAGTTAAAAACGGCGAACTTCTGCGCGGCGTTTGCAGGTGCGGGTAGTCGCCCCCATACTGAGGCTGGTGACCTCCATATTGAGGTGGGTAAGCGCCTTGCGGCGGGAAATTGCGTGGAAACTGGTTCCTGTTGTCGTTGTTTTGTTGGAAAAACCAGTTTTGCAGAGCTGCCCAGGCAACAGCTCCGAGTGCAATGATGATCAGCACCCAAATCAACACCTGGTCTGTATTCAAATTTTCCATCTTCAGGTTGTTTTAGAAATGATGGACAATAGAAGAACAGCACACTTCGATGGTGTTACGGAAATTAATTGGACATACTGTACAGCGGGGGTAGTTCAGGTGGCGGGAACGTACGGACTTAGTAGCATCCTAAGGTCGGTCGTAGAGGAGCTCAGTTGGTTCGGTAATGGGTTCATAATGTTGTAGGGTTTATATCCGGGATTCACTGGTACAACAAACGTAGCTTATACAACGAGTCCTGCTGGGTAGTGTTTGATGCAGCGTTTTTAGTCTAATTTTTGAGCGCGCAACGCTTCTTATTAATGGGAATAATTACAGAACGTTACAGATTTTTTATTCGTTTCATCTGTTTGCAAACTTTTTTATTTTCTTAACCTATTGCTCGCGCGTAGGCGGTAACTGAGCTGGCGGCTGAGCGTAGTCGAAGTCAAGTCGAAGCTTCGCCTCGCGTGTCCTATTTTTCGGGCTTTGCCCGGTGGTTTTGGTCTACCACCTAAAGGTGGTGACCACGGGATCGCTCGCGCTGAGGCTCCGCCTCGCGTGTACTATTCTCCGGGCTCTGCCCGGTTTTGGTCTACCACCTAAAGGTGGTGACCACAAGCTCATTCCTTCACCAATAACCTCAAATAAGCATCCGCAATTTGCGCAGTCCGGTAAGGTTTTATCCGAGCCTCAATGGCTTCAGCGCCCAACTGCTGGTGTTGAAACTCCGTCATGAATTTTGCTAAAGCATCAGCGGCTTCCGGACCGATTGTTTCTGTTTTTACACTCAGCAGCATGGGGTGGTCTGCCATAAAGGCAACAAAGGTATCTGTGGAAGGGGTGAAAGTTGCCCTGAAAGTCGTCCTACCACTCGAAGTGGTAGGACGACT
>JBJXFD010000647.1:0-36009 GCA_046153985.1 Saprospiraceae bacterium
TCCGCAACACTTCGCTGCAAAAAGTATTCATGGGTTTTATCCTGCCCCGGCTATCCTGCATCATGATCTCCCCAAACTCGGCAGCGTGGGCTTTGTTGATCGCCTGCGCGCCAGGGATGTTGGCCTGCACCGGTGTGGAAAACGACCAGAAAAAGCCCATGATCAATGCCGCCAACAGTTTTTCTTTTTTCCGCATTTCTTTAATATTTCTCGATAATTGAGCAAATCGGGTGTTTTTGCTGAACAGGGTCAGGATCATGCCCAACGTCAGCAAGGCGTATCCGATGTAGGAAATCAAGGTGCCCGGCGCATCGTGGTTTACACTGAGATAAGTGCCCAGTTCATCCTGATCGAAAGACGATTGGAAAAATCGGTAACCACCGTAATTCAGGATATTATTCATAAAAATCCGCTGGTCGCGCACTAAGTTATTCCTTCGATCTAACAGCGTCACCTCGCTCGCATACGACGATGCGCTGTTGGTGCCCGGATAGCGCTCCATGATAAAATCCTTGAGCTGGATTGAAAAAGGCAATTCCACCCTTTTTGCGCCATACGCAACGCCAACGCTGGAATTCCCGAATGGCGCCACTCTGGGCGCGCCTTCCACGCCTTGACTGCCGATGACAAATACTTCTTTTTCCTCCCCGCCAAAACCGATTTTCATGTGCAGTCCACCCGGGCTGGTGCTGGCCATTTTGGGCGAAGTTGAGGTAATTTCCGTGCGCCCGTTCGGAGTAAACATTCCGAAAACAAAACCACGTCGGCCATCGGAATACATGCTGCGCAACTTGAGCGGATGGTACGCCCCCGGCGCCAGCGTATCGCTCGTTTGCGTAGCCATCACCATTTCGGAGTAGGGCTGTCCGGCTATAAAGTACAGGCTGTCGTTCTGGTATTTGATGTTGAACGCCTGCGGGTCTTCCTGGACGCCAAAATTGAATAAGGTGCCGTAAATATTGACTTTGTCGCCATATTTGATCGGGTATTCTTCGCGCCCGCTCATCCCGGCGATGACAACTTTGAGGATGGGGACGCCCTTTTCGTCGTCCACCATAACTTCGGCAGGATTTGGCACAAAGTCCGTTACCTCAACCGTCATGATTTGATTGCCGATGGCGTATTCCTTTTTTAGCGAGTTGTCGCCCAACGTAGCAAAAAGCACCGGCTCGTCAAACGCGTATTTTTTTCCCTGGTGCATGACCTGAAAAAGGAGGTAAGATTCGGCAGATAAAAACGAATTGGAGGCACTGCCTTCCCGAATGCCCATCATGCCTTCGCTGCCGAAATACCGGGTGACGCCTGCGCCGATGATGATGACAACCATAGAGGCGTGGAAGGTCAGAATGGCCCATTTTTTCTGCTGCGCCATGCGAAACCTGAAAATATTGACAATCAGGGTAATGCAAAACAAAAGCAATAGCAACTCGAACCATTTTGATTTAAAAATCACTTTTTGGGCAGAACTGGTGCCAAAGTCGTTTTCTATAAATGTAGCCACACCAATTGCCACAGCAAACAAGATGATGTACAACCCTGCTGCAGAGGTGGAAAAGAGGCGGTTTGCAACCTTTTTCAGAAATTTCATTGAAATAAAAATTACGTGACTGACGAGTGCCGTTGCCCCCCATCCAGATTCATTTTTTTTGTCGCTTAAGCGCCGGAAATTTGAACTTGAATTTTATTGGAGCGCCCAGTGCTAAGTGGCACGAAGTTAAAGATTTTCGTGAGATTTAGTGGTATGTTGGAGGCGGGAATATTCGGAAGATTTGGAGCATTAAATTATCGCATTACAAGCGCTCGCGAGGAGGGATACGATCAGAGGAATTGGATGATCTGTTGTCAACCTCGGCTTTAGTTTTTCTACTTTTTTTTAATTTTTTTCTTTCATGCAGCCTGTTGGCTTCAATAATGGAATGCGATTCCTCTATGGACAATTCCTGCATGATTATTGTGGCAAGGTGCTTATAGTATTTCTGTAATACACGTAATTCTACTTCACTGATATCTTCAACTGAAACAAGTCGGTTGCTGGCGTATTTATGCGCCACGACCAATTCGTTTAACTTTAAATGAAGGGCAATCGAGTCTTTATTTTGACTGCGTTGAATTAAAAATACCATCAAAAAAGTAATAATTGTGGTTCCTGTATTGATGATCAATTGCCAGGTGTCGGAATAGTCGAAAATAGGGCCTGTTAACAACCAAACCAGGATTACCGAAAATGCCACAATAAAAGCAATGGTACTACCCGATGCTTTGGTGACAGCAATTGAAATTTTTTCAAAGCCGGAGAAGCCTTTGGATTGTGTATTGTCTTTTTTCATTCCAGTCCGGATCAAAATTTCTTTTGTTAGACTTCTTTGTTCAAAGGCTCATCTTCGCGTTCATCATTGTCCCGGCCGTCAATATCGCCAATGATGGTGTCATCTATAGGCTTTTTTTGAAAGTCTCCTATGTTTGGAAAATCCATTTCCGGAGCGGGTATTTGAAAGTCAGGGTCGCTCGGATTGGGGGCTTTTTTGTTAAAATCCTCGTCCGTTTTTTCGTCTGACCGAACGCCTGGTTTGTCCTGGTTCTTTTTATCTTTTCCCATTTCTATTTTTTTATTGAAAGAAATTTTACAAAACAAAGATGGTTTGCTTCGCAATGGGAATCATTATACAATTTTGAAAAAAAATTACATCATTTACATATCTACCTGAAGCTCATTGAATTCAAAATCAGTGAATTGTGTAATTTATTTTCAAAATTATGTAAAGTCTTTCAGGCAAAAAGCATTCATTTTTGCATGGTGATATATTTATATGTCATTAAATTCCTTATCAATCAAGTAGGAACAAACACTTACCAAGCAGACACTTTTTAACTTTATTAGGCCACTAGCAAATTAGTGGATTTTAACTGCTATTTCGACAACTTGCATGGCGCCCTGATGATTTATGGGGCGCCTTTTTTTTGTTGTTAAATTCTTATCGCAACACGACAAAATCCCCCTTAATTTTCGTCTTAACCCCAGGCAACAATTCTACTTCCGCATAATATACGTAAACCCCTTGCATTACTGGTTTTTCATTAAAACTCCCATCCCACCCTGCCGAAAAATCGTTGGTCAGGAAATTTTTATTTTCAAATACCATTTCGCCCCAGCGGTCAAAAATCATTAAATGCAGCACGGGCAGATCGTCTTTGCTTTGGATGATAAATACGCTGTTCCGGCTTTCTTCAGATTCCGGATAGATGACGTTTGGCACAAAAACATTTGACGAAACGGCGATGAAAAGCCGGTCGGACGCCGGGCAACCCGCCGTGTCGTACACCGTCAACTCCACCCACTCGCTCAACCGCGGGTAGAACGTATAATCCAAACAATTTGGGCAGTCCGGATTCGTGGCAGGGTCCCAAAACGCTGCCGTAATGGGGCGGTCGGGCAAGCCTTCGAGGTCTACTTCGCCACCGGGTTTGAGCGGGTCGGGAATCCTGACGACCTCAATCTTCACCCCAAAGCTATCGGGTTGCCCGATGAAAAGCTCCAGTGGGCGGTTGTAACACCCCGTTGAATCGCGGGCAACCAACTGGTAAGTCCCGGCAGCGATGCCGCTGAATGTATTTGGGCGTTGAAAATGCGCGCCGTCATCCACCGAAAATTGATACGGCGCGATGCCCCCGTAAGGCGCGCCAAAAGTGATTACGCCATCGTCGAAATCGAAACAGGAAGGCTCCTCAAAAGCATACTCAAAAGCAGGCGAAACAAACGCCGCCACGATGGTGTCCTTCACGGAATCCGTGCGCCGGCAAACGCCGAGGTAACCCGTAGCCACATAATCGCCAGGCGTGTAGGCAATGTATACCGTGTCGGGCCCAAATTGCAGCACCGAATCGCCGAGCGCCCATTGCACGCCGTCAAAAAATCCGCTTGCCACCAGGGTGTCGGGGCAAACGCCGTCGCCGATTTTGGTCAATTGCAGCGTGGGTTTTGCAGTTTTGGTGAATCCCGAAAAAAACGCCGCAAAACTCGCCGGCTCGTTGCGTCCGTACATGGCCACCTGCACGGCGCCTTCCGCCCGCACGCTGATGGTGGAGACGCTCGTTGCCTGCGTGAACAAGTTCAGCCTTCGGTACGTGACAAAATCAGGGCTGCCGGGCACCACATCCGGCGTACCGATGGGGATAACTGCGCCATTCACGCGAACTGTGACCTGCGAATCGCGCATGGCCACCAGCATCAACCCGCCTTCAAAGCGCATGGAACCGATGGTGTTGGGCTCAAAAATATTGTCCACTGCATTGGGGATGCCGCAACTCAGCGGCGGCACGAACATCAGCCCGGCGGTGCGGTATTGGTCGTCGGTGTTGGCAATACCGCCGATCATTTGATAGACGTAGGCCGGTTCGCTGGTTTCGATGTACATATTTCCGGCAGCAGAATAGGCGCTTGTCGGCACAACGAAATAATCTCCCGGGCCGAGCGTCGCAGAAGGGGTGGCGGCGCCATTGAGCCGGATCGCGGTGTTGGGCGTGTGCGCAATGATGATGGGGTGTTCGAGCACCTCGGAGCCGTTTCCTTTGCACAGGATGTATTCTTCTCCGACTAATTCCACCGGTACAATCTGGTCAATGCCGATGTCGTGTCCCTGAAAAGTGATGGGCGCGCCCAGCCAGGAGCCACAATTCACGGCGACCGGTTTACTGGTTTCGAGCAAAGCGCCCATCAGTCCGTTCGGTGGTTGCGATGCGGCGCTCTCGTCAATGTAATTTGAAAAAACGACGGATTCCCCTTTTTGCAACACAAAATTCACGGGAGCAGTCTGCTGGACATCGGCGTTGTTGACGCGAAAGCGAACCGCGACATCATAATCGGACAGCGATACTTCGGTATCGTCTTCTGTGGCTAAGATGCCGATGAAATTGGAACGGCGGCCTTCGCCAAAAACGGACTGTTGCAGGTGCCCGATGCGAAACACTTTGCCCAATGCCGCCCTGCCTTTGCAGGTCAGGTCGCCGGCGTGCCGTTCTGTGTTGGCATGCACCCGGAAGGTGGCGAAAAATGGTTTTGCCCCTTCCATCACTAAGCCTTTGCCGGTCAGTGGCAGGTGCAGTTCGTTTTGAGGCACTAAAGTCCGGGTGGTATTTGTAGCCCCGAGGCTGAGCCGAAAGGGTTGTGCGTTGCTGATGGTTGCCGTGGTGACGAGGTTGCCTGCGCCGTCGCGGATGGTCACGGGGAAAGATTGGCTTTCCGGCGTGGTAAGGTAGAGGTATTGCGGGCCCCATTCATCGCGTGCGTGCATGGGCGGGAGCCAATGGATGGAATCTAACTGAGCCTCAGCCGCAATTCGAAAACAGAGCAAAATGATGGAAATGGACAGTCTGGAGATTTTCATGCCGTTCAATTTTGCAACTTGAAATCTTTGAGCTTGTTCGGGATTTCATGACGGAGCGAGGGCGAGGAAATTTTGTTTTAGACAAGGCGGATTGTGCAGAGATAGCAGGCAGCTATCTTGAAAAAATCCAACGCAGTATAAAATAAAATTTGCCGCTTGCAGCCCGTTGATGAATTCCCGAACAAGCTCTTAGAGGCAGGCAACGTCATGCAAAGGCATGATTCTGAGACAAATTACCAGAATATTTTTACATTATGGAGAATAATAACGGTATTGTCGGGATTTGTACAGCGGGGTTGGAACCCCGACTTTTACTTCAGGTAGTCATACTCCATTTTTAAGGCTCCCCTCAACGCTTCCATTTCTGCAACGACGGTTTCGTAAACGCTTATATTGAACCAGCGGGCGTAGCGGATTTTTCTCAGGTGCAAAAACAAGCGTACGCGCTCTTCGGGCGTGATGGGCAGGGGCGTACGAACAGCCATAATTTTTCCCGATTCGCCGAGTACCAGGCCTTTATCTAAAATCCCGACAATATCGTGATAATAGCGCTCCGCAAAATTGGATTCGGGGTACTGTTCTTCTACTTTTTCTAAAATATCGTATTGAAAATCATACAAATGTACGATTTTGGTGCGAAGGGAATCATTGGTAATGACGTTCAAACCAGTGGATTTCAGGGCTTCAAAAGGGGCGGTATTCTGGATGCTCAGAAAACTCCGCGTTAGTTCGAGCAGGTACATCCCAAAGGAATCCGTGCTTACGGGTTTGTCTTCTGCGATTTTAAAAAAGTATTCAATGCTCATTAAGCCCTTTTTGTGGCCATTCAGATTTTCGGAAGCGTCAGCAATGTCGCTGCCTAAGCTTTGGTACATTTCTTTGATCACGGTTTGCGTATACCGATGCTCTTTCTGCGTTTCCTGGTATTTGTTGGCCATAAACCCGATGTAGACACCGAAAATGACGGTGATCAGCTCCAGGAGGTATTTCCAAAGGGAGTTTTTGAAAGGTTTGGGGGTTGGCGCGGTATTTTCGGTTTGTGTCATTGTTTGATTTGTCATAAGAGGCTTATCAGTCATTCATCATTGATGCAAGTATACGCATTGTGTTAGAAAACAGCAAGACTTCAATCATCATAAGGATCCATAATGCTCCCTGGATAATAATCTTTTTTCCGCCAGAATTGCCCTGGATTGATGCTCCCCTCAAATTCGTTGCTGTAGATTGTAATGGTATTGTCGTTCCGGCGCTCTTCACTTTTGGAAGTGGATGCATTGTAGGTGAGCGACGCCCGAATTTGGGTTTTGATCGCTCCGTTGTATTTTGGAATGGAAAACGACCAGTATTGGTTCTTTTTCAAAGATTGGATATGGTAACTATTGCCGCACCAACTGCTGGGCAAATATTCAATGTCGCGCCATTTCCCGTTCGCATCCCGGGCTTGTAGTTTCATATAGATGCGGCCATCCTGCGCATTAAATTCGATATTTTTATGGGTCGTATTAGCTACATATAGTTTGTAACCGATCCATTTTTTGTCTATAAGGGCGGGTTCGTCCGTTTTTATGATAACGGAGAGTTGATTTTCCGGAAATCCTTGATTTTTGCTTATTTTTTGGGGAACATTCAACTGCTGTTCTGTATTATAAAGGTCGTGGATATCCAATTCAGAATAGGCATAAAAATAACCCCGATTCATAAAATCAATATTCAATTCTTCCACGAAATTATCTTTTTTTTCTTGCCAGATAACGTCACCTGCCCGATTGAGGTACGCCATTTTACCATCCATCTGGACTTTCAGCAAGCCATTTTTAAAACCTTCAGGGTCAAAGTCCTGGAGAACCGCTTCGATCAACACCTGCCCCAACAAATCGCAGACCCCATAAAGCACCTCGTATCCATAATCTTCTGTATAGCTTTCCTGACCAAAAAAGAAATAATCATCCACAATCCCTGAATTGTGGATTTCATGAAATTGAGGAGGTATGACCCATTGCCCTTCCCGGTTGATCATCCCGTAACCGGGTTTGCCTTTAATTTCTACAAAAGCATAGCCTTTGTCAAATCCCCAAACAGATAAAAAGGCTTGTTCGGTAACTTTTTGCATGGTTTCATCTATCAAAAACCATTGGTCTTCCATATTCTGGATAAATCCTCGTTGGTTTGAAAATGGTATTACGCTTTTGATCAGCGTATCATTCAGGACGATCTGCCCTTTGCTGTTGACGTACCCCTCGTAACTTTTTTCTGTTGTGTAAAGCACCCCTTCCTCTTCAGGAATCCAGTGTTTGTAAAGGCGGATGGTCATAATTTTGTTGTAGGAGTCGTCCCCCAACCACCCATTTTTTTTACTTTCTTTTCGTTCGAAGACAATTTCCCCACGAGCGTCAATAAAGACAGCCAGTGAACTCTCTTCCGTAGTGTCTGCCGGGGTATAATCTGTTGAAACTTGCACATATCCATCAACGAATGAACCAATGTTTCTGAATTTGCCCAAAGGGATAATAGAATTACCCCTGCTGTCTATGATCCCCTCCTGAGTATTACCGGTTTTGGAACGGGATCTCACCACAAATAATCCCGGCTCTGTCTTTTCTATGTAAAAATAAGCCGTATCTACTACGAGCTTTCCTTGTTTGTCAACCATGCCCATTTGTCCCGACTGCGTACGCACCATCGCCCGTCCGTTTTCAAATGAGGCAAGCCGGGCAAAATCGCAGGCAAACGGAATTTGTCCGGTTTTGTTTATAAAAAACGGTTTCCCTTCGCGAAATACAACCGCATAACCTTCTGAAAACGCAGTGGCAAAATCGAATTGTGGTGGGATCACGACAATGCCTTTTGTGTCAATATAGCCATAAAATCCATTGATCCGAACAGCGGCCAAGCCTTCAGAAAAATCCCCGGCACTGCGAAATTCTGGTTGGATAACTACTGCGCCTTTGGTGTCAATATAGCCGTAAAACCCATTGATCCGCACAGCAGCCAAACCTTCAGAAAAATCACCGGCACTGCGAAATTCTGGCAGAATCAGAACTGCATCTTTTGGGTTGATGGATTCAGAGAATAAAGGCATTTGAGGCTGCTCTCCGAACGCAAAAAGCAGCATAGTCAGGAGGAAGATATTCGTTTTCATGGGCAGCAAAGTTACTGCATTTGGTGCAGGCAGTAACCGGTATAAAACTGGCTGCGAGTGGATTTTAGTATTAACTCAGCCGCTCTTTTGACACATTTTCAAGCATCAAACCTGCGTGCAGTTCCGTCCGGTTCAAAAAAATCAAATCGCTTGCGTCACCCATCACTTCGTCAATAATGCCGTATTGTTTGGCTTCATAAGCATTCAGGTATTTATCCCTCAGAAAAAATTCCTCGATTTCCTGCCAGGTATGCCCGGTATGCTTGCCCATGAGGTGGAAAAGTTGGGTTTGAAGGCGTTCCTGTTCCCGGGTGGCAATCCGCACGTCTTCAGTATATCCTTGGGCGCCGCCACCGGTCGGGTGCATGTGGATGGTGGCATGCGGCAACGCAAACCGCTTCCCTTTTTCACCGGCACTGAGCAAGAAAGTGGCCATGCTGCCCGTAAATCCGACGGCGTAAGTCGAGACCGGAGCAGCCAACATTTTCATCGTGTCGTAGATGGCCATTCCGGAATAAACAACCCCGCCCGGACTTTGAATGTAGAGGTGGATCGGGAGTTTGGAATCTACGCTGTTCAGGTACAACAACTGCGCAACGACTAACCCAGCAAGGGGTTCGTTGATGGCGCCTCCCAAAAAAATGATGCGCTCTTTCAGCAAAAGGCTGTAAATGTCGAACGCCCGTTCGCCACCGCCCGAATTGTCAATTACCATGGGAATCAGACTCGCCTGGATCATTATTTTATGGTTTAAATAAACAATAAATATTTTGTTGAAAAACGACCTTGTCCGGATCTTCAAAAAGCTCCTGGTGCAGGGCTTCCAGTTCTTCCTTTATTTTTTTTCGATGGTATAATTGTACAAATTGACAGGCTTTTTTTTGAAAATACAATTCCATGCGCAGCTTTGGCCGGAGCAATAACTGGGCTTCAAATACTAATTTATCAGACGCAGAAAGGCTACCTAAAAGGTACCGTTCAATACGTTGCGTATTATTCTGTGAAGTCCTCATAAGTCAGCGATTTTTCTTTGACGGTATTTTTGATTTTTTCAAGGCATTTGTATTTCTGCACGCTGGCGGAATGTTCGTTTGCATAACCCAGTGCGCTAACCAACTTTTTCAGGGGCAACCGCTGGTAATAAAATGCCCGGAGCAAATCCATGCATTTTTTGCCGCTCAGCTCCAGCACCCGCAGCAGGCGTTTGGCCTGGATCGTCGGGTAAAAATCATCGGGCACTGCAATCCGGTTTTCGGCATCGCTTAGCGGCACGTTGTGCTGGTCGCGGTGGTATTTCCGGATCCAGAGGTGTTTGGAAATGCCGAGCAGATAAGCCGGTTTTGACGTTTGGATCGTTCTGCTGCCTTGTTGTTCCACTTCCAGATAAATGACCAACGCATCGTGAAAAATGTCTTTGGCCTGCTCCAGCGAACCACCCATGCGGCTGACAAATTTTGCCACCGCCGGGAAGGCTTTTTCGTATAGTCCGGCGACCTCCCCGTCAAGGTATGCGGCTATTTTGTTGTCTACAGACGCTTGTGCTGTTGCCACCATAAACCAAGTCTTTATTGTATGTGCAGTTAAAGATCGGAATATCACCCGAAAGGGGAAAAAAATTGTGGGCAGAGCCCTATGAATAGTAGACACGAGGCCGGAGCCTCGCGCCAGCGGAAAAAGTTGCGGGCTGAGCCGGGGCGGAACCCTTTGCTGTCTAAAACCTTGTTGAAGGCAAGAATACAGGAGGAAAGCAGCACAGCAATCCGCGTTTTCTGCGTCTTTTGCGTCATCCGCGTTCCTGAAAAAGCCTCATTTGGAACGCGGACGACGCTGAGAACGCGAAGAACACGGAAGAAAAACTGTGTTCCACAGCGTTCCAGACAGCTGTGGGCAGAGCCTCTCGCGAGCGGGGAGCTTTAAACAAAAGCAGTATAGTCAAAATCCGATACAAATACCTCCAAAGGGTCTTCTTTGTTAATGGGCAAATCCAAAGGGCGCACTTCCTTCACCCATTCCAACCGCAAATAAGGCAGGCAGGCTTGAAGATCATCTCCTTCCTTAAAATATTTCAAATTGAACATCCTGCCCCAGCGCCTCTTTGGAATAGCTCCCGTAACGCCATCCATCTCACTCCAAAATCCCCCCCAAATGCGATAAGACGACAACAAAACAAGGTCATCCGGAGCCTCAAAAACTATCGTTGTCATGCCGGATTCCAGCGCTATATCCGACACCAAGGCCCTCGCCGTTAAAAATGTAGGTGGACGCGACCACGCTTCACACGAATGAAAAGCCCAAATTGGTGGGTTATTTTGACAGGCGATGCCCCGTTTTTCCATCTGCCGGCACATCCATTCATAAGAAAATTGCCAGTAGCCTTTTGATACGTAAGCCCAATCTCCCGTAAGGATGCCTTTGGTTTTAAGGACTTCTACTGCGTCGTTGCTTTGGAAAGTGTAAAGAAGCATGGTGGTGATGTTCGTATAAGCACTTTGTAGTATGTATCCATCTGGATCCCGTCTTTAATGTAGTCTTCAATTCAGTATCATACTTTTATTATTTTTTGAGGCGCACGAGAATGGTACGCAAGCGATCTACTCCTTCTCTCCTTTTTTTGATATTGGTTTTTCAGCTTTATTAATTTCCGAAGCTATGAAATTTAGGTCTTTCCCTTCATTCTTGTATAATTCAAAAAGACATTTCTCAATAAATTCAAAGGCAATAATCACATCAGAATGCTCTAAATCAATTTCATCATGACTTCCATCATTCCCTATCCACTTTGTTGCCATTAACAAATCTTTCAATTCTGCATTTACTGAATTCATTTCATTAATCCGAGCATGCAGCTTTTTTTTGGATTTCCCTTCCAAGGCATCCAAAATTCTCTCAACGGCCTTCCTCAATGAATTTGCACAGGCGGAGGGGTGAGCCCAAAACAAAGAAAAGGCTTTAAGTAATTCACTTTTAATAGGTTCTGGCGTTTTACTCGGAAAATTAAAGAGCCTTATAGCTGGATGAAAAAATTTTGGGAAGTAATAATAAGATTTAACAAGATAAGGCATACCAATGTGATCAATATCGTAATATTCTTCCATTTTTGTTTCTCCGCAAGTGACCACTGTTTCTTTACACTGTTCTCTGTCACATTCCAAATAGAACGAAGAAATAAATACTTCATAAACAGTCTCTTCTATATGCAATTTAGTTGCCGGCCAATGAAGTTTGCCGGTTTCATCAGTATATTGCTCTACTTCAGATGGATCATCAGGTAATTGTTTTATAAAAGAGGGATGTTCATCTTTTATGGTTTCTTTCACAATATACAATTGCCCATCTTTGCAAGTTGGACATAGTAATCTGGGGAACTCTTTAAGGCTCAGTTTTTCTTCTGAAATAAGCATTAATGTAATAATTTAAGTACACGAGAAATGCCCCTGTTCGTCTATTATTTCAAAAGCACCCTTACTCCTGGCATAATGCATGCAAGTAAGAATCTTTTCTTTATTAGGTTCACAGAATATTTACGGCCTGAAAGATAATAGATATGACGATCATTTGCAAGGCAATTTTTGTGCAAAGCTATAGTGCCGAGCGTAGGTAGTACATGAACACAGTGAATAAACTGATACACCATTTATGACAACGACCTTGCCAGCACTTCATTGGAACCAGCGATCTTGTCGCATGGAGTCGCCATACAGCGCCCCGAAAGGCGGATCGGCTCGCTGTGGGCTGGGCTGCGGGAGAGGGCGCCTATTTTTGCCTTTCAGGTACCGTTGAGTCGGTTGATTAAGGATCAGCAGCCAAATACAACTGTGTCTTATGACTGAAAACCAGGCAAAAATCAGCGGCGAGCCGAGGAGCCAACCTAAACTCAGAATAAGGCTCTGACTGTCAGTTTTTCCTATTTCAAACCTAAAAACCAGGGCGCATTATGGCGACAGGCCTTTTTGCTTACTTTTTGGGCCAACAAAAAGTAAGAAGAAATCAGGAACAATGACCACCCGATTAAATTCCAGCAGAATATCAGGCAAATGCACAGACAAAATATGTGCAGCCTACGCTCGTCAGTAACGCCTTGTCCAGTCCTTTCGGCTTGGCGTTCTTTAGGTCTGCCAGCTAAAGCTGGCGACCACATTACTCCTTCACCACCCTCCCCATCTGCCAAACCCTGCCATCTTTCCGGATCACCACGTTGTACAACCCCGCCGGCAATTCCGTCAACGCATTTACTTCCTGAGTCCACCGTGCAGCTCCGGGAGCAAAAACCTGTTGGTATACGCCCTGGCCAGCACTGTTGGTCACCTGCAATTCTAATGCCTGGCCGGCCAGATCAGCAGCCTCCAGCGTGATCCTGAACGCACCCGAAGTTGGGTTGGGCGCCAGAGCAAGTTTGAGGACGCCTTTGTTGCCTTCCACCGCAACGACGCTTGAAAATTCCACCGTCGCATCGGTGCCGAGGATGCGCAAGCGGTAGTAGCTCGTCGTATGCAGGGCATTTTCGTCGGTGAAGGTGTAATAATGACCTGCCGCATTATTGCCCAAGCCGGGAACGTAGCCGACTTTAGTCCAATTGCGCCCGTCGGAGCTTCGCTGCACTTCGTAGCCGGCAATATCCAGTTCCTGCGCGGTTTGCCAGTTGAGTTCCACCTGCCGGTCATTGAGGCGTTGGCCATCAAAGGAAATCAATTCCACCGGAAGCGCCCCGGTAGGGCCGTTCAAGCCAGGCGCGCCGCCCCCTCCCCCACCGGAGAAGCTGCTGACATAGTATTCGGCGTACATCAGGCCGTTGAAAACACCCTTTGTCCAGGTACTTAGCGAAGGAGTTGGGCCGTGGCGGTATTCGTTATACGTGCCGCCGCTCGCAAGCACATCTTCGTCAAATGGGTCAATGTCCATACCACTGACTTTGAAGAAATAGAGCGATGTGTCCCTGACCCACAAGCCGCCTGCGGCTAGCATTGCAATTCTGAGATCGGTAGTGTCTTTACCCGTGTAATAGTAGCGCACCCGAATGGAATCGGCTACCGGTTCGTCCGTATCCACATCCCAGTAGCGACCAATCACAAACCAGTCCATTGTTTCCACGTAATCGGCGCCGCTGAGGTCATAGGCGCTATTGGTTGCATAGTTGCTGGTGGTCACGTTACGAACCGCAAGATTGCCGCCAAGGCTGCCTATGTTTTGGCCATCTTTCAGGATAGACATCACGATGCGGTCGCCGGCGCCATCGTTGGAACAATAGTAGTAGTGCGTCCAGCCCTCTACATCCGTAAATTCCATGGTTGCCGACAAGGCAGCATTGGAGGCGGAAAGAATGGGTGGAACTTGGTCCGTGCCGTCAAATTCAAACGCACCCAGGTCGGGCATGCTGCTGTAAACGCGGGTTCCCAGTGTTATATCGGTTATCGGAATCCCCGTTGCAGTTCCTGCGTCTATCGTGGGGGAACAGGCCGTCAAGCGCAAGTCGAAACCTGCAACGTCGTCGTAGCGCGGGTCTGCGTCAAATGCCCCCGTAGCGCCGCCCCGAACGATGCTGTTGCTTATGGTAACGACCGGGCTGCCGCCAAGCATGATTTCATCACCGTCGTCCCATAGGATGCTGTTGCGAACATTGGCGGCAGCGCCATCGAGGTACAAGGCGCTGCCTGAGTTGCCAATGCCGTTGGCGATATTGCCGCCAAAAGAAACGTGCAAGAGGTCGAGGTGGGTAGTGCCGACGCCGTTTTGGGAAGCAGCGATGGCGCCACCCTGCAAACTTGCCTGGTTTCCTGCAAAAGTAATATTCGTCAGATTAACTGCAACTACCATACCATTCGTAATCACGCCCATTGCGCCGCCGGTTTGTGCAGTGTTGTTGTAGAAGTTTGTATTGCGAATGTTCAGTGTTGCATCCTGATTCGGTACAAAAAACAGTCCGCCGCCGATGCTTTCGCTGTCGTCTGCCTGGCCTGCGGTAATGTGTAGTCCGTCAAGTGTGACGTCATCTGTTTCCACTTTCACCACGTGATAAGTGTTGTCCGTCGCATTGATGTTCCCACTCAAAATAGTTCGGTATTCGGCGGGGCGGCGCTGGTTTTCGACGGTTTCCGTTCCGTTAAACCCTCCAAGCAATGTTGTTTGCGCCGGAATATTGAAACTGACGCTGCGGTCATTACCGACCGTTGGAAGATAAGCGCCCTCCGCGATCCAGAGCGTAGCCGGGGTGCAGCTTGCCGCAAAATCGAGGGCAGTTGCCAGGCTTGTGAAGGCATTCTCCCAATCTGTGCCGTTGTTAGCGCCCGTTGCATTTTGGCGCACATGGATGATATCGGCGGCATTGCGCACAATTTCCACCAAAGCGATATCCGATCCGCAGGTTCCGTTGGTCACTTCCCATTGGAAGACGTTGAGTCCGGCAGCCAGGTCGCTGATGGTGGTCGCCGGGTCGCTGGGGTCGGCAAAATTTCCGGCGCCACTGACCACCGACCACTCCCCGACGCCCAATGGCGGCGGTGTTGCCGATAAGGCAGCTGTGTTTCCGCAAACAATCTGATTATCGCCGGCCAGCGCCACAGGTTGTGCGTTGACAATGACATTAAAACTATACGTACGCTCATTTCCGGAAAAATCAATGGCCGTATAAGTCACCATCGTCGGGCCGGAATTAAAGCTGTTGCCGGGTTCGTAGTTGCTGTACAAGGTATCAAGCCCGCAGTTGTCGGTGGCTTGCGGTTCCATCCAGTTCACCACTGCCGGGCAATTGCCGTCTGATACAGTAACAGAAACATCCCCAGGACCGCCGAAGATCAGGGGCAATTGATGGTCTTCTGCCGTTGTAATGACCACGGCAGCCGTCGCAGTATTGGCTGCACCGTCGGTCACCGATACCTGGTAACTGCCCGCAGTGGCCGTCAAAGTTGTGCCGGTGGCGTTGTTCGACCACTGCACGATATAAGGCCCCTGTCCGCCGACGATGCTCACCGTTGCGGTACCATCCGCACTGCCGGGGCAGGATTCTGCTTGCTGCAAAGCCGCCGAAACGCTGAGCACGCCGAGTTGCAGGGTTGCTTCGTTGTCGGTCGTGTTGAACTCTTCAGGATCGGCATTGATGATGCGCAAAACCAGCGTGGTTGCAGCATCATAAACATGGATGCTGCGGGTGAAACTGCGTAGGTCGTTTTCAGGAACGGTGATGCTGAACGTTTGCAATAAAATCGTGTCGCTGAAATCGTTGACATAAAAAATCTGAACATCGGCATTGCAGCTCAAGTCGCCTTGGTTTGGCACATCAAAAGTCAGCTCAATCTCCTCTCCTACTGCCGGTGCGTCGTTGCTCACCATTAAATTTTCAAAATACAGGTTTGGATATTGCCCCACCAAAATGGCGCGGGTCGCTTCGTTGTTCTGTTCGCTGTTTTCTTCTACCGTCTCCAACGCGTCAATTTTAGCGCGGATGATGTGAATGCCCGGGATCGTTGAAGACCATGAAGAGGGCATGGTCAGGGTATTGATGTCGCCCTGATTCAGGCCAATGGCATCCACGGTATCCAGGCCTATTTCGTTCACCTCCCAGGCTAATTTGAAGGTTTCGCCGATGTTGTTGATGCCGATGTTTTCGTAAGTGATGTCCAGCGTCACTGGTTCACCCACATCCGGATTGAGTTTGGAAGGGGCAATGTATTGCGATAAAATGCGCAGGTCGGCGCGCTCTTCTGCGACGGTAACCGGCACAATCATCACATTGTTGCCTTCGTTGCATTCGCTGTAGTCGCCATCCGGATCCACGGTGATGCGCACCTGGTAAGTGCCAATTTGTGAAAACACGTATTCCGTTGGCGCCGCTACCGTGTAGGGGCAGGAGCCCGTTTTGCCCACAGGCGAAACCGTATTGAAGCCCCAATCCAACCAGCCGCTGATGCCGGGTCCGGAGATTTCAAATTTCACTTTCACAGAAGATGCGGCAAAATAACCGTCGTTGAACAAGCCCACGCGGAATTCCACGGGCCGGTTGATAAATTGTGTGGTTTGCCAAAACTTAGCCGCCGTGTAGGAGCAATAATTGCCGGGATAAAAATCATAAGTCAGTTGGCTGAGCAAGGTATTGTTGGCTTCGCTGACTTCGGCGATCAGGTTTGAAAAATCTGCTTTCGCAAATAGACTGGCACAATTCAGACCCGGCGAAGGGAGTGTCGCACTCACTTGAACGGTAGCGCCGGCAGCAATTGGGTCAAGATAAGTGGTGTAAACGGTATCCATGCCAATGACAAAAGCCACCACAACTTCGCTGGTCGTAGCCGTCGTCCCAACGTTCGACATTTGCACCGTCGCCATAACAGAAGGCGCCGCATGCGCATCTGCAGGACTGACGGAGACAACGCCGTCCAAGCGCAGGTCCACCTGACAAGGAATGAGCGTTGCGCCTGTCGAACCGGTATTGTTTGCTTCGTTCAATTCTGCTACCACGCCCGTTCCCGGGAAAGTAGGAATGTCCGCGAAAGCGTCAATCCGGTAATTGCCGGTTTGTTCAAAAGTATGATTGAAACTGCTGTAAACGGAACCATAAGCGCCCGGCGATACATTGTTTATCGTTACGGTATCGGCGTATTCAAGCTGGTTGTCCGATAAGCGCACCACGTGGCGCACCAATTGAAACGCTCCGGTTCCGACACCGCCGTTGTTGTCTATTCTGATGGTAAAACCCTGTTCCTGACACAGATATTTCTGGCCCCCGGAAGCCACATAACCGATGGCGATGTCAGGCAACGTAGGATTCACAGCGATGGAAGTGGCGCAATAATTGTTCTGCTCGCTGCTTTCCACGATGGCAAAACCAGCGTCGGCAGTGGCCTGCAAAGTCGCCGTGCCAAGGGTATTGAAATTGATGGGATTGCTGAAGGTATACGTAAAAGTCTCGCCGGGCTGTAGCGCAGGAATAATCGCATCCCCCGGAATAGGCGAGCCGTTCTGACCACTCACATCCAGCAACGACGCGATGGCTGAAGGTGCGCAACCGTTGTTGCTGACCCGGATGCTGCCCGTTGCTGAGCCGCCGACCAGTACTGAATTTGTGGACAATTGGAATGTACAACTCAGGTCCGGCTGGCAAGGGCCGGGCTGGATCACAAACTGCGCCGTGAAGTTTCCGGTCAGTGTAAAATCGGTAATGGAGCCGGTTACGTGGTACAAACCCGGGGTCAGCGGCGGCTGAAAACTGCGCGCAAACTGCCCCTGGCTATTGGTATAGGCACTGAAAGTCTGGCCGGTTTCCACCAAAGTAAACGTCACCGTCGCACCCGCAACACTGGGGTCGCTGAGCGGAACAGCGGTGTCTTGATAAATCGCCGTGCCACTGATGGTGATTCCGGAAGAACCGGAAAGCGATTCTTCGGGAGAGGCGGATGCAGTCACCGCAATTTCGCCGGGCAGGTTGTATTCGCCATTCACAAAAGGGCGAATGGCCTGGTTGTTCAGCTCGTTGGGTTCGTCAATGACGTTGGTAAAATCAATAAAAACCTGCATCGGGTTCCAGCTCACTTCGCCCGGGGTGATGATGGTCCAGTTGACCGTCGTGGTGCTGTGCGCAGGCAGGTTGGCAACGGTAATGTCGGTGTAAATCTGGCTATTGTATTGATTCACCAGGCGCACCACAAAATCGAGCGCGTCAAAATCGGAATCGTTGTGAATGGTCGCAGCGACATCCAAAGGCGTGCCGGGGTCGGGGTTGTTGTTGCTGAATACGATGTCGTTGGCGTAGATGTGAATGTCTGCGAAGTCTACCACATTGGGTTCGTCCACGGGCGTGAAGGGCAAGCTTTGACAGCCCGCTGCGTCCTGTGCCAGAAAAGCGGTGCGGTAGTTGAAACTGGTATTCAACCCCGATGCCTGGTGGAAATAGCGCTTGCCGTCGGTCACGTCGGTATCCGACACATCTGCGGGCGTCATTACAAAAACGCGGTCGTCGGCGCCGTTGTAATTGCCGTCGTTGTTGAAGTCCAGCAGCAGGCGCGGGAAAGATGCCGTTGGCAAATGGCCATCCGCATCAAAATAATCAATTTCAAAATAGAAGGTTTGGTAAGGCGATCCGGTTTGCGGCTCGACCACCGAAGCTTCGTATCCCGCATTGCCCGTAAAGGCAAAATAAGGCGCGTTGTTGTTGACGGTAATGGTGGCGCTCGCCGTTTGGATACAGCCCGCGGCAGAAGTTACGCTGACGTCGTAAGTCGTCGTTTCGGTCGGACTGACGTTGATGCTGTTGGTGGTTGGGCCGGTTGACCAAAGGTAGTCTCCTCCCCCACTCGCGGTCAGGGTTGTCGGCGTGCCGCCGCATATTGTAATGGTTGAAGGAGCAATGGCCGCTGCGGGTAAGGCATTCACCACCACATTCACCGTCAGCACCTGATCGCAACCGCTGCCGGTGCTGATCGTCACCGAATAGGTGCCTGAAGCAGCGGTTGTCACCATCTCAATAAAAGGCTCCGCTTCCGTGCTGCTGAACCCGTCCGGGCCGCTCCAAAGGTAGCTGCTGCCGCCGCTTGCCGTCAATTGCAGGGTTCCGCCTGCGCAGACCGGGCTGTTGCTGTTCACACTGCCGCCAGCTTCCGTAACCTCCACATAAACATAGCCGTAGCCTTCGCAACCATTTGCATCAGTGACGGTCAGGTAGTAATCGCCCGCATCTTCCAGCGCAGCATCGGTAATCTCAGGATTTTGCGCATTGCTGCTAAAGCCATTCGGGCCGCTCCAGAGGTAGCTGCCGACGCCCTCCGCAGCAAGTTGAATGGTGGCGCTTTCGCAAACTGGACTATTGCTGGCAGCGCTTGGCATGGGCGCAGGGTGTACCGTCACGGCAACCTGCGCGGTATCTTTACAGCCATTGGCATTGGTGACGATGACCTCGTAAAGGCCGGAGTTATTTACAGCGGAATACGCATACACCCCAGGGTTTTGCTGCGAACTGCTGAAGCCATCCGGGCCGCTCCATTCATAACTTACGCCGCCGCTGCTGCTCAGGCTAATGGTTTCGCTTTCGCAAACGGGGCTGTTGCTGCCCGCTGTTGCCGTGGGGTATGCGTAGCTGGTGCGGTTGATGCGCAGGGTATCGTTGCCTGCATCTCCGTCGCCTGTCAATTGGGTGATCACAGCAATCTGGTATGCGCCGGGCGTGCCAAGGTCGAGCGTTGCAGTGAAGGTGTAATGCGCGGTATCGCCGGCCATGACAGAAAATGCGCCGACGTTTTCATCGGCTACTTCCACGTTGTTCCGCAACAGTTTCAGGGAAAATCCGGTCGCGTCGTTTACGCCCACATTTCGGATAACGACTTTTACGGCAGTTGCCCCGTTTGCGCATGCATTTGTTGGACTAATAAAGGCTAAAGGTAAGATGTCATCGGAGCTTAATTCAAATTCATCGGCGCCAATATCGGGCGTCGTTGCGTTGCGGGCATCGCCGTCAATATCGGTGGTCACTTCGGCCAATGGCGTGCCTGCGCTGTTCAGTGACGCCTGATTGACGTGCAAATCGGTGGCGCTGAAAAAGGCGGGCAAAACGCTGACGGAATGGTCATCCAATGCAGGGTTGGCCGTTTGCCAATCGGCAAGGCTGCGGCGGTAATTGTTTTGCGAAAGCCCTAAAATATCTGCCAGACCATTGGGTACCTGATGCAGGTTGTTGTAATCGGATTCGTAGGTATTGGAAGTAGAAAGACTGATCGCCAAACCGCCCCCGGTGCTGGAAAACGTATTGTTTTTCAATTTGTAATTGCCCCCGCTGCCATTCAGGACAATTGCGCCGTTGTTGATGTTTGATTGTACGGTTGTAGAAATGGCAATGTTCAACACGCTGTTGTGGTAAATGTCCACTTTGGAATTCCCCTGCCCCTGGATGCCGTAACCGGTTCCGGCGTCGCCTACCTGAATGAAGTTGTTGGCAATTAGGGAGCGGGCGCTGGTGTTCAATCCGCCAAAACTAACCCCTGTGCTGGCGCCGGAAATTTTGTTTTTTAAGATCTCTGCCTTGCCGGTAAACGCGTTGAGGCTGAAGGCAGTGCCCGGCCTCGTCGCGCTGAAGGTATTGCCGGAAATCAGCGTTGTTTGACCATTGTTCATGGTCAGGCCGTTGTAACTACCATTGCTGTGCGTTGCCGAAAAGGCATTATTTTCAATAGTGGAATTATTTATTCTGTTGAGAACCAAAGCAGTTCGCTGGTTTTCAAAGGTATTGCCCTGGATGGTAATGGTATTTGCAAAACCGCCCTGCGTCTCAAAATAAAGGGCATAGCCGCCATTGAGGAACTGGTTCTCGATGAGTTGCAGGTTTTCGCAAACGGTAGCCGGCGAGGCGGTATTGGTGAAGATAATGCGCCGCGCGAAATCGGAATAGCTGGATTCGGTGCCTTCCAGGCGGTTTTCCCGGAAGGTGATGCCATCGGCATTGGTCAGGTTGACCACGACGCTGTAATAGTAGTTTTCAAGCGCTTTGATGTGTAGATTTTCAAAAATGAACAGGCTCACGTTGTCCAATTTAAGGACGTAGTTGTGCTCATCGTTTGTGGATTCGTATTGCCACAGCACGCTGTTTGCATCGCCTGCCTGCGAACGGAAAGTGATGTGGTAGACGCCGTTGCCTGGAAAATCGCTGATGCGCGCCTGTTCGGTATACGTGCCGGGCTGGATTTCAAAAATCACATCGCCTTCTGCACCTCGGGTAAGCAGGGCGTCCACCGCTTCTGCAATGGTTTCAAAATCTGCGACATCCGCACCAATCGTGTAGGTTCCGATCAGCGCCGTTTTAATGGTCGCGTGCAGGGTATCGTTATCGGGATTTTCGTCGGGCCCGCCATTCGGGTTTTGTGAGATGAATACGACTTCGAATTCGCCACCTGAAAAATCAAAACTCCCTACGATCACTTGCAAGCTGTCGCCCGTTTCAAGTGATCCAGTCCAGTTGTAAGTCGTTTGCGGTAAGCCATTTACCGTCCACGCGATTGCTGTCTGGGTCAGGGTTTGCACCCCAAAATTATACAGACTGACCTGCACCTGCTGCACCCCTGAATTCACTGGGGGCAATGGCGCTACCAACACAGTCAGCGCTGCATTTGCGGCAAGCAACTCAAATTCATCCGCGCCAATATCGGGATTCACCGGGTTGCGCATTTCCCCGTCAAAATCCGTTGTAATACCCGTTCCTGCTACACCTGCGCTATCGAGCGCAGGGGCTTGAACGTGCAAATCGCTGTCGGAAATGAAAAAAGGATCCGCACTCAAAGAATGAGCGTCCTGGCCGGTTGCTGCCTGCCAGGCGCTCAAGTTGTTCAAGGGATTGTCGTTCTTGGCGGCGAGATTGGCGCCGGTGGTATAATAATCGTTGTAATCGTAGGTATGATTGCCTTCGTAATCCGTTACCGCATAGCCTGCGCCTGCATTTACAAAGACGTTGTTGACAATAGTACAGCCGTTCCCATAATACATTTCAAGGGCCGAAGCAAAAACCTGCGGGCTGCTGATGCGGATGCTGTTGTGCGCAATGAGCAGGTTTTCTGCCCCATAGGTGCGGATGCCGAAAATTTGGCCAGCGCCGGAAATGCTCACGGAGTTGTTGGCCAGCACTGGCGTACCCCCATCGTCCTGGCCCGATTCATAATAAATGCCGGAGCCCTGGTTTTCGTTGGTTTGGTAAATGATGGTATTGTTGGTGATTTGCGCATTGCCCCGCAAACTGCTAAACCGCAGCGCTGCGTATCCGTTGGCGGCGTGGATGCTGTTTTGGTTCACAATTGGCGACAATTGATTGCCACTCAATTCTATTCCCTGCCGGACATCCTGAAAGGTATTGCGCTGCAAAATACTGCCCGAAGCCGAACCGTTGGCATAGCTGTAAAAACCGCTGTAGCCGTAGCGAAATTCGCAGTCTTCCACCACCGGTCCAACCGTGATGTCGCTGAAATAGACATTGGTGTTTGTGGACGCCGGAGCTGCGATGAATCGGCAATTTCGCCACTCAAAGCCATTGCACTCGCGCGCATCAACAACGTAGTTGTATTCATAGTTGGTTCTGAAGCTGAGGTGCTCAAACTGGAGAAAACTTACTCCTTCCCCATAAAAAACCGAACCATTGTCATAAAGAATCTCCACCGCATTGGCATCCATACTTTCGGAGCGGAAAAGAACGGGTTTCGATGCACTGGCACCGTCTATCGCGCCGTAAAAATACAACTGCTCGAGATACACGCTGTCGCGCACAAGAAAGGTGACCGCATCCGCCACCCCAAGATCGTACAACGATGCAATGGCTTCCGCAAACGTTTGAAAATCGGGCATTTCTCCGCCAATGGTGTATTCGCCAGCCATTGCCGTGCGCAGCGAATCGAGGCGGATGGTATCGTTGAGGGCGCTCAATTGCAGGGCGCCGCCGTTCACTGAACTGATTTGAAAAAGCAAGCTGTAGGTGCCACCCGCCGCAAAAGCGTAGCTGCCGAGGTTGAGTTGTTCGGACGTATTTTCTGCAAGGCTGCCGGTCCAGTTGAACGGCGTTTGTGGCGTGCCATTCACCGACCAGGTAATGGTTGCGGCGGTAAGGGGCACGGAGGCAGTAGCCGACAATCGCACCAGGATATTTGCAGGTGTTGGTGGTAAGGGCAGGCTTGGCGCAATATAGCTCAAACCGGCATCGAGGCCGATGACCGAAAATTCATCCGCGCCAATGTCGGGGCTCGACGAGCGGGTTTCGCCGTCTATGTCCGTGAGAATGCCGAGGCTGCCGAGGGCCGTGCCGTTCAGCACTATTTGCGACACGTGCAAATCGGTAGCCGAAGCAAATTGCGGATCAGCAGAAACCGAGTGCTGATCGAAATTCGAGGTGGCGCGCCAGTCGGCCAGATTGGCGAGGTAATTTCCATTAAAATCGCCAAGGAACTCCCCTTCCGAGTAGAGGTTGTTGTAATCGCAAGCCGTCAATCCGTTGCTGCTGATGCGAATGGCATAACCGTGATCGGCACTCAGGATGTTGTTCAGGATGCGGTTGTCATCTCCGTAGCTGTAATACAAAGCCGTAGAATAGCTGTCCGTATTGGTATTGCTGATGGTGTTGTGCAAAACATCGGTGTAATAAATTGTAGACAAATAAATGCCGTAGCCGTTGTATTCGCCACTTATCTGCACAAAATTATTGGCAATGAGGCCGCGTTCACCACCCACGGCCTGAAGGTTGGAAATGTACATGCCGTAGCCGTTATTGACGCCGGTGATTTTGTTGCGCTGCACGGTAGCCGGATCGTAGGTACTCAGATAAATGCCCTGCCCGCCTTCGGTGCCATTTCCATAACTGACCGTATTGTCTTCAATAACCGCCACGCCGGAAGAGGCATAGATGGCATCTACGCCGTTGGTTGTAATGGTGACGGTGTTGCCGCGAATTACGCCGTCCGTGCTGGATACATAAATCGCATCGGAATATTCGCCGGCGATGGTAAAGGTATTGTTGCTGATGACCCCCTCATTGCTGTAACATTCTATCCCATACGAATACTGGCCGTTGATCTGAATCGTATTGTCGTCAATCGTATTGCCCTGGCCGCCCGATACGTAAATGCCGCGCGTTGACTGCTCCTGGCACGTAATGTCATTGTCTTCAATTGTCGCGTTTTCGCAATAATCCAGATAGATGCTGTAAGTATTGGAATGCCCCAGGTTAAAGCTATTGTCCCTGATCAACAGGCTTTCAAGTTGGTACAAATAAATCCCCCGGTAGTTCATGTTGGAGAAAGCGCATTCCGTAATTTCCCAACCGGTGTGGTGATCGCCGGAAGCATTGATGCCGTAGTTGCTGGCGCCGCTCAACGTGCTTTGGTGCAACACAAGATTAGTACAATAAGACACATAAAAAAGGTAATAGGTATTGTTTACATCGCCGGTAAAGCTCACCTTCTCGAAGCGCAGGTTGTTGCAGCTTGTCAGATAAGTCCCGTAATACGTCGGTGCGTAAAAACTGATGTTTTTGAAAATCAGGTGGTTGGTATTGCTTAGACTGAGCACCTCGTTGCCGCCGCTGTACAAAATCGTCACTGCCGTGCTGTCATTTGCTTCCGACTGAAACGTAATGGTATTGGTGGGAGAAGCGCCTGCAATAGCATCACTTATCACAACCTGCTCATCGTAAACGCCAGCCCGGATGTTAAAAACTACTGCTCCGGAAACGCCGTCGCTTGTTAGTGCACTTACCGCGTCGGCAATGGTTGTATACTGTGGCGAAGCACCTCCAATGGTATAATTACCAGACAATTGCGCTTGAGCGCCAAAGGAAATCAGCATCGCGACGATGCAAAGAAATTGGTGTAAATTTTTCATAGGATATGGCTTTGCTTTCTCGCAAGCTAAGGTCGCCTTTACCTCACATCCCTGAAATACGATAAACTGCGTATTTAGTGCCTGTTTTTATAGTCCGATAGCTGCGTTACGCTAAGCCCCCAAAATCGGTCATTTACGCAAGTAAAATCTCGCTTTTGGGGTCTTCGCGTGCCTTGCTCTCGAACTCTAAAAAGCAGGCACTTGACTTTTTATTGATGATTGACGATTACATGGTTGATGGTTTTTGATGTTGAGATACAGACTCATCGAATGAGTAGGCTTTCTACATCATCAATCATCATTTTTCTATCATCTATCATCAATCTTTCTTTGGAAACCCCAAAATTTAGAACCAATCATCCTTCCCTAAACGAGTCAAGTTGTGGTAAAAAATCAAATAATCCCCAACTGTCTACCTTTATCCACTGCCGAAACCTTGTTGTGCACCTGCAATTTCCGATAAACATTTTCGATGTGCTTGCGCACCGTGCCTTCCGAAATATCGAGGTTTTCAGCCACCTGGCGGTAGCGCAGGCCGCGACTGAGCTGGTCTAAAATGTCAATTTCACGCGCACTAAGGGTGGATTCGGCGGGTTCTTTGGGCGCAGGCATCGGCGTGCGGCGCAGCAGGGTCATGGCTTTTCGGGCAATGGCGGGAGACATCGGCGCGCCGCCTTCCATCACTTCGCGCAGGCTGCGGTGCAACACCTCCGGGGATTCGTCTTTGAGCAGATAGCCGTCGGCGCCGGCCAGAATGGCGTCAAAAATATGGGTTTCATCGTCAAAAACGGTGGCCATCACGACCTTGATTTGCGGGTGCAGCGCTTTCAGGCGGGCTGTGGTTTCGATGCCGTTCAGCCGGGGCATCATGATGTCCATCAGCACGATATGCGGCAGCGTTGGCAGCGCCGCCAATTGTTCGAGCAGTTCCTGGCCGTCTTCTGCCTGGCCGCTGACTTTAAAATCGGGCGAAAGTTCCAGGTTCTCGCGCAGCATTTTGGCGAGCCGGGGCAGGTCTTCAGCGATGTGGATGTGGTAGGTCATGGTAAAACCTTTAGTGGGTGATTTGCAGCGCTGAACTCCAGTCCGGCGCATTAGCATTTGGGGGTTTTGTACCGCCGAACTCCAGTTCGGCGCATAGCATTTGGGTAATTTGAAAAGCAAAAGTCTCCTGAATCCACAATCCAACCAATACGACAAATATCGGATTCTTAAACCGGCAAGGCAATGGACACGGTCACGCCTTGCGCAGTACTTTTGATATTACATGCTCCGCCAATTTCCTCCGCCCGTTGCTTCATGTTGCGCAGCCCATAACCCTGGCGCTGTGGTGGCGAGCCAAACCCGGGGCCGTCATCCGAAATTTTCAGGAGCAATCCGCCGGGTGTTGTCAAAAAATCAACCCGAACTTCGCTACCCGGCGCGTATTTCAGCGCATTGTTCACCGCCTCCCGGGCGATCCGGTACAAGTGGAGGGTTTGGGTGGAATTCAGTTTCAGTTTGCCCGCTTCGGCACTCCATTGCACCTCAATTTTGGCCGTTTCAAAACGGGAAGCGAAGTCGCGGAGGTGCAGCGCGATGTTTTCTACCGTATTTTCCTCCCCGCCAATGGCCCAAACCGTTTCGCGCAATTCCTCCATGGCCCGGCGCGCGTTGTCGCCAATCGCGTTCATTTCCATTTTTTCCTCCGGTTTTTCGCTGAGAAAAGCCCGCCGGGAAAGTGCGGAACGGATGAGGGTAAGTTCTGCGCCGAGGTGGTCGTGTAAATCGCGGGAAATGCGCAGGCGTTCCCGTTGCAATTCGTTTTCTGATTCCTGAAGCAAGAGTTTTTCGCGCAATTCCGCTTCCAGCAAAAGCTGCTTTTGCCGCGCTTTGGATTGCCGCATGGCCAACCCAAAAATGATGCTGAGCAAACCTAAGCCTGTACCCGAAAAGGCAAGTAAGGTGGTGCGCTGACGCACGCGCGCCTGCTCTTGAACCAACTCTTTTTCCCGTTTTTCTGATTCGTATTTTTCCTGCATTTCTACAATTTGCGCCGAGCGCTTTGCATCGAACAGGCTGTCTTTGAGAGCGTAAGATTTGGAAAGCCAGTCGAAAGCCAGCTCGTGGTTGCCGGTGCTTTTATGGGCTTTCGCCAACATTTCCATGGTATGCCGCGCCAGGTCGTTGAAGTGAAGGGCGCGACTTTCTTTCAGGCTTTGCTCGAAAAACGGAATGGCATTTTCGGGCGAACCGGTCATCATCAGCACCTCGCCCATGTTGTTGATGTTGATGGCCACGCCTTGGCGGTCGCCGAGGCGGCGGCGGATTTCGGTGGAATTCCCGAGGTAGTTTAAGGAAGCTTCCACGTTGCGCAGCCCGATGGCGACTTCTGCTAAATTGTTAAAAACGTAAGTCAGTCCCACGCTGTCGCGCAGCGCTTCCCGCAACAACAACACCTGCCGGAACAAAGAATCAGCAACCCCAAATTGCCCCTGCTCCAGCAAAGCCAAGCCCCGGTTGTCCATCGAAGTGGACAAACAAAGGCTGTCTCCGGCCGCCATGCACAATTTGTAGGAACGATCTAAGTATTCGAAAACGCGGTCGTATTCCTTGCGCTTTTTTGCAAAATTGGCCAATTCATTGTACACCGCGCCCTGCCCTGCGGCATCGCCCAATTGTTCGTAAATCGTCAGGGCAGTTTGGCAGTATTCGAGGGCTTGTTCGTAGTTGCCTTGCAGGTAATTGACGACGCCTAAGTTTTTCAAAGTCAGCGCTTCCTGGTTTTTCCAGCCTGCCTTTCGGCAAATGGCCAACACTTGTTTCCCCAAAGCGGCAGCTTTAGCAAAATCGGCGCTGAACAGCTTGTAAAACTGCGCGTTTGCCTGCTCAACGCGATCGCGTTCGGGTAGTTTTTCCAAAGCCAAAAACAGGGAATCTGCTTGCACAGCAGGTTGTGCAAACACCGGAATGCCATACCCCAAAAAGTACAAATACAACAAGAAGCGACGAACGGACATACTTACCATGCATTAGGATGACGGGGGTAAATATAGGAAAATGTTCGTTTGGCAGCTCCTTTGAAGAAGCTATGTAAGTTGAAGGGTTTTGTCGAGGAGTTTGACGCTGAAACTTACTTCAGCTTGCAGCGCTTTGAAAACTTTCAAAATCGTGTCAATGGTTGCACTGTTGGCGTGATTCTCCAACTTTGAGATTTGCGCTTTTTGAACGCCCACCAACTGCCCCAGTTCTTCCTGGGTCAGGTTGCGTTCCAACCTCGCTTTTTTGATCATTTCGCCAATGATTTCCATACGAAGTTCGTATTCAAAGCGCTCCCGCTCAATGGTGCCACTTTGCCCGATGTATTTGTCTTTCACTTCATCAAGTGAATAGTACTTTTTTTCTTGCAATTCCATATGCAATAATAGAGTTTAACCCCCGATTTATTAATCCCATGTTAATGAGAATTCATCGGGGTTAGATACATTTGTTAGAGAAAATTTACTCAGCGTTATGACTTCCATTAAGACATTGCTAATCAGCGAGATATTCTTCTCTTAATGATTTTGCTTTTTCGATTTCTTTAGATGGAACTTTGTCTGTTTTCTTGACAATACCATGTGTACAAACTACTAAAGTATCCTGATTATCCCGTTTATCCCAAAATGCAAGTAAACGATATTGGATACCGTTATAAAGTGTTCGGAATTCCCAGATTTCATCTCTTAGCTTTTTGAAAAGCCGAGGATCATTGGTTAATTCTGCTTTACTAATATTCGTGATGACTTTAAGCCGCGCTTTTTCTTCCATAGTTTCAAAAAAAAGCATTGCCTCTCTTAAAAAGATTGTTTTAAATCTTTGCATCAATTTTTCAAAATTTAAAGTTTGAAAATTAATAAACATAAACCGTCTATGTCAAAGAACCCAAATTAAGAACTTCAAAGCTACGTAAAAGTTTCTAAATTTAGAAACTTTTACGTAGCTTTTTTTTACGCCCCTAACTTTTCTTTAGATGATTATGGCGTTCATTTGATAATCAATGAACTAAGTCCAACATAAGTCACCACTTCCCCCGCACAATTTCATCTTTCGGGTACTTAACCCGATAGGAAAAACTGCGCGTTTCGGTGTTCCCGGGCTGGCAGCGCACTTTCCACTCCAATTCGCCTTTAGCTTCGTTATAAGCGGCATTGTCTTTTTTCAACAAGCTGATTTCTATTTGTTTATCGGTGGAAATGGGAATCTGATCCAGCAGCTTTACTTCGATGGGCACATTTTTGCTGTTGCGTATTCCAATGGAAAAATCAAAGGTTTCCTGGCGGTAGGCACCCAACCACTGGCTGGCGCCGAAGTCGCGGCGTTCGCGTTTCACGTAAACGCCCTGATCTATGCCCAGTGAAATCTGAAGGGTATCGGAGGTCGAAGCGATATTGATATGGCTGTTGCCAACGTAGGTGTTGTTGTTGAAGATTCGAACCTCGCCAGATTGCAAATCGTAATCGCTGTTGTTGATGATGTCCGCAAGCAAGTACACATGCGGCGAAGCACGTGGCACGGCGTAGTGCTGGATTTTGGCAGGAATGCTCAAATCGCGCACCGTCATATAGTGAGCAGCGCCGTCGGAAGGGATGGATTGGTTGTTGGTCAAAGTGAAAATAGAACCGGTGAGGTTATATTTTTTATCGCTCCAGACTTCTTCTTGCGGGCCATTTTTAACGATCTGAACTGGTTCATTATAAGTCACCGGATCAAACGCGATCACGGTATCCAGACTGTATTTTATAATGCGGGCATAACGCGGTTCCTGTATTGGCTGCTTGTTATTCAATGCAGGTTGAGCCGTAGAAAGCATCATTTTTACATCGCCCCAGTTTACGCCTGTGGATTGGCTGATGATGGCGTGAAAGCTCACTGCCAATGGTGCATCCAGGGTTGTCGCTCGAATATCGTAAGCCGGACGCCAGGATGCATGGTATACTAACATAGACAGGGTGTAGTTGAGGCGAGTGGCTCTTTGTGCGTGCAGCGTGACTTTGACCTCGGTGATTGCTTTTTCCCGACCTCTGCTCAGTGCATCGAGTTGGCCCTTGATGGCATGCACCTTTTGCTCCGCCTTTTTGTCTATGATGCCATTCTCAATGCGCTCCCGGCGGACACGCGTTAATTCTTTGCTGTAAAAAACAAGTAGCTCGTGCAAAGCGCTTGCTGTAACCCCGGCAGACGCGCTATAAGCTTGCTGGTTAGCCTTCAGCAGGGCTTCTTCAGCCTCCAGAATTTCTCTGCGGTTATTGCACCAATTCCTAACTGCCTGCAAGCTATCTTGGCGCTGCGCCAGGCGCGATATTTCCTCATCCATGGATGGAGATTTGATGTAATTCCTTGACGGTGAAATATCTTCAATACTTACGCTCGTTTCTGATAAACTTAGTTGAGCGCTTCCGTCCACAAAGCTGGGTGATAAATCACTGAACACAATGATACTCTTGCCCGCAGGCAAGGAAAGACTGCCCTCATATTCTAATCGCGCTTGCGAAGGATAAACGGTAACGGTTTTCAATTGGCTTTGTACTTCGGTGATCTTATTTTGACTATAAACGTTCGAAGTAAAAAAGATAGAGAGCAGGAAAATTAAGCGGCGATGCATAAGCATAAGGTTTTGGTTCCTATGCTTAATGCCGCACCCCGAAAAAGTGACAAGCCTGTAAGTTGGGCTTGCTGCAAATTGTTTCCCGCCAAGAGCGCCAAGGTCTCGCCAAGTACGCTAAGGTTGGCGTCCTGCTTTGCGTCCTTAGCGTAGCCTTTGCGTCCTTCGCGGGAAACTGTTTTATGGCATTTAGGGTCACTGAAATAATAACTGTCCACTTTTCCAGGAGGCCTTTTGCGCCTACCCTTCGTTGGGGAACCGCCTTCCTTAGCTTTGGCTAAGGTCGGGGTCCCCCGCCTCGGTTAGCCACAAAATGCCTGGCCTGGCAAAAGCGACACTTATTAATTCAGCGCCCCTTAATACCCGATCTCAAGCTAAAAAATAAAAAAAACGGGAATTTCTTGCACATACCAATTAGTATGTTCATCTTTGCCCCATGATTGATACCCGTCGCAACATCCTGGAAAAAAACTACGAAGCCATGCACCGCCACGGCTTCCAGGGGGTTCGTCCCGATAAAGTAATCGCCGAACTGGGCATTACCAAAGGCGCATTTTATCACTATTTCCCCGGAAAATTGGAATTGGGCTACGCGGTGGTGGACGAAATCATCGGTCCACGCTACACCGGTCTTTGGACGCAATTGGAGCATTACCAGGGCCATCCGGTGGAAGGCATCGTGTGGTGCTTAGAATACATCCGATCTGGCATGAACGAGCAAAGTTGCGCCTTGGGCTGTCCGCTCAACAACCTGATCAACGAAATGGCGCCTTTGGACGAAGGTTTCCGGATCCGCTTGCAGGGCATCATGGAAACGATGCACGGCGCCATTGCCCGCGCCTTGCAACGCGCTGCCGATAAGGGTTTGCTAAACCGGACGTTGGACGCCAAAAACTACGCCTATTTTGTGCTTGCCGCAATGGAAGGCTGCTTCAGCGTAGGCAAATCCATGCAACGCAGAACGGCGTTCGATGCAGCCTTGGATGAGTTGATTGGGACGTTGCGTGGGTTGTAGGGGCGACCCTCGCGGTCGCCCAAAAGACGACACATTCCCAGATTCACAACCCCATTTAAAATTGTTCTTTTTTTTTGACCTCAAAACATACCAACTTGTACGTATGTTTATTCAAATTCACCATATAAATCAACAAGATCATGTACGTAATCACAGGAGCCTCCGGGCATACAGGCCAACGCGCCGCATTGCAATTATTGGAAGCCGGTAAAGAAGTCGTCGTCATTGGCCGCAGCGCTGAACGACTTGCGGGCTTAGTCGCAAAAGGCGCCCGCGCTGCCATTGGCGATTTGTCGGATGCCGCGTTTCTGACCCAAACCTTCAAAGGCGCAACCGGCGTTTATGCCCTCATTCCGCCCAATGCTGGCGCTGAAAATTTCCGCGCTTACCAAAACGCCATTGGTTCGGCCATCGCAACCGCCGTGCGGGAAGCGGGCGTGCCTTATGTGGTCACACTCTCCAGCATTGGCGCGCATAGTCCGGAAACGGGCGTCGTGGGCGGTTTGTACGACTTTGAGCAAGCCTTAGCCACGGAAGCGCCGAATGCCAACGTGCTCCACCTGCGCGCCGGCTTTTTCATGCAAAACTTCTTAGGCAATATCGGCCTCATCAAAGGCATGGGCATCAACGGCGGTTTCCCGGTCAACGCAGACATCAAAACGCCGATCGTCCACACCAACGACATCGGCGATGCAGCTGCCCGCCATTTGCTGGCGCTGGATTTCAAAGGCCACTCGCACGTTTACGTAGCCGGCGCTGAAGACCTGACCATGGCGGAAGCCACCACAATCCTGGGCGAAGCCATCGGCAAACCCGAACTACCCTGGGTAACTTTTTCGTACGAAGATGCTTACAACGGGATGGTACAGGCTGGCTTTGGCGCCAGTATCGCAGAGGGCTACGTGCAGTTCAGCCGCGCCACCAACGACGGCATCCTGCTGAGCGATTACGCCCGCAAACCGGAATATACTACGCCGACAACGTTTGAACATTTTGCGAAAGCGGAATTTGCGGTGGCGTTTCAGGGGTAGGCTGGGCAAGGGGCAAAGGGGCAAATTAGGCAAGAGGCAAATAGGCAAGAGGCAAACACGCAAATAGGCAAATTTGCCAACTTGTCCCTTGCGTGTTTGCCCTTTGCCTCTTGCTTACTTCCCCTTACGATCGTCCCTTATCATAAACTTAACCGGCATATTAAACTGCACGCGCACCGGTCTGCCATGTTTGTGCCCCGGAACCCACCGAATGCCTTCTTCTTTCATCAGGTTGACGACCCGGCGCGCTTCTATGCCGCAGCCTTTTCCTATATCACGTATGATTTCAGCTTTGGAAATGCTTCCATTGGCTTCAACAATAAAGGTAACAATCACCGTCCCTTCAACGCCTGCTGCGCGCGCTTCTGTGGGATAACGCAGCTTTCCGTAAACAAACTCCAGCATCTTTTTATCTGCACATTGTTTTTTCTCAACATCTGTTCCGGCTATTTCTTCGCAGCCGGGGAAACGCGGCATCTGGTCGGTTACTTTAAAAATTTCCTCGCCTTCCTCCGCAGGCGGAGGAGTCGGGCGGGTCTGTTTAGAAGGCTTGTCCTGTGCGGTATATAGTTTGTAGGAGAAAAAATCGCGAATAAAATTCAAGGAGTAGTCGGTGTGCGGCGATTCAATGCGGCGGATTTCCAAAGCTCCGGGACAATAAAAGCGCACTTCACGGCAGATATCGCCAATGGCTTCCACATCCGTGGCAAAGGTGGAGGCCCCCATGCCGTCTTTACCCACGCAATTCGTCTGGTAGTACACCGAATCGCAGGCAGTGAGCGTCAGTTTGGTCAACTGCCAGGTTCCGATCAGCGTTTCGCCGCAATAAAAAGCAATCGCTTTTTGCGTTTCTATGACATCGCTGGGCTTTTCCTTGCACACGACGCATTGCGGGCAGCTTTTTTCACTGCTCCAGCCGTCTTCGCGGAATTTCAGATAAGAAGATTGTGCCGACAGCGCCATAGACAGCGCGCTGAGCATGAAGAGCGCGAATAGAGATTTCATTACAAATCAGGTTTGTTGGTTGAAAATTTGAATCCACAAGGTATTCAAAAATCATCTTTCAATTTCTGCGGGCTTGTAACAAATTTTAAAAAAAACGTTATGTAGCTTTGCGAGGAACATCGCAATAATAAATTCGCAAGTTATTATTGCGGCGTTCCTAAAGATAAACATCAGCATGAAAGCACTACTGTCTGCCTGTTTCGTTTGCTTTGCAATTTTTGCATTCGGGCAATCTATTGAAGAATTAGAGCAAAAGTTGCAGGAAGCGGAAACGAGCAAGGAAAAAATGCTCTACAGCTACGAGTTGGCCCAGGCCTATGTCCGGACCAACACGGATAAGGCGCTGGAATACGGCAAACAAGCCCACAACTTAGCCACGCAGCAAAGCAATCCGGGGATGTCCGCCCAATCTGCCTACTTAGTAGCGGAAGCCTACGAGCGTGCACGCGACGACAAAAACGTAGAGGTCTGGCTAAAAAGCGCGTACAACTTTGCCAAACAGGCAAAAGACTCCGACCTGATCATCAAGAGCGTGGACAAACGCAGCCGCTTAGCCAAAAAACAGCGCAATGAACAGCGCGCCATCCAGATTTACGAAGAAGCCTTCACCTATTTCAGCCAGAAAGGAACCAGCATCAGCGATTTGGAAAGTAATTTTGACCTGCAAAAAGCGGGCATTGACCGCCAAAAACGCGACCTGGAAAAAGAACGCGACAAGCTGGAGTTTGAAGTGCGCAACCTTTCTGCCGAACGCGACCAGCTCAGCAGCGACAAATCCCACTTAGAAGTGCGCCAGGAACAGTTGGTGCGGGAAACGCAGCGCAAATCGAGCGAACTGTCTACCAAACAGGTAGAATTGGAAACAGTAGCCGAGGAAAAAAAGCGCATTGAGGAAGAAAAAAAGATGAAGGAACGCCTCATCAGCACCCTGAACAAAGAAGCGCTCGCCGATTCGCTGGTGCTGGCGGAAAGGGAGCTGGCCATCCAAATTTCGGACGCTGCATTAGCCGAAGAAAAAACCCTGCGCAATTACTTTTTTATTGCTGCCGGCGTACTCGTTTTGCTGGCTTTCCTGATGTTCCTGCTCTACAGTTCCAGCCGGCGCGCCAAGCGGAAAATTGAAGAAAAAAGCCGGATTATTGACCTGGAACGCGAAAAATCGGACGAGCTGCTCCTCAACATCCTGCCCGCCTCGATTGCGACCGAATTAAAACAGTTCAGCAAAGTGAAAGCGCGTCGCTACGAAGAAGTCACCGTGATGTTTGTGGATTTCAAAAACTTCACCTCCATCTCGGAACAACTCTCGCCCGAAGATTTGGTGGAGGAGTTGGACCGCTGTTTTAAAGGCTTCGACTTCATCATCCACCAGTACCGCGACGTGGAAAAAATCAAAACCATCGGCGACGCCTACATGTGCGCCAGCGGGCTTTCTGAACAAAAATCCATGCCTTTCAACATCATCCGCGCCGCTTTTGAAATGCAGCAATTTCTGGAAGAACAAAAACAGGAGCGCATGCGTCTGGGCAAACCGTTCTTTGAAGCGCGCATTGGCCTGCATACCGGCTCGGTCGTTGCGGGTGTGGTGGGCGTGAACAAATTCGCATACGACATCTGGGGCGACACGGTGAACATCGCTTCCCGCATGGAAGGCAACTGCGAGCCGGGCCGCATCAACATCTCTGAAATGACCTACAACCTCGTGAAATACCAGTTTGAATGCGAATACCGCGGTAAAATTGACGCCAAAAACAAAGGCGCGATAGATATGTACTACGTAATCAGAGAGACGTCCGGCGTCACCGCACTGGCGTCATGACCCGGCAGCTTGAAATCGTTTGCACGTCCCTGCGCGATGCGGTTGACGCCCAACACGGGGGCGCCGACCGCATTGAGTTGTGCGCCCGCCTGAGCGTGGGCGGCCTGACGCCCTCCCCCACCCTGCTCCGCAAAGTCAAATCCACCGTCCAAATTCCCGTTTTTGTCCTCATCCGCCCGCGTGGCGGCGATTTTTGCTACTCCGACGCTGAATTTTCGCGCCTGTTGCACCAAATCGCAGAAGCCAAGTCCCATGGCGCCGACGGCATCGTATGCGGCGCGCTGCTCCCGAACGACCATCTGGACGTGGAACGCACCGCACAAATGGTCGCTGCCGCCCATCCCCTGCCCGTAACCTTCCACCGCGCGTTCGACCGCTGCCAGGAACCGCTGACAGCGATAGACCGCTTAGCCGACCTCGGCGTGCAGCGCATCCTCACCTCCGGCCAGTGCCCAACCGCGCTGGAAGGCATCGAAAATTTAAAGGCTTTCGCCAAATACGCAGCCGGGCGATTGACGATTCTGGTTGGCGGCGGCGTACGGCCCGGGAATTTAAAGGCATTGATGGATGTGGAAGGCTTGCAGGAGTTTCATTCTTCGGGGCGGGATGGGAAAGGGCGTTCGATCCGGGGGGCGGTGCGGGAGATGTCGTTGCTTACGTGTCGGACACTTCCGAA
>JBJXFD010000650.1:0-2691 GCA_046153985.1 Saprospiraceae bacterium
GTCGCTTCAGACGGGCAGCAGCACCTCTGGTTCACAGCAACCCATGGTTTGTCAACCCCGAAAATCTTCCATTTCAACTTTAAAACAAAGGCAACCCGCTTGTTATTGGAAGAAAAAAATGCAAAAACACAACCTGCTGTTGTCCGCCGGTTTAACCGTCCGTATTTATTGCCAGACAGCCTGCTTATGGTGCAGCAGTATTTTGGAAGCCCCTTGATCTATGACCTCCAAAGCGGCTTTACGATGGAACTCCCCCGATGGAAAACCTCGGTTCCGGATGGTAAGAGCATCCTCAATTTTGTCGATCGCGACGGCAATCTTTGGCTATGCCCGCGCTTCGAAGGTGTTTATTTTTTAACTTTAAAAACCCTGCCTTCAACGCCCATGACGGCCCTAAATGACCTGCACCGTCAAAACATGCTAAAGGAGGGCGTTTCTGAAGAATGGTTTGGGTTCACAGGCCTCCAAAATAGCGGGCGTTGGGTCGTCGGGAGCGGCAATGGCGGGCTGTACAGCATGGATCGTTCTGCAGCCGGCGTAAGTGGTCAAATATTGAGCAATCCGTTCGAGAGTTATGCCTATCCCTTTGAATTTACGCCATATCGCGGCGATACGCTTTGGATGCAAACGCTGGGTGGGTTGTATTGGTACGACGCCGTTCACAATACACATGGCATCGTCAAGCATTTAATTCCCGGCCTTGAAACCCTTGACCCCCGGTTTATTCACCGCGACCGCGACGGCCTGATCTGGAGTCGGGTCAGGGGCAACGGGGTGTGTTATTTCGATACCCGAACCCGAAAATTTCACCATTTTCCAAGCCAGGGCAGTCAACCGCCTTTTCCGATTTTGTCGGCAACAGCAGTCACAGAAGCCCCTGACGGCGACCTCTGGTTCAGTTTTGGTGAGGAAGAAAAGCACCTCGTGCGCTGGCGCCGCAAAACCCGTGTTTTTGAAAAAGTTGCGCCACTTAACCTCACGGAACGCGGCTGTACGAAAGCGTTTGAATTGCTGGCCGACCGCAATAACAATTTATGGCTGTTTACCCTCGAAGGATTATTTGTGATGAACCTGCAAACCCTACGGGTAGAACCCGTGGGAAAAACCAACGGCATGTCAACCAACCGGCCAAATGCGGCCTGCCTGGACAAACAAGGGAACCTTTGGTTTGCCACCCCTTATGGGTTGAGCCGGTGTGATCCGAAAAGCAAAAATGTGCGCACCTTCTATGAATCCGACGGCTTGCTTTCGGATATTGTGATCCACGTAAAACTGATGGATACCACCCGCAACATCCTGTTCGTTTCCACCAGTCGGGGCATGTGCCTGTTTGAACCGGATAAAGTGGAAACTTCGGCGTCAGCTTCCCCTATCTTCATCACGGGTTTGCTCGTATCAGACCAGCCGGTCTCGCTTCCAAATTCGGGCGTTTTGGCCTTGTCTTATCAAAAAAACGACTTGCGGATTGAGTTCACCGGAATAGATTTCATCAATGGCCCAAGCAACAGATACAGCTACAGCATGGAATTGGAAGACCAGCCGAAAAAATGGAGAGCAGCAGGTATTGATAATTTTGCAAACTTCCTCAACCTCCCGCCAGGTCGCTATGCTTTCCGGGTCCGCTCAGCCAACAGCGACGGCATTTGGAGCGACCAGGAGGCTGTGCTGCGTTTTGTCATTTTTCCGCCCTGGTGGCAAACCTGGACCTTCCGGCTGTCTGCATTATCTGCACTCCTCGCTTTTGCATGGTGGCTTTATAACCGGCAAATCCGGATCGTAGAAGACCGCGAAAAAGATAAAGCGCAGGTGCGTCAGCGTTTGGCAGACCTGGAAATGAAAGCCTTGCGGTCGCAAATGAACCCACATTTTGTATTCAATGCGCTCAACTCCATACAGAACTTTATTTTGAAAAACGACACCCGCGAAGCCAGCCGTTATTTGACCAAATTTGCCCGCCTGATGCGGCTGATTCTCGAAAATTCTGAGTCGCCGATGGTGCCATTAGCCCGGGAAATTGAATTGCTCCGCTATTATACAGAATTGGAGGCGCTGCGCTTCAATCACCGTTTTTCTTTTGATTTTCAAGTTGATATTAAAGAAGACACCGAAACCATTTCAATTCCGGGCATGCTCATCCAACCCCATATCGAAAACGCCATCTGGCATGGGCTGATGCACAAAACCGGTCCCGGGCGCCTTTGGATCCGATTCTATAAAACATCGGAAAACAGAATTATCTGCGAAATCGAAGACGATGGGGTAGGGCGCGCCCAAGCGGCCATTATTGAAAAAGATCGCCCAAAAAATCATCGGTCCACCGGGCTTGCCAACATTCAGCACCGCCTGGAATTGCTCAACGCCCAAATGACCAACGATATCCGGCTTCACATTGAAGATTTATACGACGAAACGGGGCAGGCGCGAGGCACGAAAGTGGTGGTGCGCATGCCCCTTGTTTCCTAGAATCTAAGATGTCAACAGCATAACCGACACTCAAATCCTCAAATCCTCACAACTCAAATCCTCAAATCCTCATCACTCAAATCCTCAACATCATGACAGCCATACTCATTGACGACGAACCCAACGCAACAGAGGCGCTCACCAATATGCTGCGCATGACAGCGCCCGATGTCGTGGTCGTGGCTGTGGCCAATGACCCGCAGCAGGGACTCGAAAAAATTCGGGAAT
>JBJXFD010000651.1:0-4300 GCA_046153985.1 Saprospiraceae bacterium
CACCACCGACGAAATGTTCGACTACTGCATCAAAAACGGGGCGGACATCATCAGTTGCAGTTGGGGCAGCACCGACCAGGCTTACCAGCTTGGCTCTCTGAAAGCGGAAGCGATTGCCCGCGCCGCACGGGAAGGCCGGGGCGGAAAAGGCTGCGTGATCCTGTTTGCTGCCGGCAACGACGATTTGGACTATGTTAATTTTTACGCTGCGCACCCTGACGTGATTGCGGTGGGCGCCTGCACCAGCCAGGATGTCTACGCCGGCTACTCCAACCGGGGCCGCGAAATTTCCGTCTGCGCCCCCTCTAACGGCGACTGGCCCATCATCGCCGCGCGCGCCTGGTGGGACGAGGGCCTTAGCGGCGAAACCGGCAACTACAAATACTGGCGCGACGGCCGCTCGCGGGGCCAATACTACAAGCACTTCGGTGGCACCTCCAGCTCAACGCCTTTGGTGGCGGGCATTTGCGCGCTTATTTTATCAGCCAACCCCGACCTGAAAGCCAAAGAAGTAAGGGAAATCCTGGAGCAAACCGCCGACAAAATCGGCAACCCAACGGAATATGTGGACGGGCATTCGCAGCGTTATGGCTATGGCCGCGTGAATGCCGACCGCGCCGTGGCAGAAGCCATCCGCCGCCGCGACGCGAAGAATCCACCGGTGGTGACGGAAGTGCCGGCAGCGGTTTCCACGGGCAAGGGACTTTACGAATTCAGCGTCAAAAAGCAGGATCCGATCGGGTGGGGCGTGCAGATTGGCGCGTTCTACGACTACGGCAACGTGTTGGTGCAGGCTGAAAAAATGCAGCGCCTTTTCGGCGAAAAAATCATCGTCAACATCAACGAGCTGGGCGGCAAAACGGTTTACAAAATGGTGGTTGGGGTTTTTGCCGACAAGGCCAAGGCTGATCAATTGGCGCAGCGGATGAAGACTGGGGGGGTGAATGGGTTTGCGCGGCAACTAAAAGATTTATAAACCGGCAATTTTATCATGGATCAAATAGCAAAATATAAAAAGATTATTCGGGAACTTGTAGAGCATTACGGTTCTATTAAAAAAGTACCCGAAGAAGTTCAGACTTTGGTAGCCATAGATGAAAATCATGGCCAATACCTCCTTTATAACAGTGGCTGGAAAGATGACAGAAGAAACTATGGGTGCTTTCTGCATATTGGAGTAAAAGATGGTAAAGTTCACTTGTATCATGATGGAACCAATTTGGAAATCGGGGCAGAATTATTGGAGTTAGGGATTCCAAAGGAAGACCTGGTGCTTGAATTTCAAGCTCCGAGTAAACGAGCAATCAGTGGTTATGCGTTAGCTTAGCTTTTTCTTTAAGTGGATTTTGTGCGGGCTGAAAAAATGCAGATGCATTTTGGGAGAAAAATTATTGTCAATATCAATGAGACAAGCAAGATGGTCAATTCATTGCTATACGAAGAAGAGAAATCTGATAAAGAGGTAGGTGCAAATCAAAACCTTATGGTCAAGTCTCTCGCAATCGAAAATTTCCGGTGTTTTCAAAACTCTTATTTCGAAGATTTTGGAAGAGTCAATCTTATAGGAGGGAAAAATAATTCTGGGAAGACCGCTTTGTTGGAAGCATTGTTCTTAGCAAATTCACCTTCGAATAGTAGTATTTCTTTTCTTCAGCAAATTAGGACTGAGCATACAATTATTTACTCAAATCAACCCGCTTTAGCCTGGGGGAACCTATTCTACAACAATGAAAAATCCAGAACGGTAAAATTTCGTTTGGGTCTTTCTTCGAAGACCACCAGTGAAGTTGAAATGGTTTGTAATGAAACACCTAAGTCTTTAGATGACATTGGACAAATTGGAGATGACGAGTTGATAAAAGTAGTAGATAGTGAGACTTTGGTTGAAGTGGGAATTTCTACGATAAAACTAAAATCAAAAAACAGAGATAATGATACAACTGAAAGCAGCATAAGTTATGACTGGAGCAAAGAACCTATTCATAGAGAATGGCCGCCCGTTAAACCGTTGATCTATGTTCATTTTATCCCTGCCGGATTTCGACGTTCCACACCAGCGCTTGCCAATGAATTTGATCGCGCTTTAACTCAGGTTTCAAAAGCTATCTTAATTGATGTGTTTAGAGCGATAGATGACTCGATTGAAGATGTTATGACCCTTAATGTTGGGATTCCACAGATCCACATTAAGAGAGGAGAAGAAAATTGGCGTCCTTTGAACTTTCTCGGCGACGCGCTCAATAAGATCACTGACATCATGCTTAGAATCATTAACCACCCCAACTGCATGATTCTTATAGATGAAATAGAAAACGGCATCCACTGGACCAATCATGAAAAATTCTGGGCAGTCTTGTATAAATTAGCAAGCAAGTTTCATGTTCAAATATTTGCGACTTCTCATAGTGGTGAAATGATCAACGCTTTCAAAAATGTCGCCATAAAAGAAAAAATAGAGGACGCCGCTTATTTTGAAATGATCAGGAGTGCCCGCAGTGGAGAAATTGTCGCTGAAAAATTACCTTTGGAAGTATTAGATTATAATATCAAAACCCATCACCCTTACCGCGGCGAATAATATGGCCATCCGAAATATCCTGATTGTTGAAAGCTTTAACGATAAGTCTTTTATCGAACTATTGCTCAGTGACTTGAAGCTGACTCAAAATACGCTTACAGAAACAATCGAGATAATAGACCTCCATAAATTTCCTGATCCTGACAATCCAGCTAACGAGCTCAGAGGCAAAAAGAATATTGGTAAGCGTTTAAACTCCCTTTATATTGATCTTCGTAATCGAGCGGAATATAAAGACGTCAGCAAAGTGGGGATTATTCTCGACATGGATAGTGATACCCTGGAGCAGAACCTTAAACTGGTTAATGAGGCGATTGAATACGCTTTCAAAATAAATTCAAGTCTCTCCAAAGAAGGCGAACCGGCAACCATCGAAATTCCTTTAGACCGCTTGAATACTTTCCCTATTGAAGTATCTTGTTTTTTTACCAAAGACCAGACAGGAAAGGGCAATCTTGAGACGTTGCTTTACGAAATCAGGCGCAATCCGGACATTCCTGTACCTTATGCTGATTGTCTTGCGCGCTGGCGCGACTGTGTTTCAAGTTCGGCCAGTCCAATACAAGTTGCTCCGGGCGTTTTCCAAAAAATGTGGGCCGATAATTTTTTACGCGCAAAGGCTTATGAGTTAAGTTCAAAAGATCGAAAAAGCATCATTAACGACTTTGAAGACAGAAAACATCGCATCATTGAGCGCCTTGGTAAAGAGATTTTTGACTTAAGCCACCCTGCTATGGATTCTATGAGGGATTATCTGTCGCTTTTCAAAGATTAGAAAAAAATCCCTACTCATTCAACCATAAGCTTCTTTTGGCGTTCTTCGTTGCAAACGCAACCACTAATTCCCACAAATGCCCGACAATCAATTCAATCCATTAGAATCCTTAGCTTTTTTAACGAACCGGGTTGGTCGCTTACTCAGTAGCGACATCCGAAGGCGGGCCGGCGACGACGTCGAAGGGCTGTATTCTACGCATATCGGCGTGCTGGTAGACTTGTGGATGAAGGACGGCTTGCGCCAGCAGGATTTAGTTACTTCGGTCGTAAAAGATAAAGGCACTATTGCACGGGCCTTGGACAATCTCGAAAAAAATGGTATTGTTGTGCGGCTTGCGGATGCGCGGGATCGCCGCAATAAACGCATCTACCTGACACCCAAAGGCAAAAGCCTCAAAGATATCATGCTGCCGCATGCCCTCGCCAGTGTAGACGATGTACTCGATGGCGTCTCCGAGGAGGAGGTAGCCATTTGCAAAAAAGTGCTGCGGCGCATGTATAAACGCCTGTCTCTCACCAGGCAGGAGCATCTGTAAAAAGAAAGAACAAACGAAATGACCGACCTTGAACCCACCCCTTGGTGGCGTAAATTACTAAATTGGGCAATGCCCAAAGCCAAATACGCCGCTGCAAGCGCCGTAGCAACCGGGGTTGACTACACCGTCTATATGTTGCTGGTGAATAAAGTGCTGGGGCCCGTGCAGTCGAACGTCATTGCGTATTCAGCGGGCATGATCATTAATTTTTTATTGCAAAAACGCTTTGTCTTCGAGCTTCGGCGTTCCGTGAAAAAAGCATTTTTTTTCGCGGCATTAGTCTCACTCGGTGGCCTGTTGCTCAGTTCGGCCATCATTTACGGGTTATCTTTACAGCCTTTTTTCAACGAACATCAGGCGCTGACGAAACTGATTGCCACCGGACTTGTTTTCTTCTATAACTTTTATC
>JBJXFD010000051.1:0-22234 GCA_046153985.1 Saprospiraceae bacterium
TTCCATGTCAACGCACTTCGATTATCTCGATCACTTAGAAGCCCAGGCCATTCACATCCTTCGGGAAGTAGCCGGACAATTTGAACGCCCGGCGCTTTTGTTCTCCGGCGGAAAAGATTCCATTACCCTAGTTCATCTGGCGCTTAAGGCTTTCCGACCAGGCAAATTGCCATTCCCTCTGGTGCATATTGATACGGGCCACAATTTCCCCGAGGTCATCCAATTTCGCGACGAACTGGCGGCTCGCTTCGGAGAGCAATTGATTGTGCGCAAGGTGGAAGATACCATTCGCCGCCAGGGTTTAAAAGATGGTTTTGGTAAATACCCAAGCCGGAATGCGCTTCAAACCTATACGTTACTGGAAGTGATTGAAGAATTTGAGTTCGACGCCTGCATTGGCGGCGCCCGGCGCGACGAGGAAAAAGCGCGGGCAAAAGAGCGCATTTTCAGCGTGCGCGACGAATTTGGCCAATGGGATCCCAAGCGGCAGCGCCCCGAACTCTGGGACATTTACAACGGCAGCATCCGGAAAGGCGAAAACGTACGCGTTTTCCCGATTTCCAACTGGACGGAACTCGACGTGTGGAGCTATATCCAGCAGGAAAACATCGCGCTGCCCGAAATCTATTTTTCCCATCGCCGCAATTGTGTGGTCACGCCAGCCGGGCAATTGTTGGCCATTACCGAACACATCCGCTTAGATCCGGAAGATGAAATTGCGGTACGCGATGTTCGTTTCCGCACAGTTGGCGACGCCACCTGCACCGCCGCAGTGGAAAGTCCGGCTACCACGATAGAGGACATCATTCAGGAAATATTAATTGCAAAAATATCCGAACGGGGCGCCACCCGCCTCGACGACCGCCTTTCCGAGGCTGCAATGGAAGACCGCAAAAAAAATGGCTATTTCTAAGCCTTTTTCACCCGGAAGAGAAAGGATTTAAAAGAAAATTGAATTGCAAATAATTGATCATGAATATTTTAAAATTTATAACCGCCGGGAGTGTTGACGATGGGAAAAGTACCCTCATTGGCCGCCTGCTTTTTGATTCCAACGCAGTATCTCATGACGTTTTAGAAACGCTGGAGCGCCAGAGCCGCAACAAAGCGGATGGCGAACTCGACCTCTCACTGCTCACCGATGGCCTGCGCGCAGAACGCGAACAGGGCATCACCATTGATGTCGCTTATAAATACTTCACCACGGCGCGCCGGAAATTCATCATCGCCGACGCCCCTGGCCACGTGCAGTACACCCGCAATATGGTTACCGGCGCCTCCAATGCCGATCTGGCGATCATCCTTGTGGATGCACGCCAGGGAGTCGTGGAGCAAACGCACCGGCACAGTTTGGTGGCTTCGCTAATGGGTATTCCTAAAATTGTATTGGCAGTCAATAAATTAGACCTCGTTGAATACAGCGAGGAGCGCTTTTACAAAATTGCGGCAGCCTACAAAGAGCTGGCTGAAAAACTGAACCTGCGCAACATCACCTTCATCCCGATCAGTGCGCTGGCCGGCGATAATGTGGTGCAGCCATCGGTCAACATGCCCTGGTACCTGGGTCCTACCCTGCTGGAACACCTTGAAACGGTAGAAATCGAACCGGAAGCGGAACACGACGCGCCCCGTTTTCAGGTACAATACGTGATCCGCCCCAAATCGAACGAATGGCACGATTACCGGGGCTACGCGGGAAGCCTGCGCAGTGGTGTTTTTCGCCGGGGCGACCGCGTAGTCGTGTTGCCTGCCGGGATTGAAACGGATATCGTGGCCATCGAAGTCAATCAGGTACAGGTAGAGGAAGCTTTTGCGCCGCAGCCTTTGGTGCTGCACCTTGCCCACGACATTGATGTTTCGCGGGGGGATACCATCGCGCGCGCTGATGCTCAGCCTGCTGTTGCTCAGGATCTGGAAGCAACGCTGTGCTGGATGAGCGAGCGACCGCTCCGGCCCGGCGACCGGCTGCTGCTGCGCCAGAATTCTGCCACGGTAAAAGCCATTGTGAAGTCCATCGAATACCGCGTGGATGTACACACATTCGACCGCCTTCCCGACGACAAGCTGCAACTCAATGACATCGGGTTGGTGCGCCTGCGAACCGCACAACCTTTAGTTTTTGATGCTTACCGGCAAAACCGGCACAGCGGCGGCTTCATTCTGGTGAATGAAAACACCTACGATACCGTGGCCGCGGGGATGCTGGAATGTACAACCGAACTCCAGTTCGGTTGATGCGCCCCCTGTACCGCCGAACTCCGGTTCGGCTTTCAAAAAGCTAAACATAAAATCATAAAAACAGGCCATGCACCATCAAATACCTGATTCCTATCAAGATCCCCTCAAACACCCCGAACTAATCCTGGTTGGCGCCGGAATCGGCGACCCCGAACTGCTGACCATCAAGGGGCTGAAAGCGTTGCAACAAGCCGACGTCGTACTATACGATGCGCTGGTGAACGAAGCATTGCTGCAGCACGCACCCGCAGACGCCATCCGCATTTATGTTGGGAAACGGCGCGGCAAAAAATCCCATACCCAGCCCGAAATCAATGAAATGATTGTAGACTGCGCGCGGGCATTTGGAAAAGTTGTGCGCCTGAAAGGGGGCGACCCTTTTGTGTTCGGGAGGGGGATGGAAGAGTTGCAATATGCACAGGAACAAGGACTTAAAGTGTCTTATATCCCCGGTGTTTCGAGTGCCATTGCAGCGCCCGGTTTAGCCGGAATTCCGGTCACGCTCCGGGGTGCCAGCCGTGGTTTTTGGGTCTTGACTGCCACAACGGATACCGGCGAACTGAACCCGGAAATATATGAAGTTGCCCGCACAAACGCGACTGCGGTTGTCCTGATGGGGCTTGCTAAACTCCCCGAAATCGCGGAGGCATTCGCGCAAAGCGGCAAACAGGAACTCCCGGTCGCCATTATTCAAAATGCTTCATTGCCCCAACAGCGAACGCTGGTTGGCCGGGTTTCAGATATTGCCGAAAAAGCCGCGCTTACGGGCATTGGCAGCCCGGCGGTGATTGTTGTCGGGGAAGTCGTTGGCCGGTTGTTGAACAGTACTCGCTTATCGCACCATAAAACATTTACACCATGACCAAGATCGCAACGGCGCCGATTGGCCGGTTTGATGAAGCTTTATTGAAAAAGCTGAGCTCGGAGCACTCGGCTGAGCAACAACTTTGGCTCAGCGGTTTTTTGTACGGCTTAGCCACCGCCGGTCAAACCGAGGCAGCCGTCTCCCCCGTGCAGCAGGCGCATGTACAGGCTCCGAAAGTTCAGCTGTTGTACGGCTCACAAACCGGTAACAGCAAAAAAGTAGCTCAAAAGGCGGCTGCGCTGATTGGGGAACAAGGCTGGGATGTTACGATAACAGACCTGGCCGATTACGCGGTCAAAAACCTGAAGACCGCCCAAATCGCATTGTTCGTGGTCAGCACGCAGGGAGAAGGCACGCCGCCAACCGCTGCGGAATCCTTTTACGAATGGCTGCACAGTGCACGTGCGCCGAAACTTCCTGACCTTCAGTTTGCAGTATGCAGTTTGGGGGACAGCAGCTACCTGAAGTTTTGCCAAACGGGCAAAGACTTCGACGCCCGGCTGGAGGCGTTAGGCGCCAACCGCCTTGCTCCGCGCGTGGATTGCGATTTGGAGTATGAGGAAGTTGCAGAACAATGGGCTGCTACAGTTGTAAGCCGCCTTAAAACGGTGGCCGGGGCGCAACCTGTTGCTGTATTGTCAGCACAATTGCCAACGCCTGCCTATGTCGCGGGATTCAATCGAAAAAACCCGTACCCCGCGCCGGTGCTGGAAAAAGTTCGACTCAACGGGCGGGGCTCGGCGAAAGAAACGTACCATATCGAACTCGGACTGGAAGGTTCGGGGCTCGTTTATGAACCGGGGGATTCGTTGGGCATTCTGGCGCAGAATTCGGACCGGCTGGTAGAACAGGTGCTGGCTGCGGCCAAATTTTCGGGCGCGGAGCAGGTTGAAATTGACGGAAAAGCGGTCAGTTTAGCAGGCATTTTGAAAACCCAAAAAGAGCTGTCTGTACTGAATCGCAACGTTTTGGAACAGTATGCCGAACAGACTGGTCATGAAAACCTCAAAGCGATCACGACTGACCACGAGCGGCTGAAAAAATACCTCTGGGGGCGCAATGCCGGGGATTTATTGCGGGAATTTCCCGCCACGCTGAGCCCGCAACAGTTGACCGATACCCTGCGGAACATCACTCCACGCCTGTATTCCATTGCTTCCAGCCTGGCAGCGCACCCGGATGAAGTACACCTCACGGTATCGGCGCTGCGTTATGAATTCGGAAGAACCAACCGCGAAGGGCTGGCTTCCACCTTCCTTGCTGATCGGATTGACGTTGGAAACAGTGCCGAGGTTTTTGTAGAGCGCAATGAATATTTCAAACTACCTGCCGACGACAGCGCCGACATCATCATGATCGGACCCGGCACCGGGGTAGCACCGTTCCGGGCGTTTGTGGAGGAGCGGAATGAACTGCGGGATTCCGGCTCGCCAAAGCAAGGCAGGAACTGGTTGTTTTTTGGAAATCCAAATTTCACAACCGATTTCCTCTACCAGCGGGAGTGGCTGCAATACCTGAAAACCGGCGCGCTCGACCGCTTGGATGTAGCCTTTTCGAGGGATCAGGCAGAAAAGATATACGTGCAACACCGCCTGCTGGAAAAAGGCCGGCAATTGTTCGAGCGCATCGAAAACGGGGCGTATTGCTATGTTTGCGGCGATAAAAACCGCATGGCAGCCGATGTTCAACAGGCTTTTCTTCAAATCATTGCACGGGAAAGCGGCAAAGGCGAGGCTTATGCTGTGGAATACCTGAGCAATTTGAAAAAGCAACGGCGATATCTGGAGGATGTGTATTGAGACAATATGAAATTCAAAAATACATGCAAGACAAGCTTAAACCCGCCGCACCCACTTTCCGCGAAGCCTTCTGGTTCTGGCTCCGCCTTGGGCTCATCAGCTTCGGCGGGCCGGCAGGGCAGATTGCGATCATGCACGATTTTTTGGTAGACCAAAAGCGCTGGATCAGCAATTCCAAATTCCTGCACGCGCTGAACTATTGCATGCTGTTGCCCGGGCCGGAAGCGCAGCAACTGGCGACCTACACCGGCTGGATGCTGCACGGCACAAAAGGTGGACTGGCAGCGGGCATCCTTTTTGTACTGCCCTCGGCCATTTTGTTGTGGGGACTGAGCGCGCTGTACGTCACTTATGGGCAAATCCCGGCGGTGCAATCGGTATTTGTTTTTCTGAAACCGGCTGTGGTGGCCATTGTCCTTGGGGCCATCTTTAAAATTGGAAAAAAATCCCTGCAAACCCCGCTGCATTATGGGGTGGCCGCAGCCGCTTTTGTGGCCATTTATTTTTTAAAAGTGCCTTTCCCACTCCTGATTCTCGGTTCCATTTTGTTCGGATTGGCCGTTGTTTATCGGACTCAATTTCGACAGACTGGAAATACCAGTACTGAAAATTTAAAAGATCAGGAGGAAGCAGCTTACCTCATCAACCGGGATACCGTTGTGCCGCACAGCCAATTTTCGGCAGGGCGCTTAGCGCGGCAAGTCAGTATTGGTATCGTGTTGTGGTTGATACCGCTGGCGCTGTTCGGTGCTTTTGCAACCGACTTCGGTTTTTGGAAAAAACTCTCTCTGTTTTTCACACAAGCGGCCTTTGTCACTTTTGGCGGCGCTTATGCAGTGCTGCCCTATGTGGCTCAGGTTAGCGTGGAGCAATTCGGCTGGCTCACGAACCTTGAAATGCTCGACGGCCTGGCGCTGGGCGAAACCACGCCCGGCCCGCTCATCATTGTGCTGGCGTTCGTCGGTTTCATGGCTGGCCATACGAGTTCGGGCGGCTCGCTTATTGTGGCTTCAATCGCTTTGGCAACAACCGTTTATTACACTTTTTTGCCTTCGTTTCTGTTCATTTTTGCCGGGGCGCCCCTCATCGAACGGACGCAGGCCAGTCCGGTCATCAAATCAGTTTTACAGTTCACCACAGCCGCAGTGGCTGGAGTCATTTTGAGTTTGTGCCTCTACTTAGGTCAGGCAGTAATCGCGCCGGAATGGCCAAAAATTCAGGAAATTCCGCTTGCCTGGATCCTGATTTCCTTAGCTGCGCTTCAATATTTCAAAATCAACATGGTAGTTTGGATCGGCATCAGCGCCGTTGCCGGATTGCTGCTGAACCTTGCCGGTTTATAAAAAAAAGAACATGCAACCAGAAACGAAACCTTCCCACACAGAAGTCGAACACGTCAAAGCCAAAAGCAACTATCTGCGCGGCACTTTGGTGGAAAGCTTAGAAAACGGCATCACCGGAGCGCTGTTTCCCGATGATACGCACCTCATCAAATTTCATGGTTCTTATCAGCAAACCGATCGCGACCTCGACAGCGAGCGCGCCCGTCAAAAGCTGGAACCGCTCTATTCCTTCATGATCCGGGTGCGGGTGCCCGGCGGCATCGCCTCGCCCAAACAATGGTTGCGCATGGACGAATTGGCCGATCAATACGGAAATGGCACGCTAAAACTGACCACCCGGCAGGCGTTTCAACTGCACGGGGTTTATAAACGCAACTTGAAGGCCGCCATTCAGGGGTTCAACGGCGTGTTTTTGGACAGCATTGCGGGTTGTGGAGACGTGAACCGGAATGTGATGTGCAGCGCCAATCCCGACGAAAGTCGCGTCCATGCAGCAATGTACGAAGTGGCCAGGGCCATCAGCACAGCATTTACGCCCCAAACCGGCGCGTATGCCGAAATCTGGGCGCCCCCAGGATTGGCGGAAGGCGAAGATTTGCCGAAAGGCAGCAAAGAGGAAGGCGCCTGGAGCAAGGTTTTCCTCGCTTCCCCACAACAGGAAGACGCGGAGCCCATCTATGGCAAAACCTACCTGCCCCGGAAATTCAAAATTGCCATAGCCGCGCCGCCGGAAAATGACACCGATATTTTTGCCAACGACATCGGATTGATTGCGATTGAAGAAAACGGCGAACTCATTGGGTTCAATTTTGCAGCAGGCGGCGGTTTGGGTATGACGTTCGGGATGCCCGACACTTTCCCGCGTCTTGCCGATTTGCTGGGTTTTGTGAAATCTGAGGACGTTGTAAAAGTTTGCGAAGCGGTCATTACCACCCAGCGTGATTTTGGCAACCGCGAAAACCGCAAATTCAGTCGCCTCAAATACACCATCGAACGCATGGGGCTGGATGAGTTCCGCAAAGAGGTAGAAAACCGCTCCGGTGTTGACTTCGAGCCATTGCGGCCTTTCCAATTCAAGCACTCGGGCGATCGCTTCGGCTGGACGCAGGGGGAAAGCGGCCGATTTCACCTGACGCTGTTCATCGAAGGCGGGCGGGTGCAGGATGCTGAAAATTACTTGCTGAAAACGGCGCTCCGGGAAGTAGCGGCCCTGTTGCGCGAAGGGGAATTCCGCCTGACCGGCAATCAAAACTTGCTGATTGGCAATATTTTGCCGGAACAACGCATTGACGTAGAAAACACGCTGAAAAAATACGGCGTGCTGGAAACGACGTTCCGGCAAACCGCGCTTCGTCTCAACTCGATTGCCTGCGTGGCATTGCCAACCTGTACCCTGGCTTTTGCGGAAGCAGAGCGCTACCTTCCCCGGTTGATTGATCAAATAGACGGGGTGCTTCGAAAATACCACATGCAAAAAGAAGCGATTAACATTCGCATGACGGGCTGCCCCAATGGCTGTGGTCGCCCGTACCTTGCCGAGATCGGCCTTGTCGGGAAGTCGCCCGGCTATTACAACCTCTACCTCGGCGCGGCGCACGACGGCAGCCGGCTGAACAAACTCTACCGCGAAATGCTGGACGAAGCAGCCATTTTGCGCGAATTGGAGCCATTGATTGCGGCTTACGCCATGAAGCGGAATCCTGGAGAGCGCTTTGGCGATTTTGTCATCAGAACGGGGTATATAACAGCAACCACGCATGGCACGAATTTCCATAACTGAGCCACCCACGGAAGCTTTTTCAGGCAACTCCGGGCCCCACAGCGGAGGTGATTCCTCCGGGAATACCCTGTTTCCAATTTTTTTGAAATTGGAAAAATTCCGCGTGCTGATCGTAGGTGGCGGGTACGTTGGTCTGGAAAAAATCCGCGCCGTGCTGAACAATAGTCCGCAGACCCGAATTACGTTGGTGGGCGCCACCATTTCGCAGGCAATCCGGGACTATGCCCGCGACTTTCCGCAAGTCGTTTTGATAGAAAAATCCTTCGACTCCGGGGATTTGGATGGGCAGCAATTTGCCATTGCCGCTACCGATGACCGGGTGCTGAACGAACAAATCCGGGATTTGGCTGCCGAAAGCGGCATTTTATGCAATGTGGCAGATACGCCCGAGCTATGTGATTTTTACCTGTCGTCCATTGTGCAAAAAGGCGACCTGAAAATCGCCATTTCTACCAATGGCAAGTCGCCGACCATCGCCAAACGGCTAAAGGAAACTTTTCAGGATGCCTTGCCGGATGAATTGGATCAGGTGTTGCAAAAAATGCCCGTGATCCGCCACCGGCTCAAAGGCGATTTTTCAGAAAAAGTAAATACCCTGAGCGAATTGACCTCCGTGCTGGTCGCCGAACCAGCTTTGGCTGTCCGCGATGCACTCCGGCAGCGCAACCTCAGCCAAATAGACGGCGGAAAATGGCGCCTCATTGCCAGGGCAGCCCTAACCGCTTTTGCATTGTTGCTGGTGGCCAATATCTTAGCGTTGTATGTGCCCGGCGAGTCCTGGGATTCCTTAGTATCCAACCTCGATACCACCTTTTGGTTGTTTGTCGCCACCGGTTTTGCCGCCCAATTTATAGACGGCTTGCTGGGTATGGGCTACGGCGTGGTGACACAAATTGTGCTGATGGGAACCGGCGTACCGTTGGCGGCCATCAGTTCCAGCATCCACACCGCCGAGATGTTTTCCGCTGGCGCTTCGGGTTATTCGCATTACCGCTTTGGCAATGTGAACCGCAAATTGTTCAAGGCCATTTTGGTTCCCGGGGTATTAGGCGCTATTGCAGGCGCGGCGCTGCTGTCGTGGTTGAGCGGTGAATACGCGAATTTTGTTCGCCCCATGCTGGCAGTGTATGCGATGATCCTGGGGCTGCGCATCCTGAGTCGTGCTTTCGCCGGAATTCCCAAAAAACGGAAAGTCAAAAACGTAGGTTGGTTGGCTGGCGCAGGCGGGTTCCTGGATTCTTTCGGCGGCGGCGGTTGGGGGCCTTTGGTCACCAGCACCCTGATTGCTAAAGGGAAAACCCCGCAATACGTCATCGGCACGGTCAGCCTGACGGAGTTTTTCATCACCTTCGCCAGTGCGCTCACCTTCTTTTCCCTGATCGGCATCGAACACTGGAAAGTTATTGCCGGGTTGATCCTCGGCGGGGTTGTTGCTGCGCCGTTTGCCGCAAAGCTGGCTGGAAAACTGCCGGTACGTCTGCTTTTTATTGGCGTGGGCGCCATGGTCATTTTCTGGAGTTTGAGGATTTTGTGGAAGGTGTTTGGGTGAATAATACCAGGATGCTTCCGGCTTTATTATTTTTGTCATTCTTGCTGTCGTGTGGGGCGCTTGTCATGTCGAGTGCAACGAGACATCTGCACCGTGCGGCCTGGCAATAAGAGAGTGTACGAAATAACCATAGCCAGCCATGAAACAACACCTATACTACATTTACATCATCACCAATCCGAACAAAACCGTATTATACATCGGTGTAACGAACAACGTCGCCCGTCGGGTAACAGAACATTATGCCAATCGCGGACAAAAGCAGACCTTTGCAGGCCGGTACTATTGCTACTGCCTGATTTATGTGGAATGACAGGGAACCCGATGGTGATGAGAAAAACGATAGAGATAACGGATTACCCATGACAACAGCCTACCGCCAATTCTGCAAAGCCAACCCGCACCTGCCCATCTTTGCGCAAGACTGGTACTTAGACGCCGTTTGTGCAGGTGGCGAATGGGGGGCGGCAACCGTGGAAGAAGGGGGGCAAACTGTAGCGGCCCTGCCTTATTTTCTGAAACAAAAAGGCCCGTTCCGGTACATTGCAATGCCGCCTTTTGTGAAGCACCTGGGGCCTTATTTGCGGCAAGCCGATGCGCCTTATTCCCTTACGGAGACGCACCGATTATATGATGCGCTGATTGAGCAATTGCCTGCAGTGGACGCTTTTGAGCAGGATTTTTCTCCAATAGTGACCAACTGGCTGCCTTTTTACTGGAAAGGCTACCAACAAAGCACCCGCTATACCTACCGGCTCGTGCTGGACGACCTCGACCGCATTTACGACGGCATCAACCGAAACATGCAACGCAATATCCGCAAGGCGCAGGCTGCGGTGGCTGTAACCCGGGACGGCGACATCACCGACCTGTACCGCATCAACCGCCTGAGTTTTGACCGGCAGGCACTCCAGCTGCCCTACCCTTTTGAGTTACTGAAAAGCCACGACGAAGCCCTGCTCGCACACAATGCCCGCGCGCTTTTTTTCGCCCGCGACGATGCCGGGCGCCTGCATTCCGCTTCCTGCCTCATCCATGATGCAGAAACGGCGTATTACCACATCGCCGGCGACGACCCGGAAACCCGAAACAGCGGCGCTGGTATCCTGCTTACCTGGGAAGCCATCCGCTATACCAAAGAAGTGCTCGGACTCCATCATTTCGATTTTGAAGGCAGTATGATGCAAAACGTGGAAGCCATCCGCCGACAGTTCGGGGCCGTGCAGTTGCCTTATTTCCGGGTTTGGAAAACGCATTCGCGGGTGTTGAGGTGGGGGAGGGCAGTGGGAAAGATTTGAGTTGGCAGGGTTCAGTGGGCAGTGGGCAGTTGGCAGTTTTACAGTTGGCAGGAGGTTTTAGGATTCAACATGTTGGTTACTCGATAATGAAGTGGGCAGAACGCAGTTGGCAGTCGGCAGGAGGATTACAGGATTCATGATGTTTGTTACAAAACGATTGAGCTTTATGTAATCGATTTGAAAATGGAACACCATCAAGAGTACGAACAATACTGCCAACTGCGACCTGATAAACTGCCAACTGCTCTGACATACTGCCAACTTTTCCAAAGAGATGCTCGATTTGAAAATGGAACACGATCAGAAGTAAGAGCAAGACTGCCAACTAAAAAACTGAAAACTGCCAACTCTTCGATTTGAAAATAGAACACCATCAGGAGTACGAACAAGACTGCCAACTGCCACCTGATAAACTGCCAACTACTCTGAACATACTGCCAACTGCTCTGACATACTACCAACTATCCTTCATTGATGCCTCGCCTTCAGCACCCCAATCACCTCGTCCAATTCAAACCCTTTTGCGGCAAGCAAAACTAAGTAGTGGAATAGCAGGTCTGCCGCTTCGCCTAAGAAAAGCTCCGGGTTGTCGTCTTTGGCTTCGATGACCAATTCCACGGCTTCTTCGCCTACTTTTTGGGCAATTTTATTGATGCCTTTCTGAAAAAGGGAAGCCGTGTAGGAATTTTCGCCAGGGTGGTCGCGGCGTTGGCGGATGACCGCTTCGAGGGTGTGCAAAAAATCTTCCGGGCGATTGGTCTCCCCAAAGCAGGTGTCCTGTCCGGTGTGGCAAACCGGGCCTTCCGGGTCTACTTTCAGCAAAAGGGTATCCTGGTCGCAATCGAGGGCGATGTCTTTCACCCGAAGGAAATTGCCGCTGGTCTCCCCTTTTGTCCACAGGCGGTTTTTGCTGCGGCTGAAAAACGTGACGACCCTTTCCTGCAACGTCTTTTCATAAGCGGCTTTGTCCATGTAGCCCAGCATCAGAACCTTGCCGGTTTGGGCGTCCTGCACGATCGCAGGCAGGAGTCCCTGGCCCTTTTCGAAGTCTGGTTGGGCGGAAATTATCGTCATTTTATGTGGTATTGGTATCAAAAAGAAACGCAAAGGTAGAACCCGCCACCGGATAAGTCGTTGCAGTAGAGCTGTTAAATTTTGATTTTCGCGATCAATCCGGTCACTTTGTATGGTTTTTTCAGGAAGGGATTTTATCTTTGCATTTCGTTTGTAAAATTCAATTTACAACTCACTGATTTTTAGTAACTTGGATATCGCTGATCTGCAATGAAAACAGATTGGGCGGAAAACAAAATAACAGTTTAAAGGATGGCTCTGATAAGTGAAATTCGGAAAAGGTCATGGATCGTACTGGTTACGGTCGCGCTGGGTGTTGGCGGGTTCATCATTATGGACATGGTCAACTCCACCGGCCCGGGCGGCACAGGAAGTATGACGCGTACGCTCGGCAAAGTGAATGGTGAAAAAATTGATGTGATCAATTTCGACAATACCTTCAACATGCTTTACGGCAATTCGGGCAGCGCTTCGCTGGCAGCCCGCAATGCGCTCTGGGAGTATACGGTAGAAGAAATTTTGGTTAAAGACGAGGCTGCTGCACTCGGACTTGGCATTAGCGAGCCGGAATTGGAAGACCTGCAGTTTGGTCCGCGCCCCAGCACAATCATCCAGCAGCGCTTCCCGGATCCAAACAATCCGCAAGGCGGCCTGAATCGGGAGCAACTCAACATGATCAAGCAAATTATTGAAGAAGATCGGGTTGACGAAGCCATTGAACAAGGCCAGTTGGCGCCGAACTTCACGCAGTTTTGGGAATACCAGAAAAAAGAAATCACCAAAGAACGCCTTCAGTCAAAAATAGGCGCATTGGTTGCAAAAGCAATGTATACACCTACCTGGATGGCTGAAATGCTCTACAATGAGCAATCCCTGACGGCTGACGTCGCTTATGTAAAGGTACCTTACGACAAAATCGAAAATACAGACGTTTCGCTGGAAGACGCTGATTTCGAAGCATACATCAAAGAAAACGAAGGTACGCTGAAGCGCGATGCAGAATCACGCAAATTGCAATTGGCAATCCTGGAGGTTTCTGCTACGGTGGAAGACTCCGCTGCTTTGGAAAAGCGCATTGCCGACCTCATTCCGGAATTCCAAACGGCAGAAAACGACTCCCAGTTTGTATTCCGCAACGAAGGCCGCATTGATGAAGCTTTTCTCAAAAAAGCAGACCTGCCTGTTGCCATCGCCGACACCGTTTTAAAATTGCCTGTCGGCACGGTTTACGGCCCTTATATTGATGCCAATAACTACAATGCCGTTAAGATATTAAATCGCATGGTCATTCCCGACTCGGTAAAGTCGCGGCACATCCTGCGCCCGGCAGCTACCCCGGTGGAATTGGCTCAGGCGCGTAAAACCATTGACAGCCTCAAGGTGCTGATTGAAGCCGGTACCCACCGCTTCGACTCCTTAGCTGCTCAATTTGGGACGGATGGCACCAAAACCAAAGGCGGTGATTTGGGCTATTACGGCATGAACGGGTTGGTAAAACCCTTCAATGACCTGATCTTTTTCAAAGCCGTGCCCGGAAAAGTGTACGTCTGCGAAACGCAATTTGGCGTACACCTTGTAGAAGTGACAAATAAGAAATTCATCAACAACGAACAAGGCGTACAGGTGGCGTTTTTATCCGAGCCGATTATGCCGAGCCAGGAAACACAGTCAGTAGTCCGTGACAGAGCGGATGAGATGATGCGCACAAACCGAACCCTGGAAGCTTTGGTGAAATCAGTTGGACAGGATCCAACGATCAAGTTGGAAAACTCTCCACTGCTGGGCGAAAATGATTTTGAGATTGCGGGCCTGACTACGGGTACCGAAACGCGCGAAATGGTGCGGTGGGCCTTCAGCGCTGATAAAGGCGATGTTACGCCTACGGTTTATTCCTTCCGGGACGAAACCGGCTACTACGACAAGCAATTTGTCATTGCCGGTTTGAAAACCGTGCAGTCTGCCGGGCTCCCGTCTGTTGCCAATATTCGCGATGAAATAGAAGCAGAAGTGATCAACCGCAAAAAAGCGGATATCATCAAACAACGCCTGAGTGGCAAAGACCTGGCAGCATCCGCAGCAGCTTTTGACGTGCCGGTGGATACGGCCAGAAACATGAGTTTTTCCCAGAGCTTCATCCCCAACGTGGGTAATGAACCGGCTGTAATAGGACATATTTTCAAATTAGAAGCAGGGAAAACTTCGGAAGCGATCAGAGGTGAAAGCGGCGTTTTCCTGCTGCAAGTGATCTCCAAAGCTACTCCTGCCCCGATTGATCCTATGCAGATTACTTCGATTCGTACCAGAAACAACATGGCTTCTGGTATGGGAGCGCAAAACGCCCTGATCGGCGCGATGAAAAAACAAGCCAATGTCAAGGACAAACGGGCGAAGTTTTTCTAAAGAACCACGTATGACCTGCGTTGACAAATCTTGAAGATTTGTTATAGCGAAGCATAAACTAAAAAAGGCCGGCAGCATTTCGTTGCGGGCCTTTTTTAGTATTGGTCTAAGTTACCTCAAAAAATCCCCCACCTCATTGGCACATCAGTTTTTTTGTACATCTTTGCAGCCGAAAAAATGGTTTCACACTAGTTCTAAAACGCCGGTCATGTCAGATATTCAAAATGTAGGCAAGAAAGGATATTGCATGTTGTATTTCTTCCTCTTCTTCTTGTTATTCACCATTTTGGTGATTGCTGTATACAAATACAACGGCAAGTTCCTGGGGAATTGATGGGGATTGATGTTCCTTAAAACCGGCCTGGGTCGGCTTCCTGCATGATCCGAAGGGCAGCTTCATAGACATCTTCCACATTGGGTTTGGAAAAATAATCGCCGTCGGAGCTGTAAGCGGGGCGGTGAGCCTGTCCACTGAGGGTGACGGGCATTGAGTCCAGGTGGTAATAGCCGCCCTGTTTTTCCAGCACTTCGCGCATCATGTACGCGGTAGCGCCGCCGGGAACATCTTCATCCAAAAAGATAATGCGGTTGGTTTTCGCCAACGATTGACCAATCCTTCCTTCGATGTCGAACGGCAGGAGGGTTTGTACGTCAATTACCTCTCCTGAGATGCCTTCTTCTGCCAGCCGTTCACAAGCCGTCAGGGCAATGCGGACGCAAGCGCCGTAAGTCACAATACTTAAGTCCGTTCCTTCCCGCAGCACCTCCGGCACGCCCAACGGCACGGTGTATTCGCCCATATTGTCGGGCAAGTGTTCCTTTTGGCGGAAAGCGTTGAGGCACTCGATCATGAGCGCCGGGTCGTCGGATTGCAGCATGGTGTTGTACATGCCGGCAGCCTGCACAAAATTTCGCGGCGTGAGGATGTAGATCCCGCGAAGTCCTCCCAGCAGCACGCTCATCGGCGAGCCGGAATGCCAGATGCCTTCGAACCGGTGCCCCCGCGTGCGAATGAGCGCCGGCGCGGCCTGAATGCTGTTGCTTCGGTAGCGCAGGGTGGCTAAATCGTCGGAAAGTGCGGAAAAAGCGTAGAGGAGGTAGTCTAAATACTGTATTTCTGCAATGGGCCGCAGGCCGCGCATGGCCATTCCAATGGCCTGGCCGATGATGGTCCACTCCCGGATGCCGGTGTCGAATACGCGGGCTTCCCCGTATTTGGCCTGCAACCCTGCAAACCCCTGATTGACGCCGCCAATTTTACCAACGTCCTCTCCAAATGCGTACAGGTTCGCGTGTTTGGCTAAAGCCGCATCGAAAAAAGCGTTGATGATTTCAAAACCGTTTTTAACGGGCGAAGTTTCGGAATAAACCGGATGAATCACTGGAACGCGGAGCGCCGAATGAGGGCTTTCGCTGTACAAATGCTTGCTGTAGCGCACTTTCCCGCGATCTAACCGTTGTTGTACAAAATTGCGCAAGTCTTCCGCCGCTTCGGTGTTCACCCCGCGCATCGCGTGGCTCATGCGCCGCGCCGCCCTCAGAATTTCGGAATAAACGGGGTTGCGGGCGGTTCGCAGCTCTTTGTAGATTTGCGCCACAGCTCCGGTCGCATTTGAGCTGTCGGATAAGCGGGCATAAATGCCTTCCAGTACCTGGAGGTCATCCATCAGGGGCGTTTCAAAAGCGGCCCAGGCACGATCCCGCGCTGCGCGAACCTCGGTTTTCGCTTCGGCTTCAACTTGTTTGAGTTCATCTTCTCCGGCGATGTTTTGCGCCAGAATCCACAGCCGAAACTGCCGGTTGCAATCGAAGTCGGCTTCCCATTGCAAGCGTTCCGCTGATTTGTAGCGCTCGTGCGAGCCGGATGTAGAATGGCCCTGTGGCTGGGTTAAGTCTTCAACGTGAAAAACTGCCGGGATATGGGTTTGGCGCATTTTTTCAATGCCCTGTATGTAGGTTTCGCACAGGGTTGGGTAATCCCACCCGTGGATGCAGTAGATGTCAAAGCCTTCTCCTTTTTCGTTGAGCCGGAAGCCTTCCAACGCCAACGAAATGCTTTGTTTTGTGGTTTGATAAGATTTTGGCACCGAAATACCGTAGCCGTCGTCCTGGACGGTCACAGCAAGGGGCACCTGCAACACACCCATCGCATTGATGGCTTCCCAAAAAACGCCTTCGGAAGTGCTGGCGTCGCCGATATTGCAAAAACAAACCTCATTGCCCTGATCAGAAAATTGTGTTTCTCCAAGTTGTGCATCCTCCCGGTAGCGTTTGGAGGCGAAAGCCAATCCCAATCCCCGGGCCATTTGCCCGCCTGTGGTGGATATGTCGGAAGAGAGGTTGTACATGTTTTTGTGGGGCAGCCATTCGCCATCGGCGGTCAACATCGGGGTGGCGTGGTGGTTGTTCATCTGCCGACCCCCGGAAAAAGGGTCGTTTTCGCAGTCGGCGTAAAGTTGCGCAAACAGACTTTCGATGGAGGCAAGTCCCAACGCCAGCAAAAGGGTATGGCCCCGATAGTAGTCGGCTCGAAAATCTCCAGGCTTGAACGCCTTGGCCATTGCGATCTGAAAGAGTTCTTTGCCGTCGTCGGAAACGCCGAATTTGGCCCGTCCGTTGAGTACTTCTTTCCGGATGCTCAGGCTGATTTCACGGCTGACACAGCAAATGAAATAGTCGTGGAGAACCGTTTTTTTGTCGAGGGGCAAACCCATATTGGCATGCGATTGTGTGGATAGTAGTGCCCAAAATAGGAAAATCTTCGCAAGGTTAAGGGTTTTCGCAAAGAAAAGCATCGAAACCGCAGGAAAACCAGGCAGTTCTGTTAACCGATTTTTTTACATTTTACGACGGGAAACGCATCCTCACTCCGATAATTCCAGCCACTTCATCTCCTTCTCTTCCAGCGTTTCTGTCAGAGTAGCCAGCTCTTTGGAAAGCTTTTCGATGTCGCTAAGGGCAATATCGCTTTGGTTGAACAACGCCATGATTTCCGCTTTCCGGGACTCGAGTTTAGCAATGTCCTTCTCTATGCGGTTCAATTCCTTGCGCTCTTCCTGCGTGCGTTGGCGCTGAATTTGCTGGGGCTGTGCGGCCACTTCCTTTTGCAGATGTTCGGCCCGTTCGACGCGGCGTTGTTCGCGCTCGCGTTCTTTCAGGTCTTTGCGGTAATCAGAGTAGTCGCCGTTAAAATCGCGGATATGACCATTGCCTTCAAAAATGAACATGTGATCCACGAGCTTATCCATGAAATAGCGGTCGTGCGATACGATGATGACGCAACCCGGAAATTCGAGCAAAAAATCTTCCAACACGTTCAGGGTGAGGATGTCTAAGTCGTTGGTCGGCTCATCGAGGATGAGGAAGTTGGGGTTTTTCATCAGCAGGGTCAGCAGGTAGAGGCGCCGCCGTTCCCCGCCGCTGAGTTGCGAAACGTAGACCTGCTGCTGTTTTCGGCTAAACAGGAAGCGCTCCAGCATTTGCGGGGCCGTAATTTTTTGGCCTTTTTCCAGCGGAATAAACTCGGCAATGTCCTGAATGACCTCAATAACGCGTTGGTCGTCTTTGAGCTGGATGCCGTCCTGGGAATAGTAGCCAAAAACGGTATTGCCGCCCACGACGACTTTACCGCTGTCGGGGCGTATTTCTTCGGTGATGAGTTTCAGAAAAGTGGATTTGCCCACGCCGTTTGGGCCGAGAATGCCTACGCGTTCTTCTTTTTTGAATTTATAGGAAAAGCCTTCTACGATGGGCGTTTCTCCAAAGCGCTTGCCTACGTTGTGCAATTCCAGGATTTTTTTCCCCAGCCGCTGCCCTTTGATTTCGATCTGGATTTCTTTGTCCACCTGTTTGCCCGACACCTTTTCATCCAATTCGTAATAGGCATCCACGCGAGATTTGGCTTTGGTGGTACGCGCGGAGGGGGAGCGGTTTACCCAGTCGAGCTCCTTTTTCAGCAGCTTTTTGGTTTTGTCCAATTCCACGCCCTGCGTTTCCTGGCGGATGGCTTTTTTTTCTAAAAAGTCTTTGTAATTGCCCGTGTAGCGGATGAGCTCTCCATGCTCCAATTCCAGGATATTGTTGCAGATGCGCTCTAAGAAATACCGGTCGTGCGTCACCATCAGCAGGGTGATGTTCGGCTGGGACAAATATTCCTCCAACCACTCGATCATGTCAATGTCTAAGTGGTTGGTGGGCTCGTCGAGGATGATGAATTCGGGGTCGTCAATGATCAGTTTGGCCAGAGCCAATCGCTTCCGCTGGCCGCCGCTGAGCGTACGCACTGGCTGGCCCAAATTTATGATGCCAAACTTGGAAAGGATTTCTTTGATCCGGGCTTCCATATCCCAGGCTTTCAGGTCGTCCATTTTCGCAAGCGCTGCCTGCATTTCGGCTTCATTTTCCGAAAACAACAGCGCTTCTTCGTAATGCCGGATGGCCTGAATAACGGGATTTTCAGAATCCAGCACTGCTTCCAGAATGGTGTGCGAATCGAAAAAAAAAGGATCCTGTTCCAAATAGCCGATTTTGGCGTCGCGGCGCAGCAGGATTTTGCTGTTTTCGCCTTCTGGAGCTTCCGTGCCAGCAATCACACGCAACAGCGTTGATTTTCCGGTGCCGTTTTTTGCCACCAGCGCTAATTTTTGGCCTTTGCTGATTTGAAGAGAAATGCGGTCGAACAGCACTTTCTCTCCGTATGTTTTGCTCACATTTTCAAGCGACAGGTAGTTCATTTTTTGTTTTTTGTAATAAAATACATAGGAACGAAAAGTTGGCAGTTTATCAGGTAGCAGTTGGCAGGCTTGCTCCTACTTCAAAATAATTTCATTTTCAAATCGAGAACAGTAAGCTCAAACGTTTAGTAACCAACATCATGAATATAGTAACCTCCTGCCAACTGTAAAACTGCCGACTGCCAACTGCGTTCTGCCAACTTCATAATTGAGTAACCAACATGTTGAAAACTGCAACCTCCTGCCAACTGTAAAACTGCCGACTGCCAACTCCATTATTGAGTAACCAACATCATGAATCCTGTAATCCTCCTGCCAACTGTAAAACTGCCAACTGCCAACTGTAATACTGAATCCTGCCAACTGCTCCCTGCCAACTTACATTTTCGTCTTCCTCCCCCAACTCTCCAACTCCGCCTCATTCCAGAGTTCCGGATAATAAACAATGCGTTGCTCTTTGGGAGGCAGGTATTGTTGCCAATTGGTGCCCCCGGTTGCGGCGATCACCTGCGGTTTGTTGTCTAAATAGCGCACTGCCGAACGCAGGTGCACCAGCGGCCAACGAATATTGGCGTTAAAGTCGTAAGCGCGCAGGAGGTCTTTCAGTTCGGTATCCTCGCGGGTTTCCGGGTCAAATTTGAGGTAAACCTGCCAGATATTGCACGACTTGACCTTGTTGGCCAATTCGATGAATTCCAAAGCGTATTTTTGTTCAAACTGTTTCAGGGTCAGGGTTTTTTTGCCGGTAGCCAGTTCGGTAGCGCCTTTTTTCCAGTAAAGCGCGGCGTACTGGTCTTCGAGAGGCGTTTCTGGCGACAACACTGTTTTTTGTGAAAAATGAACCAGGTTGTAGAGATCGGCGCTCAGGATTTCAATTTTCCGGTATTGCCCCGATTGAAAACCACTGGCCGGCAACAGGCTCATCCTGAATTGTAAAAACTCTGCTTTATCCATGCCCTCTACCATAACATCAAACGAATCAATAAGATGTTCAAAGTAGCGGTTTACGCGTTGCAACTGGCGCTTAAAAAAAGCCAGATCCTGTTTTTCATCAAAAATAAGTTGTTCGATGGCCTGGATGATGAGTTTGAAATACAACTCCGTGATCTGGTGGTACAGGATAAAAATGCGTTCGTCGGGCAGGGGGGTTCGCGGATTTTGCAGGCTGAGCAGGGTGTCTAAGTGGATATAGTCCCAATAAGTCAGGTAATCGGCGTGCAGCAAGCCGTCTAAGTAAGACAGCATATCCTGACCCATGGTCGTATACTTGGCTTCCAGCAAATCAAGCCGGTCGAGGATTTCATGTGTAAATTTCATATAATCAAATTGTTAGGGCGAATCTCAAAATGGGCGCTTGTGAAATTTGTAAAAAATCATACCCGCGCAGCCAGCTTCATGCCCAAAATTAGGCAAATCATACAAATCACCAAGCTGAGTACAACGTTGCCCATGGCGGCAAACAATCCACGCTGGTACAGAAAATAAGTTTCGTTGGTGAAGGTGGAAAACGTGCTGAACCCGCCACAAAAGCCGGTCATGAGCAGCATGCGCTGGTCACTGGACAACCAGCCCCGGGCGCTCCATTCCACCAAAAAACCAAGTATGATGCAACTAATCGCATTGGCGAAAAAAGTTGCCAAGGGAAATTCTGGAAGCACCTGCGCAAACATCCGGCTAATGCCATAGCGGCAAACGCTCCCCACTCCCCCACCGATAAAAACGAACAATAAGGTTTTCATGCGGCAGCTGGTTCTTTTTTGAGCAACACACTTCGGTGCAGCCAATAGGTGGCCAAGGAGGCCGTTGCCAGCAGGATCAGCAATAAAGTATGCATGCCAATGCGGTCGTGCGTCATGAAAACAAAGCTGATGAACAAGGCATTGGCGGCGGTTAGCACAGCAGTTGCGCGCATGTGGCTCATGCCGTAATCAATGAGCAGGTGGTGAATATGCCGCCGGTCGGGTCGGAATGGCGAGGCGCCGCGCATGATTCGCGTAAAAAAAACGCGCAGGGTATCGTAGAGCGGGAGGATGATGATGCCTACAATGACCGCCGGGCCTGCCTGAAACTTATACAGGTTTGTGTCTTCGAGCCGGTGGTTGATTTCCAGGAATTGAATGGCCAGAATTGCACAGATGAGGCCGATCATTAAGGATCCGGTATCTCCCATGAAAATCTGGGCCGGGGAGAAATTGTACCTCAGAAAGGCGATTACCGCGCCTGCTGTTCCAAAAGCGACGATGGATAATTCGATGGCGCCGGTCATGAAAAACCAACAGCCTAAAGTGGTTATGATCAGGGTGCCGATGCTCCCCGCTAAGCCGTTGATGCCGTCAACTAAGTTGAAAGCATTGGTAATGAGCAGGATGGTTAGCAAAGAAATAATGGCGCTTAGCCAAATCGGTAAAGGTTCATAAAACCCGGCAACGCCGTACAAACTACTGAAAGCAATTCCTGATTTGAAGACCAGAATAAAAGCGGCCAATAGTTGGCCAGCTAATTTTTTGGTAGGCGACATGGGGTCAATATCGTCCTTGGCGCCGATGAGGAAAATGATGATGAACGCGCAAAGGATGTATTGAAGATCGCCGAAATCGCCGAACGGTGTCCACAAAACAATCGAAAAAATAGCGCCGGCAAAAATGCCGATCCCTCCAAGGGAAGGGGTATTTTCAGTATGCGAGCTGCGATCGGTTGGTTCATCAAACAAGTGCTTGGCACGAGCAATTTTGATAATAGAAGGTATAGCAAAGTACGTCAATGCAAAGGCAGTCAGGAAACTAAGGATTAGAATGTACATGGTGGTGTACTTTTTTGCTGAAATATCGAAGACAAAATTAACACATAGACGCAGAGTTGTTGTCATTCGCGGATTTTATGTGTAAGTTGGCAGGCTATTTTATGCGGCGCCTGCATTTTGGGCGACTCATCACAACTTGTTTTTTCTTTGATCAACTACCATTCTTGCTTATGTGGAGTGCAATCAGCGCCTTTATCCTGAAAATAACCGGTTGGCGAACAGCCCCCGAAATTTGGCCCTTGCCGCCAAGCTATGTGCTCATCGTGATTCCGCATACCTCCAACTGGGACTTCCCGTTAGGTTTATTGGTTCGCAGCTCCATGAAATTGGACGTCAAATTCGCAGGTAAGGAGTC
>JBJXFD010000662.1:0-10787 GCA_046153985.1 Saprospiraceae bacterium
AGAATCCTTCGAGGCCCAAATGTCGCTGCTCGAACGCGACATGGATTCGCAACAACAACAGGCTGCCTCTTCCTCTAAAACCGTGCGCCGGCCTCCAACCGGTCTGGACGCCTTGATTCGAAGCACCATCGAGCCGGAAACAATGAATATTCAGGAATACCCCACCCGCCGTATCGTGCTCACTTTCGATGAAGAAAAAATCGAAAAACTGCAAAAAATTGCCAACGTCAAAAAGACGGTGTTAAAAGACATGATTTCGGAAATCGTTTCCAATTTCATTCGCACCTACGAAAAAAAGAAGGGAAAGTCCGCTTGACCACGAATGCCCGTTTCCTGGCATCCCCCCATTTCCTCCCCTCATAAAATATCTTTAAAATCACGGCTTTTTTGTTTTTATAGAACAAAAATCACTTTCTTTATGCCGGAATGCATATAAAATTTTGAAGCAGGACTATTAAACCACTTTGCTTATGAGCTTTGCGTTAACATTACTAATTGCCGGTTGGATTTTTGTATTGATTTGGGTACCCATGGTGGTACTATCACAGCGAAAGATTCATCCAAAAGCATTATTCACTTTATTCTTTGCAGAACTCTGGGAGCGTTTTTCCTTTTATGGAATGCGCGCCTTTTTAATTTTATACATGACCAAAGTCTTGTTTGAAAAGATAGAACAAGGCGAGGCCGATGCGCAGGCTTATGGTATTTATGGCGCCTTCAATGCGTTACTCTACGCTGCCCCCCTTGTGGGCGGCATGCTGGCGGATAAGGTACTTGGCTTCCGAAAGGCCGTTATTTTAGGGGGTATTCTCATGGCGACTGCGCAGTTTCTGTTGGCGACCAATGCTTACATGAGTAATGAAGAAACCTTATTTTTCATCGCATTAGGATTGCTTGCTGTGGGAAATGGCTTTTTCAAACCCAATATTTCCAGTTTTCTTGGCACTTTTTACGACCGAAACGACCGCCGAAAAGATGGCGCTTTCACGATTTTCTATATGGGGATCAATGTCGGCGCTTTCCTGGCACCCTTAACCTGTGGCTACCTCGCCGAGGTACACTGGTCTCTGGGATTCCTTGCAGCGGGTGTTGGCATGCTGGTGGGCATCTTAGTCTTTTGGCGGAATATGCGCCTTTTTGAAGACAAAGGTTTGCCGCCTGATCCAGTAGGTTTAAAAAAGTCTGTATTCATGGGCTTAAATGCAGAGTGGTTGATTTTATTAGGCACCCTTGCTTTTGTTCCCTTGTTTGCTTTCCTGATTAACGCTGAAGGCGTCACCACTTACATACTGATTATTGTTGGCATTGCCTGCATTGGATATTTATTGTACACCGCCTTTACTTCAGAGGATAAAGCGGATGGTCAGCGACTTCTGGCATTCATTGCTTTATTCTTCTTTCACATGATCTTTTGGGCGCTGTTCGAGCAGGCAGGCGGTTCGTTAAATATTCTTACCGACCGATATGTAGAAAAGCATGGGATTGAAACAGGACAATTCCAGGCCCTTAATGCACTTTACATCATTCTGTTAGCCCCCGTATTTACCTGGATTTGGGCTAAGTTAAATAAAATAGGCAAGGAACCCCGAACGCCCATCAAGTTCTTTTTTGCCTTGTTACAAATGGCGTTAGGCTTCTTTATCATCGTATTGGGGATAAAAAGTATTATTGATACAGCGGATACCGGAGCGCTGATCCCTGTCGTCTTCCTGATGTTGATGTACCTGTTCCATACGACAGGAGAACTGAGTTTGTCTCCAGTCGGGCTTTCCGTTGTGACCAAATTATCGCCTGCAAAAACAGTTGGTTTTGTAATGGGCGCGTGGTTCCTTTCTATTGCCTTTGGGCACAAGATCGGCGGTTACCTGGGCCAACTCACCTCACCACCTGAAGGGGCGAGTAAGGCCGAAGAATTGACACTTTTTGCTCAAGTCTATATGAACTCAGGAGTCTACATTGTATTGGGCGCAGCAGCTTTTCTGCTGATTGTCTCACCCATTATGAAAAGGTGGATGCACGGCGTGCATTAAACCTGATGAAGTAAAAACAAAATGCCGGACACCTCAACGTGCTTCCGGCATTTTGTTTTTTAGTATGTTTGTTTTTCAAAAATTTGTAAACCGTAGCGCCATGAATAGCTTTTTTAAACAATTGAGCACCATTTTTTATGCACTTGCCGCCGGTCAGTTGTTGTTTTGTGCCGTAGCCGTATTCTTGAGGAAACAGGGCACGGCCGCCTTTGACGAAGCTTCCATCGAGAACTCGACGCTGACCATGGTGACGCCTTTTCTTGCGCTGGCCGCGTTTACCGCTGCCTGGTTTGTCCACAAAATGCGAGCATCACAAGGCATGGGCAGGAAAAACCTGAGTGAAAAAACGATGCATTACCGCACCACTGTATTGCTGCGCTCGGCGATGATCGAAGGGGCAAATATCATATTGCTGGTCGCTTATCTGCTCAGCGGGCGTCCTATTCATTTGGCATGGTTCGTTGCGGGCATGCTGTTATTTTTCTATTTCCGACCTTCACCCGCCAATTTTGTACGCGATTACCAGCTTTCTTTTGATGAAGCAACGCAATTGACCAAAGACAACTAATTATGGTTTCAATTTTTCCTTTCGCCAGCGCACGATATTGGGGCAGCCATTGTATAAATTATCAACCGCAATATAGGTAGACCCTGTTTTTTCATCCACCCAGCTGCTGATGAATTCGCTTTGCTTGGCCTGAATCGCAGCCGTCTGGATTTTAGAATAATCTTGTTTCAGGTTGGCGCGGTGTGGCACAGTGCGCGATTGCAGCAAAATAATGCGGAAATAGGCATCGCCGGAAGGGTCGGTGAATTCAAAAGGCGAAGAAACGCCGCCTACTTTCATGGTATCAATTGCAAAGTAGACATCGGGATCCAGGTCGCCAACTTCAAAGAAGGTATTTCCGGTAGCGGGATTCACCATGCGCCCATCGTTGTTGTAGCTCTGGACGGTTTTGTCAGAAAAGCGCTTCACCGCGATAGAAAAAGAGAGCGAATCTTTCAGAATCAACTGCCGAACCGAGTCTAAATGATTCCGGGCCAGTTCAATGTCTTCATCCGTAATCTCCGGCCTGACCAAAATGTGGCGCAAGTGGATGGAATTGCCCCTGCGTTCCAGCATCTGGACGATGTGAAAGCCAAACTCCGATTCAAAAACCGGCGAAATTTCGTCTTTTTCTAATTTGTAGGCCGCGGCTTCAAACGCTGGCACAAACTTGCCGCGTTTGGCCCACCCCAGATCGCCGCCAGCGCGGGCCGAACCGTCGTCAGAGAATTTTTGGGCCATCGCCTCAAAGGGTTCTTTATCTTCTACGATGCGGCGGCGGATTTCCTCCAGCTTGTCAACAGACTTTTTTCGCTGTTCCGGATTAATCTTAGGTTTGTAAACGATTTCGCCGATTTCCACTTCTGAGTTAAAGTAGGGTAAACTATCCCGGGGAATCTGCTCAAAGAATTTTTTTACCTCAGAGGGCGTCACAGTAATCCCTGCCATGACTTTAGAGCGCATGCGTTCCACCAGCAACTGGTTGCGGAGGTCCTCTCTAAACTGCTCTTTTACCTGGCTGATCGTTTGGCCGTAATAGGCTTCAAACTGGGTCATATCATTGTTCATCAGGGTAAGGATGCGGTCAATGCGTGCATTGAGTTGTGTTTCCACCTCATCGTCGCTTACCTCCACACTGTCTAATTTTGCCTGATTGAGCAGCAACTTGGTCACCAGAATGTTGTCCAAAATAGCGCAACGGGCATTCGGCGGGATCACCCCTTTTTGGGCCTCCATCAGGGCGTGTTGTTCTTCCACATCAGAAAGCAGTACCAGCTCACCACCAATGGTAGCCACCACTTTGTCAATTACCTGCGATTGGGCAAACAAAAAGCCCGACGCGAGCATCATCAAAATTAAATTACAAATCAAATATCTCATGGATGGCGATTAAGTGCGTTTTTGCAAAAGAAAGGGTGTACGCGCAGCATTAGTTTTCTTCATAGTAAACCTGAACATTGCCCCGTCGGATAGCGCGTTCGTACATCTCCTCTTTTTTCTGTTCCAATAGCTTTATTTTACGCTGATGTAAAATATATTTCCGGGCCTGTTCTTCGATGTATTCAAGCGGAGCGATATCTTTTCGGTTTTTTACTTCAAAAACCTTGAACAAGTATTCAAACCGCCCGTCGCGTTGGATAAAATCCAGCTTGGCGCTGATGTTGTCCGCCGTCAGGGTTCCTTTCGGCAGTTGTTCCGCAATGTCCTCTACACTGTACCAGGTTGCCTTGTCCAGCAAATGGGCTTCGGCATGGCTGTTGCAGTAATTGACCAGGGCGGAAAAGTTCTTCTTGTTATCGCTGCCCGACCACAGATCCCTCAGTTTTTCAGCTTCCGGCACCGGCAAGGGCACTTTCACTAAATAGCAACGGACGATCGGCGTTTCAAGTTGGTACTGTTCTTTATTTTTTTCGTAGAAAGCGTGCAATTCGTCTTGCGTGATCATGGAATCGAGCAACTCTTCCACGAGGATTTTTTCATAGTTATTGCGAATGAGCGAAGCGCGATAGTCCCGAACCAATTTATCAATATTGAGGTCGCTGGGAATATTGCGCTCCGCCTCGTGCAACAACAGCGCTTCGCGGATCCACCGTTCGGCGTAAGCACTAATGATCAGCGCGCTGTCGCTTGAAGAGGTTCCATCCGGAAACATACCATCCAATTCAGACAGGTACAACATCTTGTTGTTCGCTTTGACCAACACTTTGTCTTCCGGAGCTTTGCCTCCAATCCACTGGCACGAAACGCCGCAACCCATACAGATCAACAGCGCGCTGACAATATTTAGAAACGTTAGTCTGTTCATTTTTTCTTAACCAGACTTTCCAATACTTTTTCGTTCACTTTCACTTTGTACGTGTTTTTCAGCTCATCCACCCACTGCCGCTCCAGGGTATCCTGGTAATCCGCGACCACATAGCCCCGCGCTTCAGAAAGCGTTTTTTCAGCCGGCGGCAGCAATTCTTCTATTTTTAAAAAGCGAATTGTTTTGGTCCGGGCGTTTTCGTCAACTGGCCCCATTGCGCCTTTATTCCACTCTACGCCTTTCAATTCCTGGCTTTTTCCTTTTTCGAAAGTCCGCGACTCAACATTCACTAAGATTTTTTCTTCTGAGTTGAATTTCGCTTTGACTTCATCTGCGCTGTGGGTTTGTGCATAAGCACGAATGCCGTCTACCTGATCTTTGTTTTCAATGCTGATGCGGTAAACACTGGTTACAGCGCGGTCTTCCCAGCGGTATTTGCCTTTTATGGTTTCAAAAAACTTTGCCAACCCCAGGCTGTCTTCGGATGCTTTGTCCCAAACCAGCACTTTGGTCGCTTCAAACAACAGGATGCCTTCTTCGTATTCCCGCATCAACGACTTGAAATCGGGGTATTTGGCTTCCAATTGCGTTTCTTCGTACTTCATGCACTGTTCGTTCACGAACTCCTGATAGAGCGCCTTGGCAGCTTTCTGTACTTCGCCGGTTTTGGCCTGGCGAACGCGGGTTGCCCCTGCACGACCTAAATAATCCGTAAAGTCGCCTAAGGTAACTTTAAAATCCTTTCCCAGTTTAAACAAAAGCTCCTTAGACTTTACTTCGGGCGCTTTCCATTTGAATGTCAGGAAAGAATCAGGCAGCGTTGCAGCGTATCCATTCAATACGTCCGCGTATTCTGTGAACTTCGCGTCGCGCTTGATGCGTTCCAGCATCGCAATTTTGGCCTGCTCGAAACGGCCATCCTTGCGAATCGCATTATCTAAACGACTCTTTTCTGTGCTATATGGTTGTATGTCTTTTTTGCTGATGCGCTTGATGATGTGCCAGCCAACGCTACTTTCGAAAGGCATGCTGTATTCGCCGTCTTTTTTGAGGTTGAAAGCGGCCTCTTCAAAGCTGGGTTCGTAGCGGCTGATGCTGATGAAGCCGATATAGCCGTTGCGCTGCGCAGTGGGCGTGTCTTCCGACAAGGACATGGCCATTTTATCAAAATCGCCGCCGGTTTTCAACACCTGATAAATGCTGTCAATCCGGTTTTTGGCAATTGCACGGTCGTTTTCCGTTTTCCGAATAAGGATGTGCGCGATTTCTACTTCGCCGCGGGCAGGCCGGCGGGCATTCACTTTAATAATATGATACCCTGCATTGCTGCGCAGCGGGTTGGATATTTTTCCAACTGGCAGGCTATACGCAGCATTTTCCAGCGCATAAAGCCCAGCCGGAAATACTGCAGTAATGAACCCGATCTTGCCGCCATTGCGCGCCGCTGATTTGTCAGCCGACATTTCGCGGGCAACTACTTCAAAAGGATCCCCGCCATCAAGTCTTTTTTTGATGTCGAGCGCTTTCTGAAAAGCAGCCAGCGTATCTGCCGGGGTAGCTTCGGGCATTAGCGTGACCAATACGTGGCTGATGTCCACATCCTGCTTGATCCGTTCATAAGCTTCCAGCAGCAGTTTTTCCGTCACAGCCTTATCTATAAGGTAAGAGTCGGCAAGCTGCTTGCGGTAGCCATTCAGTTCTTCTTTTAGTTGCGATACCGTATCAAGGCGCATGTCTTTGGCCTTTTGTACCTTCAGTTTGAATTTGGTGTACAAGTCGAGGTACTCATCCAGCGACTTTTTGGAAAAATCCGCATTTTTGCCATTGGTTTTGCTGTAGATGTACGTGAATTCAGAAACGTGAACCGGCGTATTCTCCACAGTGAACAACACAGGGTCATTGGCGGATTGTGCGGCTGCCGATAGAGTCAGGAGCATGGCAGCTCCGGCACACATCAATACTTTACTCATCATTGCGATTCTGTTTTATGTTTCGCCTACGTTTATAAAAGAATTCGGTTGCCCAAGTGGGCAAAAAAACGCCGCAAAATTAGTAAATATTTGACAGCGAGCCCTGAATAATTCCGAGAAGGCAAGCTTGCGTCATCTGGACAACAATCTGCCGACCTCCAAAATACTCCACAAAGCATGTTAGGAAGTGTGCAAAAACCAGACCAGTATTCCACACCTTTCAAGATCACGCCTTTCGACCGCTGTTGGTAAAGGTTGATAACTTTAAAAAGTGTGGAGTACCTCACTTTTATAGACAGTCAATGGTTCTTTTTCCACGCACCCCTTTTGAAAAAGTTATGCTGTTCAAAACATACTGACACCATGTAGAAAAAGAAGCAATGCTTTGAATACAAAAGCTTTCGCATGTTAATAGACTGTGGACAACGCGACTCATATTCTTAACAACCAATTAACCTACAGTTAACACAATCATTTTATCTACATCCTAACACCCCTAATAACCCCTGTTTTTTTTAAATTAATTTTTAATGATTACAAATACTACAATGTAGAAGTGTGGATAATCAAAGTTGAACCTCGGTTGTTCTACCTTTGCAAGGCGCAGCCCAAGAGGGTGACACCTTTCTAAAAAGGAGTTCCCTCTTCGCAAAAAATTTAAGACAACAGAATCAACGCATGCAAACTACACAACCCGTTCAATCCTACCCGAAGGTGCTCAAAATATGGCTCATCGTTGGCTTAGTGATGGTTTTCGGACAAGTGGTCATCGGGGGCATTACCCGGTTGACCGGTTCGGGGTTATCCATTACCAAATGGGAAATCGTAACCGGAATCTTACCACCAATGAACGAACCCGCCTGGAATGCGGAATTCGACCTGTACAAAGCCACGCCGCAATACCAGAAGATCAACAAGGGGATGAGCCTGCCGGAGTTTAAGTTCATTTACTTCTGGGAGTACTTCCACCGCCAATGGGCCCGACTGATGGGCTTTGTGTTCGCCATCCCGTTTTTTATATTCTGGCGCAAAGGCTGGATTGACCGTGCATTGATGCGAAGGTTGGGCATCGTCATCGGGTTGGCGGCACTGGCCGCGTCTTTCGGCTGGATCATGGTAGCCAGCGGGTTGGTCAACCGGCCCTGGGTGAACGCCTACAAGCTAACCCTGCATTTGTCTATTGGTTTGACGCTTTACGGCTATCTGTTCTGGACAACTTTGCACGCGTTTTACCCGGAAAGGGGCATGGTTCGCAACCATAATGTTAATAAGTGGGCTAAAATCATGACGATTGTGTTAGGAATACAAATTGTACTTGGCGGTATTATGTCGGGCATGAAAGCGGGCCTTTTTTACCCAACCTGGCCGGATATGAACGGTGAATTTATCCCCGCCCTCTTGTTCGACGCTGCGCAATGGAATGTGGATAACTTTGTGCATTACGACCGCGCGCCCTTTATGTCTGCGCTGATTCAGGTATTGCACCGAATTACTGCTTACCTATTGACAATCATTGTATTGATGTATTTTTTTAAAGCCAGAAAAATCACAGCATCGAAGGTTTTTAGCACCTGGAGGTACTTGTTGATAACCATGTTGGGTATTCAGGTCACGCTGGGAATTCTGACCGTCATGCATTGCGTTGGTGTAGTTCCGGTCGCACTGGGCGTATTGCACCAGGCCGGCGCGCTGCTGTTGCTGACGGCGGCTTTATTCCAAAATTACACTGTTATCAAAAAGTGAATTCCACAAATGTGGAAAACAATGTGGATAACGAAAAACAGGGGTTTAGCCTTCGCTGCATTCGCCCCGCAAACGGTCTAAATCGCGAATCAACAGCCTGCTTCGGTTGAATGTCAGGATGTTTTTATTGCGCAGGTCGTTCAGTACGGTGGTCACTGTTTGGCGCGAAGTAGCGGTAAGGTTGGCAATTTCCTGGTGGGTCATGAAGCGGCGTACTAACGTTTCAAAACCGACGCGTTGCCCGCGTTTGCAACCTAATTCATGCAGGAATTCGATGACCCGGGTGCGGGAATCTTTAAACACTAAGGATTCCAGGCGCTTTTCCATCTCCACCACCCGCGCACCGAAAATTTTCATTAAAAAAAGCCATAACCCCGAGTAGTCCCGCATCAGCGAGCGGATGTCGGAAGTGGTCAGCACGCATACTTCTACGGCTTCGGTTGCGTAAGCAAAATCGCGGCGTTTCTCTTCGCCAATCAACGCCAATTCCCCGAACACCTCCCCTGCCACCAGCAGGGCTTTCGTGATCTCCTTGCCGGCTTCGCCGTAGTGCCCGATTTTCACCTGGCCTTCCGTTATGAAATAAATTTTATCCGAGTCTTCCTGGGGCAGGTAGATGTACTCCCCTTTTTTATACTTTCGATGCAATTTGCTGTTCAAATGCCCGGCGCCTATTTTTTTGGGGCAAAAGATGCCCTTGACATCTATATTTTCAAGGTACCAGAGCGATTGATTGTCCATAACTTACACAATTTATGATTTACTTACGCCAAACGCAGTGAATCCGGTTTGAGTTGCGCCCTATTCGTCCGGGTGCAGACTGAATCGCTTTTGAAACTCCGTAATGACCGGATTTACTTCCCGCATCTTGACGTATTTCTCCTGGGCGTTCAGCGGGCGCTGCTTTACGGGCGCCTCCTGGGCCAATGATTTTTCTACTGTGATGTAGAGCATCAAGTCCGGCGCCCGCAATTCTTTGCGAAGGAATTCCATCAACGGCGTTTCCTGGCGAATGGTGTTCTCGGCTAAAGGCGAGCCTACCTGAACGGTCAGTTTCATGCCTTCTACCTGCCATCCCCCGGGGCGCATCAAGCCCCTCAGCGCCTCTTTTGCAAATTCATCTACGTATCGGTGCCATGCTGCCTGGGTCGCTTCCAGGTCGAGGTCGCCGGCGTGAATTTCAGGCGCATCTTCCTTTTTGAGTTCGGCCAGCATGTTTGCCATGCTCATGAGTTTGGGCATGGCGGCGTACTTATCGGACCCGGAAATTGGAATGGAAGCGGCGGGTTTGTCAGCAACAGGAGCATCATCCGGCGCCATAGAAGGCACGGGTTTCCCGGAAACAGGCGGCGCTTCGGTGATCAGTTCGGGCTGAGGCGGTGCAGCAGTGGTTACTGGCTGTGGCTCAGACTTTTTTTTTTCGGTTTCCGGACTGGCTGCTTCAGGCGTATTGGCCAATTGAATAGCCCGGTTGATGTAGGTCATTTTGATGAGTGCAATCTCGACGTGGAGGCGCTTGTTGCGCGCCATTTTGAATTCGATGTCGCAATCGTTGGCAATATTCATTGCGGTGAGGGCAAGGCTGGTCGGCATCAGTACGGCTTGTTTGCGGTAGCGTTCCCGCACGTCTTCGCTCACTTCCAGCAACGGCAGGGTTTGTTGGTCTTTGCACACCAGCAAATTGCGCAAGTGTTCCGACAAGCCGTTGATAAAAATATCCGCGTCGAAGCCTTTTTTCAGCACTTCGTCAAACAGCAGCATGATTCGGGCCGCATCTTCCAGCAACAGCGCGTCGGTGACCTGGAAAAAATAATCGTAGTCTAAGATATTCAGGTTGCTGATGACGTCGTCATACAGCACTTTTTTGCCTGAAAATGAGACAATCCGGTCGAAGATGGAAAGTGCATCGCGCAAAGCGCCATCTGCTTTTTGAGCAATGATGTGCAGCGCGCTGGCATCGGCCTGGATGCCTTCTTCCTTGCAAATGGCTTGCAGGTGTTGAACGGTATCGTTGACCTGAATGCGCCGGAAGTCGTAGATCTGGCAACGCGACAGGATGGTGGGAATGATCTTTTGCTTTTCCGTCGTGGCCAAAATAAAAATGGCGTAAGGCGGCGGTTCCTCCAGCGTTTTAAGGAAAGCGTTGAAGGCCTGCTGCGAGAGCATGTGGACCTCATCTATGATGAAAATCT
>JBJXFD010000668.1:0-11273 GCA_046153985.1 Saprospiraceae bacterium
GACCACATTAAAAAATTGACCACATTAAAAAATTATGGCAAAGCAACAACCACAACGCCCCGCTCCACAGTCGCAACAAAGAAAAACAGCTCCGGCGCCAATACGCCGGCCTGCGGAGAAAAAAGAAAGCATTTTCTCTGCAGGCAGCAAGGAACTCATTTTTGGCCGGCAGAATTTTATGCTGATGGGCATTGGTCTCGGATTGGTACTGGTCGGCTTGGCAATCATGTCGGGAGGAGCAATGCCTGATCCAAATAAATGGGAGCCAGAGCGGATTTACAGCCCCATGCGTATCACTTTAGCCCCAATCCTTATGGTAGCGGGTTTTGTGATGGTCGCTGTCGGCATCTTTAAAAGAACCCCAGAAGCTATTGCCAACGATACAGAAGCATGACCCTGCTGGAAGCCATCATCCTCGCTATAATTGAGGGCCTGACGGAATTTTTACCGGTATCGTCTACAGGACACATGATCATTGGCTCTTCTGTCATGGGCATTGCCGCACAGCCCTTCGTCAAAGTGTTCACCGTAGCCATCCAGTTCGGGGCCATTTTGTCTGTCGTAGTGCTGTATTGGAAGCGGTTTTTCCAAAGCATTGGATTCTATGTCAAGCTTTTCGTAGCGTTTTTGCCTGCCGTTTTTTTTGGGCTTTTGTTCAAAAAACAGATTGATGCTTTGCTTGAAAATATCGTTGTGGTAGCCTTGGCACTCATCATTGGCGGGATCCTTTTCATCCTGCTCGACGATTTTTTTAAACGCCAAAGTCTGCGTGAAACCACCGTAGAGCAAGATATTACCCTGCCAAAAGCCCTGCGCATTGGCTTTTTTCAAGTCATCTCTATGGTGCCTGGTGTAAGCCGTTCGGCAGCCACTATTTTTGGAGGATTAGCAAATGGACTTTCGCCGACCACAGCTGCCGAGTTTTCATTTTTTCTCGCTGTTCCGACGATGTTCGCCGCTACCTGCAAATCGCTTTTGGATTTTGTCAAAGACGAAGGCGGCACGTTCAGTAGTCACGATTTAATGCTACTTGGCGTGGGAAACCTGGTTGCTTTTTTGGTCGCCATGGCCGCTATTCGATATTTTATTCAATTCCTTACCAAGCATGGATTTAAGTGGTTTGGCTACTATCGAATCGTGGTAGGGGTTGCTATTTTGATCTTGTGGAACCTCGGTTACTTCGATGGAGTTAGTGTGGGGGATTTTTGATGTACCCCGGAACTCCGTTCCGGGGCATAACCGTTTTATTTTCCCCGGAACTGAGTTCCGGGATACATTCAAGCCATGTTAGACAAACTACAAGCCATACGCGAAAAATATACCTACCTCGAGGAGCAACTCGGCGATCCTGCCACGGTAGCCGATTCTGAAAAGTCGAAAAAGGTAAATAAGGAGTACAAAAAACTCCAACCTCTGGTGGAAGCCGCCGAAAAATATGAAAGATCCCTTGCCGACATCGCCAGTGCAAAGGCCATGCTGGTTGGCGAAACCGACCCGGAAATGCGCGAAATGGCCCGCGACGAAATCAGTTCCCTGGAACCTGAACGCGATAGGCTAGAAGAACTCCTCGTCACGCTCCTCACGCCCAAAGACCCGGAGGATGAGAAAGATGTGATTTTTGAAATCCGCTCCGGCACGGGTGGCGACGAGGCTGCAATATTTGCTGGAGACCTTTATAGGATGTATTCCCGCTATTTTTCTGATCAGGGTTGGGATGTTGAATTGGTAGACGAAACGCCAGGCACTTCTGGCGGCTATGGCAAACTCGTACTTGAAGTCTCTGGAGATAACGTGTACGGCAAACTCAAATTCGAATCCGGGGCACACCGGGTACAGCGCGTACCCGAAACCGAGGCCAAAGGGCGTGTACACACCTCTGCTGCAACCGTGGTCGTACTGCCCAAAATGGAGCCTGAAGACATCAACATCCGCAAAGAAGATATTCGGACCGACACCTTTCGCGCTTCAGGCGCAGGTGGTCAGCACGTAAACAAGACAGAATCCGGCGTTCGCTTCACCCACCTTCCTACAGGTGTCATCGCCGAAAGTACCGAGAGCCGCTCGCAACACAAAAACCGCGACATCGCCATGGGTCGACTAGTGCAGCAGATCCGTGAAAATCAGCTAAAAAAAGAGTTCTCAGAATTCGCTTCCGCCCGCCGCAGCCTCGTTGGTACGGGCGACCGTTCCGAAAAAATCCGTACCTACAACTGGCCACAAAACCGCGTGACTGATCACCGACTAGAAGGCGACAATAAGAACTTCAACCTGGATAAGGTGGTGGAAGGGGATATTGAGCCTATTATTGAGGCCTTGACGATCGCGGATAATGCAACGAAATTGCAGGGGGAAGTGGGGTAGGCTCTAAGTGTGGCTTTCAGTCCAATGGTGGGCTTTAACGTTCAATTGTGTAAACCTATAAATTTTGTTCACCATGAAACTTACCAAGCCACTCTTCTTTACCATAGCCGTTTTCACCGCACTACTACTTGCGTCTTGTGCCGAGGTACAAGCTACTAAAGAATGCCTCTCCGGCCGGCAGTATGGATTTATCTACGGTTTGATCCACGGTTTTATTACACCCATCAGTTTTATAGCCAGCCTTTTTAAGGACAATGTGGCCATTTACGCCGTAAACAACACGGGAGGGTTGTATGATTTAGGGTTTTTGCTTGGCTCTAGTGGCTGGGGTTTTATGGCGGGGAATAGGTCAAAGTCGAAATAAAATTAATTTTTTTGACGGTAGTGGTCCTTCCGCTGCTCGGCTTCATCGTCCATGCTGGGGCCTTGTTTGATTTTACGCCAATCAAAGTTTTTGCCGTATTTCTGAAGCGATTTCTTTGCGTCATAAACCCGCACATCTGCTTCTTCCGCCTCGTATGGCGTATAATCGGGTATTGGCGTGAAAAAATCGTCCAACAGAGAAGCCGTCTGATCATATTGGTTGACCAGAGGCAAATCAAGCACCGTATAGATTACCCGCAACAGGGAGCCAAAATTGGCATGGCGATGGGAAATGTACCCCCGTTTCACATAAGGTCCGGCCATCAGCAATACCGAACGGTGCGCATCGATATGATCTACTCCGCCCTGCGGATCGTCTTCGGTGACTATCACTAGTGTGCTTTTCCAATACGGTGTACGACTCAGGAAATTCAGGATTCGCCCCAGCGCCATGTCGTTGTCGGCTACATAAGCGTGCCGGTAAGGATACCCATCCGCTGGCCTTGGCTCTGAAGTGTGGTCGTTGGGCAGTTGAAGCGCCACCAGCGCCGGCATAGTATCTTTTCCCTGGAGCCAGCGCTGGGTAAACTCCTGCTCGAACTGATCCATTCGGAACTGATCGGGAATATTGGTATTATACCCTGCATAAGTACGGCTGGTGCGGTTGTACACTGCCTTAGGCATAGGGAATACCACCGATTGCGCAGCGCCAAACTCTGTATCACTCCAATCTTCCTGAACGCCAGAATATTCATTGGCTTCTCCAAAATTGAAAAAATCAATGCCGTTTCTGGCCAGATTTTCCCATAACCCGCCTATTTCGTTGTAATCTTCCGGATCCACCGCCCCAGTAGCTTTCGGGAACCTCCTGCCAGGCGCTTTGGAAGCGGGATCGAAACGACCATTGGCAGCAGAATTAGCCTCCACATATTCGTTGGGAATATGACCGATCATCCAGTGATGACCGTGAATGGAAGCGTCTGAATCGCAGTAAAAATTGTCAGAAAAGGCCCATTGTTTGGCAATTTTCAAGTGATTTGGCGATACATCTGCATTGTGCAAGGTGTCTCCGCCAGTTTTATCCGGTGCAATAGTGACATTTACGCCAAAACGAGCCAGGCTCTCGTCCCGGAGACCTCCGGGTAGCTGGCCGAGCATTTCGTCGTAAGTGCGGTTCTCTTTCGTAATATAAAGGATATGCTTGATGGGCGAGTGGCGCAATCCTCTTGCGGGAGGTAAAGGGTTTTTGCCATCGTCGGTAAGGGTCACTGTTCGGAAGGTATTGTCGATCACTTGTTGGGTCCAGGTTTTCAGTGTGGCGGCATCCGGAACATCCACGATCTGGAAGGTACCCAATTGAATATCACCGATATAAGTACCCTGTGGTGGGGCTTTGAAGTCCTTGCCTCCATTGGGTCCGGCGCCCAATCCGCGTGCCGAGGTGATGTACAGTTTGCGCCCGTCTTTTGAGCACAATACCCGGGTTGTGCCCCATCCGGCAGGAATATAACCTTTTACTTTTTGCTTGTTGACGTCCACCACCGCTACGGCATTCAGGCCGAGCAGGGCCACATACAGCGTTTTTTCATCGGGAGAAAGACAGAGGCCAAAAGGCATCAACCCGCGGTAGTCGTCCACCCGGCGATCCAGTTTTAGTTTAATTTCGCTGACAACTTTATGAGACCGGTAATCAATGACGGTAATCAGGTCATTGGTCGCATTAGACACAAACGCGTAGCGGCTCCCCACCGCAATGGAATTGGGACTTGCGCCGCCCACAATTTCAACTTCTTCAATAACCTCCCCGATCTGATGACCCGTTTTAAAACGATCCATCACTTCCATACGATCCAGGTCGATGGTCCAGACACTCATCGCCTCTTCCGCCAGCGCCGACCCGAGTCCGGGAATGAAGCGGCCATCGGGCAGAATAACGCCTTTTTCCGATTCCGGTGTAGGGTGTCCGTAAGGCGGGAACTGGAGCAACATGCTGTCTTTATTGGCAGGCGTCAGGCCGGGTACCATGGGGTAATTGTACAAACCTACGTTGGCGACGAAAGCCATTTTTGCGTCTGGAGACAAGGTAATGCCGAATGGGATACGCCCTACGTTTACGGAACCTGTAACGCGTCGACTGGCGAGTTCTATCCGAACCATGCGGTTGTTGCCTCGATCCAGGGCATAAAGCAATCCATGTGTTGCATCCAAGGCAACGTCGGAGGTATAAGAATCGGAATAATCAATGCCATTGAACAATCCGTTGATCGAAATCGAATCCTTTTTGCGCAGGGTTTCGGTGTCGAATACCACTATATTTCCGCCGTCGCCACCGCTGAGATAGACTGTTTTATTGTCGGGCGCAAATGCCGCGCCGATAAACGTGGTGCTGTTGATGGAAGGTATTTTGTTGTCGTAACTTGGTACACGAACGGCTTTGTCCGGCTGTTGCAGATCCACCACAGTCAGAACGCCCGTGTGGTGCAGAATTAGTGCCCGTTTTTGATCCGGGGATAAGGTCATGCCGAAAGGCGCGCGGGTGATGCGTATGGTTTTGCCCACAGGCGTTACATAGCGACCGCTGGGTAGTACGCTGTGGCTGGCGGGGTCTATTTTACAGTATTCGGTCAGGCCGGGGACTTGTAGGATACTGACGGTTTTTTGGGCGGAGAGAAAGGAAATCGGGAGCACAAAGCCCGCAGCGACTCCTATTGCACGTAAAAAAACTAGGACGGATAAAGAGCGTAGTAGACGTTTCATCGACAGATTTTGTTTGAGGGTAAATGTCGATGGAGTTGAGGAGAAGGGCAGGTGGGAGGAGATTAAGTTTGTGTTATATGGAAGGTTAGAGGCCTGGGACGGGCCTAAAACAAAAAAGGCCTCCCAAAATGGAAGGCCTTGTGGGCACAGAAGGACTCGAACCTCCGACTTGCTGCTTGTAAGGCAGCCACTCTGAACCAACTGAGTTATGCGCCCTGTGCGTTTAGCGGGTGCAAATGTCTGATGTTAATTTGGAAAAACCAAACAGTTTTTGAAGAAAAAATAAAATGCCCTAAATTGAACCTCTTTGCTGTGCGAACAAACGCTGATGACGGTTACTTTTACCCCATGAAAAAACGCCTCTTGCATTTGTCTGCTTTACCCGCCATAGCCTTGGCGGCGGCGGGTCTACTCATCGCCACAGCTGTCCATGCCCAAAATCCCACTTTGCCCCTCCTAACTCCCGACGAAGCCGTCCGAATAGCCCTATCGGCCAACTACGACATCCGCATCAGCCAAGCCGATGCCGACATCGCCAGACTCAACAACACAAAAGGCAATGCCGGGATGCTGCCAACCGTGAACCTGGTGGCCAACGAGAACTTCACCCTCAGCGCTTTCCAGCAAAAACTGTCCAATGGCAACGAGTTCAAGGAAGCCGGCGCTCCCTTCAACACCGCCAATGCGGGAGTGCAACTCTCCTGGACACTTTTCGATGGGCGCAGAATGCAAATCACCAAAAGAAGACTGGAGGACCTGGAGTCCCTTGGACAAACCAACCTGCAAAATACCGTGCAACAAACCACGGCTGCTGTATTGCAAGCTTATTACGACATCGTCCGCGGACGGATGCAGGAACGGGCTTTGTCGGAAGTCATTGCACTCAATGAAGAACGTTTGCGCATCGCGGAAGCACGGCTGGCTGCGGGTTTTGCCGCCCAAACGGATGCCCTGCAGGCCCGCATTGACCTCAATCAACGCCGCGCTGATCTTATACTGCAACAAGCTGGCACCGCAAACGGCAAACGCGCCCTCAATCGTCTGCTCGTGCGTGCACCCGAAACGGCATTCAATGTCGATGAAACTTTGACAACCGCTTATAGACCCGATCGCAACGAGCTGGCCCAGAAAATTCTGTCCAACAATCCCAGTCTGGTCTCCCTTCAAAAATCCGCGGAAATTGCTGCGCTTGTGGTGGATGAAAACCGGGCACTCAACAAGCTGCGCATTGTAGGCAACAGCCAACTCAACGCCGTCCGCTCCGATAACGGCGCAGGCTTCTTGTTAAACAATACCCAAGCAGGATTGACCATCGGTGCGGGGCTGGTTTTACCACTCTACACCGGTGGAAACATAAAACGACAGGTAGAAACAGCCAAACTCGCAGCGCAACAATCGGCCTTTCGGCTTGACAATCAGAGACTTCAATTGGAAACAGAATTGGACAACCAACTTGCGACTTACCAAAGTCAGCAGCAAATCCTGAGTCTGGAAGAAGAAAATGTGCGCATTGCACGGGAAAATCTCAACGTGAGTACGGAACGGTTTCGGGTGGGCACCACCAATGGTTTGGAGCCACAAATTGCGCAGAACTCCCTGGAGCAGGCTTTGTCGCGCAGGGATTTGGTGCTGTATAGTTTGAAGGCGGCGGAGATTGGGTTGCGGTTGTTGGCAGGGGAGCTATAGTTTTATAAACCGCAGAGGCACAGAGACGCAGAGTATTTTAAAACCAACCCTTTGCGTCTCTGTGCCTCTGCGGTTTACTTTGCTCAATACCTTATTTTTTCCAACAACTATCCAGCATTTCTGCCAAACGAATAATGCCTTCTTTATTGCGCCCAAAACCACCGTCTTTTTCGCTTGCTGCCACTACATCTGGACAAGCATCAAAAGCCTTTCGGATACCCTTATTCAGGTTGAGTGCAAATTTCATCCCGCTGAGTGAGATCATGTCCATTTCGCTTACTTTGTAAATGACAAACTCCGGAGGGTTGTTCAGTCCTCTTTGCTCGCCGGTATAGGCCAGAAATGCCATGACTGTGGGCGACTCGTATAGAACCTCCATGATCTGGGTGCTCGCTTTGCTACGTATGCTCATTTCATTGGCGGATTGGAACGGGAGGCACTTGAAGCGGCGACCGTCAAAAGTGAACTCCGTAAATTTTTTCCAATCGGGTCTAAATACGTACACGTTTTTCTCCATGTCCTTGGCAAAACGGACGTTTTTATCAAAGGCGATAAAATTCGGGTCGTCCAGCAGAAAACTACCCTTCCCTTCTTCTCCGTTCGAAAAGAGTGAACCAGGAAATTCCTTACCATTTTCGCTCAAGGCTTTTTTGTCTTCCTTAAAAGCTTCAACCCGAAGCCCGGCATCTGTTTTGAATTCCTTTTCGGCAACTTCCGCTACTTCTTCCTCCTTAAACTCCAAAGCGAAATGGCTGCTGCTTCGGCTGCATCGGCTTAGGTTGGCGCGTTGTTCGGCAATCTCCTCGGACAATTTTTTTCCATCCTTTGGATCATAATCATTGGCAACAACCGCTTGCGCAAAGGTCTCGGCCTGGTCAAAGTTTTCCAACCAGTAATGGAGCAGACTTAAATTGTACAAACAGGCGTACTTGAGTTTTTTCCCAGCTTTCTCAGCGGCGTCATACTTGTCTTTTTGTGTTTCAAAAAAGGTGATGGCCGGCTGACTCAGGAGGCGAACGGAATCAAGAGGCTTGTCAGCGCGCATGGTAGCAAATGCTGTGTTGGCATCTTTGAGCGCCAATTGAAACCCAGCAAAATCCGGATGTTTTTCAGAATCAAGTATTTGCAGTTTGAAGGTTTCGGTGATGGGGGTGTATCCATAATATTTTGCCAATTCTTCTTTCATGCCTGCCAGGGCCGCATAAATGGAAGCTTGGTCTTGTTTTGCAACATCCCGTGCGGCACCATCCTTGATGTATTTGGCCGCTTCAGTCGAGGAATTAAAATCTGAACTATTGCAAACCTGTGGAAATTCGTTCCATGATTTTTCGTACAAAACCTTATCTGTTTTGTCTTGCAGCTTGGCACTGACCGTATGCACAAACCTGGTTTGAACATTGTAGGTGTTGGTTTTTATCTCTTTGCCATTCTTGTCTTTACTAGTGGTGGTTTTGGTTTTTATTTCAGCGTTTCCCTCATAGCGGAAATCACTCAGGGAAACTTCTATATTAAACTCACCGCCTTTTTCCACCTTTTTATACCCGGGTACTACGGCATATTGCAATACTGATTTTTCGCTCATGCCGGCTTTTTGCAGATCATTAGGTTTGGAAGAAACAATGGCACTATAGTACTTGTAGTCGACCGGAAACGGCTTTTTAGGCAGCCTTAAATATTGTACAGGAACTTTTTCTGCATCCAGGTCAACTTTTTGGGCTTCAACGGATAGGGTAAACAAAAGGATAGTTAGCAACAGTAAGCAATACTTCATTGTGTAGAATTTTTGATACTATGAAAGGGTAAATGTAGCCTTGGTATCAATGTCTGCCATTTCTATTTTTATTCTTCTCCAAAACTTTACAAATCCCCCACCCCTCTCGGCCTTCGCTCCCGATCCCAGAAAAAGCCATCCAATTTCTTGGTGTCCTTTCCTGCTTGTTTCATCGGGATAAATTTACCCGTGGGATGCTGGTAAAATTTGATGCTTTCTACTTTGTTATCGCCAAAGTAAAGGGCACCAAATTTGACAACTTTTTAAAAGTTGTCAAATTTTCACCAATTACCATTTCAAATCACTGCAGTACTACCAAAGACTTGCGTGTCATTTCCACAACGTCGGCCTGAGATAATTCTGCTTCGATGGCAGGGAGATTGCTTCGGAAGAGTTGAAGTAGATCACCGTTGCTGATGTTTCCAACGGTAAGGAACAATAGTTTCCAAGGCTCTTTTTTGCTGAAATAACTGTCAAAAAGTCGGAGTCTTTTGAGATGACGACCCGTAGTTCCTGGAGGGAAATTTCGTTAATTTCATAATCGTCCGTTCGATTACGTCTGGGCAGTTCGAGCGTGTGGATGGCATCATGCCCATATTCACGAAGCAATCGTGCCAGTGATTTTGGCAGTTGAGCATCGACGATAAATTTCATGCCGCCAAGGGGACAATATGTTTGATTTTCAATGCATTGGCTGCAAATAGGAGACACGCTTGCAGGTCTTCTTGTTCCAAATCTTCATAATCGGCCAAGATTTCCGCATGGGTCATGCCTGAGGCAAGCAATTCCAGAATATTTTCGACGGGATAGCGAAGACCCCGAACGACCGGTTTGCCATGACAAATACGAGTGTCTGATGTAATTCGGGCGAGCAGTTCACGTTCGTTTTTCATCTTGCAAAAGTAAAGCCTTTTTGTTTAATTATCCCTTACAAATCTCCCACAGATTTCGGCCTCCTTTCTCTATCCCAGAAAAAACCATCCAATTTCTTGGTGTCTTTCCCCGCTTGTTTCATCGGGATAAATTTGCCCGTTGGTTGCTGATAAAATTTGATGCTTTCTACCTTGTTGTCGCCAAAAAAGAGCCGCATTTCCGAGCAGGTCGTCTCGTTTAGGCCGATATAGGCTTGTTTATCATCTACAGCATAATAAACGGCCTGCGCATTGCCTTCTACCAGCATCTCGCGAGCCTGGTCATCGCGGAAGTAAACGGTGGAGTTGCGCCCTTTGATTTGGTTGAAAAGGATGCCATCTTCGGAATTGATTACCAATGCATTTTGACGCAACCATAGCCGATCTAACTTCTTGTTTTTCAACAACATTTTGATCGTATCGCCTGAAAATTGTGAGGTGTCTGACCAGATGACGGGTTGGTTTTTGAGCTTGTAAAACCAGAAAATGGAATCTGCGCTGCTGAACGTCAGCGAATCGCAGACTGCTTGCAAATCGCTTTTGAAAATCCGTACGTCGCGGTGTGCAAAAAGTTGGCGAACATCGCTGGCAGAATCTGGCTTGAAGGAAGTAAGCGTGTCGGCACTCATGAACATGGTATCGCGATCAATCAAGCTTTTCATCATGGGTCTGCCGCCTGCGCCTTTTTCTCCAAACCCGCCAAATGCGTTGAGGTACTGCGAGGTTTTATTGTAGTCCATACGCCAGGAAAGCACCGTGTAGTCGCTCGCAGTGTCTTGCCACACCACACTGCCGAGCGCGAGGCCATTGCCCAGCACGTCATTGAAATCCAGCGAATCGGCTTCGATGATGTTGGGCGGATCGCTTACCCGGCCACGGCCAGTGAGCTGGTATGCTTTGTTGCGGGTATCGTAGCGAATTTCAGCGCCCTGGATATCGCGGGTGCTGTCGCGAAAATGGGCGTTGCCGCGTAGTAAAGTTTTTTCATTGTCCGCATTGTAGCGGATCACATCGGCTTCGGCCACTTCCCCTTTTGCTGGTTTTTCGATGTGTGCATCCCCTTCGAGGGTGTATTCTTTCAACTCGCCGCCCTGGTATCGCATTTTTTTTGCTCGACCGAATTGACCATCTTTTTCATACTGCGGGTTTTGGTCAAATTCCGCAAATTCGAGGTTCATGTCATAAAACCCGTGTTCCGTGTAAATTTTACTCCCGCGCTGACTAATTAATGTCGGCGCAACAAAACGAACCAATTGCGCCTCGGTGTTAAAGACCATCGTATCTGTTCGCATCGTAAACTCGGGATCTGTAACCACCACATCACCTTTTAGGAACACCTCTTTTTGCTCCACAAAATAATGCCCGCGTCGACTGGTGACCTGGCGTTTGCCATTGGTCATGGTGGCGCCTGTGGTATATGTGGC
>JBJXFD010000019.1:0-3236 GCA_046153985.1 Saprospiraceae bacterium
CCCAAAAAAAGAAAGGACGCCCTGCGAACAGGAACGTCCCCCTCAATTTGTTATTAGCGAGATATGCCGCGTGTTAAAGCGCAGCTATTTTTCGGCCAGGAACGGATAGCGATAATCCGTTGGCGGCACAAAATTTTCTTTGATGGTGCGCGGCGACAACCACCGATAGAGGTTGAGCACCGAGCCAGCTTTGTCATTGGTGCCGGAAGCACGTGCGCCCCCGAATGGCTGCTGACCTACGACCGCCCCGGTGGGCTTGTCGTTGATGTAAAAATTGCCGGCAGCGTGCCGCAGTTTTTCTGTGGCGGTTGCCAAAGCCTGGCGATCCTGTGCAAAAACAGCTCCGGTGAGCGCATACGGTGAAGTCTGATCTACCAGCTCCAGCGCGGCTTCGAAGTCGTTGTCTTCGTACACATAAATGGTCAGCACCGGGCCAAAAAGTTCGTCCACCATCGTGCGGTATTTCGGATCTTTCGCCTGAATAACCGTCGGTTCGATGAAATAACCCTCTGATTTGTCGTAGCCACCACCGATCAGAATCTCCGCATCGGCGTCTTTTTTGGCTTGCGCAATATAGCCCGTAATCTTGTCAAAAGCCCGTTGGTCAATGACAGCGTTGACAAAGTTAGAAAAATCTTCCGGAGACCCCATAGTAAAAGATGCAATATCTTCTAATAAGTATTTTTTTACTTCATCCCAGATCGCTCCGGGGATGTAGGCGCGCGATGCTGCAGAACACTTTTGGCCCTGAAATTCAAAGGCGCCGCGGGCCAATGCCGTGGCTACTGCCTTTGCATCAGCGGATGGGTGCGCGATGACAAAATCTTTGCCGCCGGTTTCGCCCACCACGCGCGGGTAAGACTTGTATTTGGCGATGTTTTTGCCGATGGTTTGCCACAAATGCTGGAAAACGCCGGTGCTGCCCGTGAAATGCAGTCCCGCAAAATCCGGGTGGCTGAAGATGACGTCGCCGGCGGCCGGACCGTCCACATAAACTAAGTTGATGACCCCGGCGGGTAAGCCCGCTTCTTCAAAAATCTCCATAATGACCGCAGCGGAATAGATCTGCGTTTCCGCCGGTTTCCACACCACTGTATTGCCTAACAGGGCAGGCGCGCCGGGCAGGTTGCCAGCTATGGACGTGAAATTGAACGGCGTCAGCGCAAATACAAACCCTTCGAGCGGGCGGTATTCCATGCGGTTCCACACATTCGGCGAACTGATGGGCTGCTGTTCGTAGATGTCCATCATAAACTGGACATTGAACCGGAAAAAATCGCACAACTCGGCCACCGCGTCAATTTCCGCCTGGTATACATTTTTCGACTGCCCCAGCATGGTGGCCGCGTTCATTTTGGCGCGGTAAGGGCCGGCCAGCAGGTCGGCAGCTTTCAGAAAAATGGCCGCGCGGTCTTCCCAGCGCATGTTTTCCCAGTCGCTTTTGGCGCCCAGGGCCGCGTCAATGGCCAAACGCACGTGCGAGGTATCGCCTTTGTGGTAATGGCCGAGGATATGTTTGATTTCGTGCGGCGGGTGAATGGCCAATTTGTTGCCCGACCGCACGTGTTTGCCGCCGATGAACATCGGAATGTCCAAGGTTTTCGACTTTAAGTCAGCAAGCGCGGCTTTCAGTGCAGCCTTTTCCGGCGAACCGGCTTTGTAGCTCAATACCGGCTCATTGACGACGACCGGCGGTTTGAAAAATGCATTCGACATGGCGAGCATGGATTTTGGTTAGCGGCGGCAAAGGTAATTAAAGATTGGGGGAGATATGGATTGAATTTGGTATTTTTGGGGGAGGAATATGGATAACAATAGGATGCAGCCTTAAGCCAAATTTTATTTATGAAAAGCATGCCCATCATCATCTACAATACAGCCGACGGCAAGGCTAATGTGACGCTTTTCGCCCACGACGGTAGCGTGTGGATGAACCAAAACCAACTCGCCGAACTTTTTGACACCTCCAAGCAAAACATAGGCCAGCATATTGCAATATGTACTGGAAGAGAATGAGTTAGACAAAGATTCAGTTGTAAAGAATTTCTTTACAACTGCCACCGACGGCAAACAATACGAAGTAGCCTTCTATGCCTTGGAGATGATTTTAGCCATCGGTTTCCGGGTACGCAGCAAGCGTGGCACCCAATTCAGGATTTGGGCCAACCAACACCTCAAATCCTATATGGTCAAAGGCTTTGCCATAGATGACGAAAGACTCAAAAACCCGGATGGTCGCCCCGATTATTTTGATGAACTGCTCGAACGCATCCGGGATATCCGGGCATCCGAAAAGCGTTTTTATCAAAAAATAAAGGATTTATTCGCCCTGAGTACCGACTACGATGTCTCCGACAAAGCGACTCAGATGTTCTTTGCCGAAACTCAAAACAAACTGCTCTACGCCGTCACCAACAAAACCGCAGCGGAACTGGTCCTTGACCGCGCCGATGCCAACCAGCCCAATATGGGCCTGACGGCCTGGAAAGGAAACGTAGTACGCAAACAGGATATCATCATCGCTAAAAACTACCTCCACCATGATGAAGTAGATACCCTCAACCGCCTCGTCGTTATTTTCCTGGAAACGGCTGAACTTCGCGCCAAAAACCAGCAAAGCATCACTATGGCCTACTGGCGCGAAAATGTAGACCGGCTACTGGCTTTTCAGGACAAAAAAATTCTGCAAAACGCCAGTTCCGTCACCCATGAAGCGATGGAACAAAAAGTCAATGAAGTGTACACTCAATTTGACCAGCGCCGAAAAGCCACTGATGCTCAGGCCGCAGATGCGCAGGATATGGAAGACTTGCGCGAGTTGGAACAACAAATCAAAGACAAAAAAACATAAAACGCTGCGCTACATTTGTAAGGATAATTGGGGGTTTCGCGTTTCAGTTGTAACTTTCATAACCATCAATCATGCAAATCATAACCGTTGAACTGCTCAATGATCATGCATTAAACCTTAAACCTTCTCAGGCAGTTGGAACAACTCAAGATTCTGCGGTTAGTCACTACCGAAAGCCAGACCGAAAAGCCCATGCGCCAATGGGCTGGCAGCATCTCTGAAGAAACTGCCGCCAAAATGCTGCAAGAGGTTGATCAAAGCCGGAATGAATGGGAACGCAATATTTGAATTTAAAATCTTTGATTATATTTACATGGTTAAATAACACCAGACGAACCGGATGCCTTTTCCTCCCTTTCATTTATTGGATCAGTAGTTTGGGAAA
>JBJXFD010000021.1:0-2604 GCA_046153985.1 Saprospiraceae bacterium
TAGAATATAAATATTTTTGCCAATTTACTTTTGGATTTCAAATCTTTACTTACTTTTATTCCGCAAAATACCTCCTTTTCAAATATTGCTCCGTTACCGCGTTCGAACTGATGTAGGGTTGTCACCAAACATCAAAGCAATATGAATACCAACAAAATCTTATTGGCCGGCCTCATCGGGGGTGCAGCGTCTTTTCTGCTGGGATGGCTCGTGTGGGGCATCGCGCTCCAGGGTTTTATGAAGGACAACATGGGATCGGCGACCAACGTAATGAGGCCGGAAAGCGAAATGATCTGGTGGGCGCTCATCGTTGGCAACCTTGCCGGCGGTTTATTGCTCGCCCTGATCTACGGACGCTGGGGGTCCATCAGCACCTTCCTCACCGGCGCCAAAGCAGGCGCAGTCATTGGTTTGTTGCTAGGCATTTCCTACGACATGATGTGGTATGCGACCAGCAACGTCATGACCCTTAACGGCTCTTTGGTAGATATTCTGGCAAACGCAGTCGTTACTGGTGTTGTAGGCGGCATTGTGGGCTGGTTCCTGGGCAGAAAGTAGGTCAGTATTTCTACATGAATGAAACCGGCGTAGCAGGAAACTGCCACGCCGGTTTTGTTATTTAATTTACACCCCAAACTGCCTCAAATGGTAGTCAATATGCCGCCAATAGAGGCGTCCCAGGTCGCGCATGGACAATTGTCCGAAAACCGGATGCGGTTCAAGCACTGCATTTTCAGGCAAACTGGCGAAGCGATGCACCAGCAACAAAAGCGCCTGGCGGTCTTCTTCAAATGTCTTGGGTTCAGTCATGCCCGTTCCCGGTAAAAAATCAGGCGAAGTCGGCGCACTTTTAGGCCACGGTAAACGGCGGACCAATAATTTTCCGACAAAACTTTTAGTCAGTACATTGGCAACACTCCGAGCTTTTTTTTCACCGAGCGTAACCCGGAAAGGGTCGGCGAGGTGTGCCAGAATTTGCGGGGCAGTCATTTTTCCCCATTGGCGACGACTGTCTGGCCGAAAGTTTTGAAGCCGGGCGATAAGGGCATCCCGGGCGTCTGTGTTCAGCAAATTATTCATAGATACGCTGTATTTTATTGACAAATGCGGCGATATAAACTTCGTCAATTTCCTCCTCCGGGGGGCGGCATTACGCCAAGCTGGATCAGCAATCCGGCGATATCCATAACCACCCAGTTTTCACAAATTTTTCCGTCTTTAACACGCCAGATGTCCATGTATTCGACATGAACTTTTTTCCCGGTAGCCGGTATTCCCATAAAATCGCCGGTTTGTGTACCTTCCCAAAATGCATAGGTAAAAGCTTTATCGCCTTGTTCAACCTGCTGTACCCGGGTAATTTTGATGTCCGGAAACCCTGCAAACAAGCCTTCCATCCCGGCAGTAAAAGCAGCTTTGTTGTTGTTGCCCGGCGCTGGAAAATGGTGGCTGACGAAATCTTCGCTCAGCAAATCGTTGAGCAAAGCAGGATCGTGCGTTCCGACAATGCCGTCGGAAAAACGGTTTTCGAGCTTGGCCGCCCCGGAACTCATGGGCGCGGGGGTGTTGGTGTTAGTTTGCCCCTCGCTATTGCAGGAATTCGCCCAGATCAGGCACCCGGTAAGCAGCAAGCATAGTGTGTTTTTCATTGTTCCATCAAAATTTGTGCGGATCGCCGATCCTATTTTTTTCGGCAACAGCGCTGGTTAAAAATTTTGGTAGCGAAACCCGTAACAGATGTATTCCCGGGCATGTCAACCTTGACGGAACAAAGGTGGCGGCATTCGTAGCGGATCGGCTACTCCGAAACGGAGTTCAATTGTGCCGAAACGGAGTTTTACGCATCGTACTTGGCAATGCTCCATAGACTTCCCTAAACGCACGGGTAAATGCCGAGACATTTTCATAGCCGACCGAAAGTGCTACTTCGCTTACCTGGAGGCTGGTGGTTTGTAACAGCTCTGCAGCGCGTTCCATTCGGAGTTGCTGCAAAAACCGATAGACCGGCGTTCCAAAAATGGCTTTAAAGCCCTTTTTTAAAGTAAATTCATTGGATCCGATAAGCCTCGCCAAGTGTGCAAGCGTAGGCGGATTGGCTAAATCCTGTTCCAATATTTCGCGGGCATACCGGATTTTTTCCTCATCTTTTTTGGGAATAAACTGCTGGCTCTCTGCTGCGCGGTGTTGTAATTCGAGCATGATCGCAATGATTTCCAGCATTTTGCTCTCCAAAAAAATGCGCGCGGCGAAAGGCGAAAACTGGTGCTGCTGCATCTGCGCCACTAACTGCTTTATTCTTGGATGCCAGGTGTGGTTTTTAAAATAACAGACATTGTTTTTTTCAGTGGCATGCAGGAAATTTTTAGGAAGGATCTCAACGCTGTCGCCCAAAATGGAAAGGAATTTAGACAGAGAAATATAGAGGGTGGCGGTAACAAATTCCCCCTGCGATTCTGTTCGGGCAGTAAAGGTTTCATTCGGCAGCAAAAGCACATTGCTGTGGCTGGGATTTGCCGCAGTAGGCAGGTAATTGCCCGTTAGCGTAAAGCTTTGTTTTCCCTTCAGACAAAAATTGAAAACAGCCTGGTGTTCCGACAATGGAAT
>JBJXFD010000022.1:0-9624 GCA_046153985.1 Saprospiraceae bacterium
TCGTTTGTTTGGACTTCCTTTTTTACCTTTGACATGGGCTGGTTTTTTTGTGCCTTTAGTTGTGGAAAACCAAAGATACGATACCAGCCCACTTTTCAGCTTAAGGCCGATTCATGCAACAAAGCCCTTGTTGGTTATTATTCATGCTATATTAGTTTTTATGCCACCTAACTATCGTATATACGAAGCAGACATGAGAACACACTTGCCGCATCTCAGTTGGCGACAATACTGCTAAGTTATACCGTTTTTTTTAAACGAATTAACCTTCAAGCATTTTTTTCAAACAATCCTCTTTTTTTGAGCTTCCCGTCCCGGTCGGGCTTTTCCAGGACTTCACTTTTCATTCCGGTGCCGTTGGCACTATTCCCTTAGCGGTCATCTCCTTCCAATCCCTAAGCCATTCCCTATAAGCACTTTTCAGTATCGCCTGATTTCAGTACATCAGGCTTTCATTGTCTCAGGGCTTCGCCCCCTCGCATGTCAAGCGGTATCCCCAATCTTCCTGCGCTCGTAAACTTCGCTCTGTGCAGACCGGGTGATTCCCCTCCGCTTTCCCTTGCCGTCATTCGCTGAAGCTTCAATCCGGCAGCGGTGACATGCTTCCCCCTTTTAGTCATTCGGTCGCTTCGGCTTCGCCTTGCTTAAAGCTCATTCCTCGCCGGAAGGCAGAAGGGTTAATGGCGATTTTAAAGCCATTGAACCGTTATTAACCAAAACCAAAGAGTTAGACGATGATAGATAAACAAAAACTAAAAGCGGAACTCAGAAACTTCACAGGGTCAGAGTAGGTGTTCTACAACCCGATGTTTCCAAAGTTCAAATATACGGAAGGCGTCAAATATCTGGCTCAGGAGGCAAATTGCTACTGGTTACTGGTTCATATATTCAGCAACCAGGCAATCAAAGCGATTAGTGAGCAACCCTTCCAGGTCTGGAAACTCAAAGTTGCAGAAAACCGCACCGCTACCATAATTGTGGAAGACGGCAACAGGAACCAGATAAAATCCTTCCAGTTGACCTTCACTGATTTTCCATTGGAGGAAATAGACTTTTGGTTCATCGAAGGGATTTTGATACTTCCGTCGGAATATTAATAGAAAAGGGGCGGTTACTATGAACAACGGTTGGATGTACGCTGTGCTGTCCGTTTAGGAGGCACAGCGTACATTCATTGTTTGCTGATTTATTCATCACTTTGACCATCTATTGGCTTAACACCCCTAAATCTCATTTATTAGTGATCCCCCCCAGTACCGTCTTGGTTGCAAGCCCCTACACCACATTCTGCAACATCATTTTGATCTCCAGCATTTACCAGTACGACGTTGGTTTGTTCAAGTAAGATGCGTACTTTTTGATTCAAATAGTCCGCCTTCATTCCATGAGGAGCATGATGGATAAATTTCCCATATCTTTCTCTGCAAAAATGTTGATAATCCCTTGTATGTAAAATGAAATGATGCCAAACCTCATCAACAAGTTGGTTTGGCGATGAATTATCCTGTTTATCAAGATATGCAATCATATCAGCATGAACAGAGATAGATTTTTCGAGTGGAATAGAGTGCTTAGCAGCAAAACGCTCTATTATCTCAAATGGGACGCTAATAGCGTAGTTCATAATTGAAGAATTTAATTGAAAAAATATTGTTTACGTACCGTCAGAACTGCAAGTTGAACAACTATCGCCTCCACCGTCGCAAATGGCTTGCGTGATTGTTGTCAATTGTGCAATCATTTTGGATTTTCCTTTTGATGAATATTTACATAAATATCCAATCTGTGGCTCATTTATTTTATCAATCGGGTTATGATGAATTAATTTATTGTATTTTCTTTGGCAAAAAGCATAATAATCCTTTGTAAACAAAATGAAATTATGCCAAGCATTGTCAATAGTTTTATCTGGATAACACGAGTGCTCTGATTTAGATGCTAAATCTAAAAACTCAACAAGCACTTTGTTGTGCTTTTTGGAAGTTGAAATACTGACTCCTAATTCTTTCGAGTACCTTACTATAATTTCACTTGTCATTGTTTGCAATTTTAAATTAGAAGAGGATGTCTTTATCGTCGCACTTATTAAAGAGCAACTTTATTATTGAATGATATGGTTCATTTTGTTTTACCTCTTCAGTTAGCTCCACAATGGAACATTTGTTGCAATATTTTTCAATACTGAAATCAGTTATATCTTTTCGGGTTCGCAAAACGACTTTTAGTGAAATTGGGTGACAATTTTCATGTTCTCCTAATCCAATGCACATGCCACTTATATCTGTTACTGAATAGTTATTCATATCTTTTAATATCATTATCATTGGCGCATTCGTTTGTTTAACATTTTTTAATGTAATAAAAAAATGTCCATAAAAATTTTCAATAATACCATTTTCATATTTAAAATATTTGTGAACATATTCAATTGTTTCGTTATTAATTCTTAAAAACGCATTCGCTATTTTGGGATTTCCTGTTGTATGAGGGGTAAAATGAAATACTTCGTATACGCCATAGTATTTTTGAAAACCTGATGATGATAAAATTTTATTTATAGGATCTGGTTTTTTTTCTTTTAATAAAAAAAATGAAATGCCCAAAAATAAGACAAGTCCCAAAATCCATAAATCAATCTTTATTGTCCAAAAACCGATAAAAGAAGATAGAAAGTTCTCGTCAAATAGATGAGCCTTTATTAAAGAGTATACAATCGTACCCAATAGAATTATTATCGCCGAAATCACCTTGCTCCAAACAGGGTCAATCCAAATTTTTTTTATTATTTCATTCACTTTTTTTATTATTTTTTCATTCTTGTTACAGCGAACGGTTGTATATACGAAATAGCTATAAGAACAGCATTGCCGCCAACTAAGCTAAGGCAATGCAGCTAAGTTATACCGTTTTTTTAAATAAATTAACCTTCAAGCATTTTTTTTCACAAGAACCCCCTTTTTTTAGGGCTTCCCGTCCCGGTCGGGCTTTTCCAGGACTTCACCTTCAGTTCCGGTGCCGTTGGCACTATTCCCTAAACGGTCATCTCCTTCCAATCCCTAAGCCAATTCCTATACCCACTTTTCAGTATCGCCTGATTTCAGTACATCAGGCTTTCCTCATCTCAGGGCTTCGCCCCCTCGCATATCAAGCGGTATCCCCAATCTTCCTCCGCTCGTAAACTTCGCTCCGTGCAGACCGGGTGATGCCCCTCCGCTTTCCCTTGCCGTCATTTGCTGAAGCTTCAATCCGGCAGCGGTGACATGCTTCCCCCTTTTAGTCATTCGTTCGCTCCGGCTTCGCCTTGCTCAAAGCTCATTCCTCGCCGGAGGGCAGAAGGGTTTCTATCAATTTCACTTCACGATCTCTACCTTTTTCCATATTATTTGTATTTCATACTATCCGATAACGGAACTGCTGCCGAAGCGCCGACGTTTAGGAGGCAATGTCGACAGCAGAAAGTTCCATGCTGGCTTCATTTTTTAATCTTCGGTTTTAAGTCTTTTTTAATAAATTGATTTGGTTTCCAACCACTTATCAGCTTGTCCAAATAGAACGAATCAAAAACTGCTAATCCTGTTGTTATTACTGTTCCAATTCCACTTGCGCCCCCTAAATCTAATGCAACTCCAATTCCTTCAAAAATCATAAATCGAGTCGTTTTTGTAGGTAGTTTGTCTGCAAATGTTTCTTTCGTTACTGCTTTATGATATTCCCGCTCGCATAAGGTGTTCCAAAACCCGGCTTTGCTCGCGCGGATTTGCAATCCGTCGCGGCTTGTCTTCCGCTCTCCTGAGCGGTATTTGCGGATTCGACCCAAAAGGGGAAGAATATTCTCAGGTGTCAAGCTTTTAGTGTTAACATACCACTCATCTGTCAAAAAATAGCCCTATGAACAATATCTGTTGTTTTTAGGCACATTTATACGTAAATTTGTAGCATGACAGCTTCAACATCTATTGGTTACAGTTCTATTTATCAGCTAAAAAGTACGCTTGACATCAGGCCTGATGACCTGCTGAAAAAAGAAACTGACCAGCTTTCAAAAAACGTCCGGCAACTTCTGCTTTCCGAAAGATTGGGCGCATTGCCAGCGCCGATGCTTGCTCAGTTGTTTAACCTCCGGGTGAAGGCCATCAAATGGTTTGCCGCCAATATCAACTTAGACTATGCCGATGTAGGGAAAGAAGTAGCTTCTCATGTCAAAACGATGGACGATGACCGGCTCGAAGTTTTGAAGGAGAACCTCATGTTTGCCGTCCGCTGCAATCAGCGCGTATTTGATGGCATCATTCTGCACGCTTCTGAGAGTGAAGAAAAAGTACAGCCTGCGTTTTCTGAAATCTCCGACCTTACCTATGATCAATATATTTCAGCATTGGCATTTTCGCTCCCGGATGAGGTTTTTGAAAAAACGATTACCTGGACCCATGCATCGCTGCAGGCAGAGTTTGTATTTATTGCCGCCGATATAATTGAAGAATCCGGTTTAGAGGTATCCGATCAGTTAATTGATGACCTGGCCGCTTTAGTGGCCGATGCTGCTCAGAACTATTTTGCATTGTCGGTCGAGTTGGGGTTTGTCAAACAACAAGAGTCCGTGCCGCAACCTGCCCTGTCCAATGATGAAGGCTTCATTGTAGAGCAAAAGAAACTGGCTGAATTGGGGTTAGATGAATTTGCCAAAAATTTCCCGAACTAATGAAAGCAGATTACACATCCGGTGAAGTTGTTGACATTGACTTGGGTAACCCTCCAAACGAAGTGAAAGGGCATGAACAAGCCTATATAAGGCCCTGCGTGGTAATCAAATCGCTCAAAGCGATGGAATTGGCTATTGTTGTACCCGTGACCAGTTCAAAGCCCAAACAAAGCTATTTCTGGGTTGTGCATATTCCTAAAGGCAATGGAGGCCTCACCATGGAGAGCTACGTACTCTGTCACCAAATCAGAACCATTTCTTTTGATAGAATAAAAAACCGACGTGGCAAACTTTCTTCTACCGATTTACTCAAAATACAATCCGTGCTTACTGATTTGCTGAGCCGATAAAAAACATATTTTCTGAAAATGAAAATCAAACCCGCCTCTCTCCAATTTCTCAAAGACCTTGCCGGCAACAATACCCGGGAGTGGTTTCTGGCCAATAAAGACCGCTATGAAGCTGCGCTGGAAAATTTAAAACAGTTCACCAAGGCGGTTGAAAGTGCGCTGGAAGAGACGGACCATATAGAAGGCGCCCATCTTTTTCGCATTTACCGGGATGTGCGGTTTTCCAAAGACAAAACGCCTTACAAAAACAACTTTGGCATGGGCTTCACCCGGGCCACCAACCGGCTTCGGGGCGGCTATTATCTGCAAATTGAGCCGGGGGGTTCGTTTGCCGGCGGCGGCTTCTGGCAGCCCAATGCGACCGATCTCAAACGGATTCGCGACGAGTTTGCTGCAGATGACAAGCCTATTCGGGAAATCATGGCTGATCCTACCTTTCAAAAATATTTCGGCGTCCTCCAGGGCGAGGAACTGAAAAGCGCGCCGCGTGGCTACGACAAAAACAGTCCTGCGCTGGATCTGATCCGCATGAAGAGCTTTACCGTACACCGGATTTTTACGGACGCGGAAGTGACCAGCGACAATTTCCTGCTGGAAGTGAAACAGACCTTCGAGGCCATGCGCCCTTATTTTGATTACATGAGTTTGGTGCTGACAACGGATTTGAACGGGGAAAGTGTTTTGGATTGAAGCTTAGGAACGTCGCAATAATAACTTCCCGATTTGGGCGGTGGCTTTTTCCACCGGACTTCGTTGCTTCGTCGGTCGCGTAGCTAAGGCTACGCTCTCTTCTCGCGCCTTGTCCGTTGAAAAAATCCTCGCGCCGAAAAGAGGAACTTATTATTGCGATGTTCCTGGGCGTTTCCCTTCATTATTTAATGTTACCGGATGCCCGGCGGTGATCCAGCCATACATAAAGCAAATAAAGTACCAGTCCTACTCCACCGATCCAATACAGACCAGCTTCCAGCGTTTCGGTTTGCCGGCCAAACCAGGCGAAGGCAATGGTGAATGGGATGGCGCCGACCATGGTGGCCATCATAAATCGCCAGAAATTCATTTTGGATATCCCGGCCACGATGCTAACCACGTCATTGGAAATGAAAGGAGACAAGTGAAAGATGACCACCGCCCAGAATCCGTATCTTTTCAGAAACTGCTCCATCCTTTTAATTTTCTCAGCACTGAACATTTTGTGGGTTTGCGCGCTGAAGCTACTGCCCAGTACATAGCCCACCGAAGAAGCCGCGATGTTACCGCCAAGCGAAATAACCGTACCCCAAACCGGCCCGTATGCCAGCATTGCAACGATGATCAGGATAGCATTGGGGAAGAAGACAAGAAACATTTGAACACCCGTAATCAGGATGATGAGCAGCGGTCCCCAAAGGCCAAATTCCTGAAAATAAGCACTTATTTTTTCTTCATCCTTGCTCATAAGGACCTGCCAGGTTTGCTGAAGGAAGTCCTGAAAGCCAGGTGACAAAAGATAAAGCACGAGGCACAGGCTGATAAATCCCAAGGCTGACATCCAGGGCCAGTATTTTTGCCAAAAGGTGGACTTTGCTGATTTACGTGGCATATTGAACAGGATTTTGCAATGTGCTTGTTATATTAAAAGCCGGCTTTTGGGGGTCTACCAGCTAAAGCTGGTGACCACTATGCTTTCACTTTCAACAACGCCCTCACTTCCAACGCCTTTTCCATGGCCGCTTCCGGCGTTGCGCCCAACACCGTCACGTGCCCCATTTTCCGGAACGGTTTGGTCGTTGCTTTTCCATACAAATGCACATAGACGCCTTCCATGCCCAAACATTGATCCATGTTTTCGTAGATGGCCGGGCCTTCACAGCCGGGTTCTCCCAGCAGGTTGAGCATCACGGCTGCGGGTACTTTCAAGCGGGTGCTGCCGAGGGGCAAATCAAGAACACCCCGGATATGCTGTTCAAACTGGGAAGTGTAGCAACTTTCGATGGTGTGGTGGCCGCTGTTGTGGGGGCGCGGCGCTACTTCGTTGACCAATAGTTGTTGGTCGGTGGAGAGGAACAACTCTACGGCGAGCAGGCCGCAAATGTCGTACGTTTCGATGGTTTTGCGTGCCAATGCTTCCGCAGCAGCGGCGATTTTTGGGCTGATTCGGGCCGGGCAGGCTAAAAAAGTGACCAAATTTGCATCGGGGTCAAAAAGCATTTCTACCGGTGGAAATGCAGCGGTTTCTCCCCGCTTGTTTCGAGCGACGACCACAGCAATTTCTTTTTCAATGGGAACCATGGCTTCCAGCAGGCAAGCGCCGGGCAACAATTTTTCAGCCAAATCGCGTTCCGTCCGGATAACCGAAACCCCGCGCCCGTCGTAGCCATCGGTCCGGCTTTTTTGAACAAAAGGCAAAGTCCACTTTTCCTGAGCGACGGCTTCCCGGATATCCGATTCATTTTCAAACAATTCAAAAGCAGCGGTTGGGATGCCGTTGTCTACGTAAAATTGCTTTTGCAAGCCTTTGTCCTTAATGATTTGCAACGCGGCCGGTTTCGGGTGGATCACCAAGCCCTCCCGCTCCAATTGAAACAGGGCTTCTATGTTGACGTGTTCGATTTCGATGGTCAGCGCATCCACGGATTTGCCAAAGCGGAGGACATCGTCGTAGTCGTTAAAATTGCCTTCCGTGAAACCGGTACAAAACGGCCCGGCGGGAAAATCGCGGGAAGTATCGAGCGCAAAAAAAGGCAGGTGCCAGTTGCCGGCGGAGAGGGCCATCATTTTGCCCAATTGTCCGCCGCCCAGCACACCGAGTCGGGTAGATGGAATCTTCATGAAAAATTCATTTGAGGCGCAAAGGTATGCATGGATTCGTTAATAATTGCCCGATGGTGTATCTTAGTGCCCAAGCCCGCGTTTTGCTACGAGTTCAAAAAACAAAAAAACCGCTTATGCGCATTTTTTCACTGCTTTTTGCCAGCTGTTTGTTACTGGCAGCCGGCGCCCTGAACGCCCAGAAAGATACCCTCCGGCTCAGCCTCGACCAGGCCATTATTAAAGCACAGGGACAAGCCCCGGATGTTAAAATTGCAGAGACCGAATTTGGCAATAATTACTGGCGCTACCAGTCGTTTTTGGCGAACCTTCGCCCGCAAATCACCCTCAACGCCACCCTGCCCGACCTCAACCGGTCCATCGAAGCCATCACCCTGCCCAACGGCAATGCGGCCTTCGTAAGCCGCGCCCTGATGCGGAACAACGTGGGGATCGGCATTCAGCAGCAGGTATCGCTCACCGGCGGTACGCTGTTTGCGCAAACCGGGTTGCAGCGCATTGACATCTTTCCGACGAACGGCAACGACGGTTTTGTTTCTTACCTGTCCACGCCCGTCAGCATCGGATTCATCCAGCCCATTTTTGGGTTTAACCGCCTGCATTGGGACCGCCGGATCGAACCGTTGCGCTATGCGGAATCTGAAAAAGCTTATTCGTTAGACCTGGAGCAAACGGCTTTTCAAGCGGCCACCTTGTTTTTCGACATCCTCATTGCGCAACTCAATTTAGAAGCGGCTTATCGCGACAAAGCCAATGCAGATACGCTTTATGGCATTTCCAAAGGCCGCTTTGAAGTGGGTAGGATTGCAGAAACGGAACTGTTGCAAATCGAGCTGAACGCCATGAACGCCAACGCCGACGTGTCGCAAAGCATGCTCAATATGCAAACCAGCGCCGAACAACTGCGCGATTTTTTGGGCATTACTGAAGCGGTTCATTTTCAATTGGAAACCCCTTCTCAATTGCCGACTTTTATGCTGGATGCCCAACAGGCCCTGCAATACGCCAGAACGCACCGCCCGGAGGTCATTGCATTTGACCGCCGCCTGTTGGAGGCGCAAAGCAGCGTGGTGGAAGCGAAACGCACCACCGGCCCGCAAGCCGATTTATTTGTTTCTTTTGGTTTGTCTCAAACGGGGCCTCAGCTAACCGACGCTTATACCAGTCCGCTCGACCAGGAAGTGGTCAATATTGGCCTCAGTGTGCCAATTGCCGATTGGGGCAAAGCCAAAGCGATCCGGGAAGTTGCGCAATCGAACGCGGAACTTACCCAGCTTCAGGTGGCTCAGGAACGGGTTAATTTTGAACGGGAAGTCTTAGTGAAGGTTCAACAATTTGACTTAGTGCGCGAGCAGGTGCGCATTGCGCTGCGGGCGTATGAAATTGCGCAAAAACGCCTCGGCATTACGCGCCAGCGTTATTTGGTGGGCAATATCCTCATCACTGACCTCAATTTGGCGCTTCAGGAAGAAGCCAGTTCGCGCAGGGGGTATATTGCGGCGTTGCGCAATTTTTGGTTGGCTTATTACGATTTGCGGCGGTTGACGTTGTTTGATTATGAGCGGAATGTGTCTTTGGTGCGTGCTGCGCCGAGCATAAAGTAAAAGGCCCCGAAACCAACATTGCTGTCCGTCCGAGGCCTCTCTTTTGCAGTATTCCAAAATATTAAGTCACATACTTTGTATGCATCTTAAAAGACAGGAGTAATTTCAAAAGGGTTGGAAAAAAAGTAATTTTTTTTTGGTTAAGGATTTGTTGAGTGGG
>JBJXFD010000040.1:0-13654 GCA_046153985.1 Saprospiraceae bacterium
ATTCCAGTTCTTCATAGGTATAAACCGAACCGGTCGGGTTGCAGGGCGACGAAAAAATAATGAGTTTGGTGCGTTCCGTGATGGCCGCTTCTATTTGCGATGCGGTGGATTTGTAATCGTCTTCAATACCCGCATAGACGTAAACCGGTGTTGCTTCGGTTAATTTGACAATTTCAGCGTACGACACCCAATAAGGAGCCAAAATCAAGGCTTCATCGCCTTTTTCGAGCAGCGAAAGGCAAACGTTAGCGATGGACTGTTTGGCGCCATTGGACACGACAATCTGGTTGAGTTCGAAGTCGAGGTTGTTATCCCGTTTGAATTTTGCCTGTATCGCCTTCCGCAATTCAATGGTGCCGGGCACCGGCGTATATTTGGTGAACCCGTCATCGAGCGCTTTTTTAGCGGCCTCTTTAATGTGAACCGGGGTATCGAAATCGGGCTCTCCAAGGCTCAGGTCAATCACATCATGGCCTTGAGCAGCGAGATCACGCGCCATTTGCGCCATTTTTATGGTCGCCGATTCTTCCATCAATTGAATGCGCTGTGTCAACAGCGTCTGTACCAATTCTGCCATTATTTTGTTTTTTCAAAATTTAAGTGCAAAAGTAGGGATTATTTGCAATGAATGCTGCTTTTTATTGCCACTGTGATAAAAAATTTATAGAACCTCAGCAACAACGAAGATGCTTCCTGTGACAAAAATCAGATCTTCGGGCTTAGCATGCCTTTTAGCAGCTTGCAGGGCGCGTTTCACAGAAACGTAGGCCCGCCCCTTTAATCCTTCCTGCGCTGCACGGACTTGCAGTTGTTTAGCGTCCAGCCCCCTTGGAATATTCGCCTTGCAAAAGTAGTACCGCGCATGTTTGGGGAATAATTCCAATACCGGTTTCAGCTCCTTATCGCTTACGGTTCCCATAACGATGTGCAGGTTTTCGTAAGGATATTGCGCAACCTGATCCAATGTTACCTTAAGTCCACCTTCATTGTGTGCGCTGTCGCAAATAATAGCAGGATCCGTTCCGAGCACCTGCCACCGCCCCATAAACTTGGTGAGGTTTTTTAAATTAAAAAGGCCGTCCCGAATGTTTTGGTCGCTTATATCGAACGTATTTCGAAGCAAATCAACGGCTTGCGCAACGGTTTGCAGGTTTTTCGACTGGTAACGTCCATGCAAATTGACATCCAGCGCCATAAATTCAGGTTGACCTTCGCGCCATAAATCATAGGTCGAATGCGTCAAGGTCTCTCCTTTCCACGCTGCACGCCAGTGGTCATCTGCAAATACAATCTGCGCCTCCATTTCTGCCGCTTTTGCCACAAAAACCGGCTTTGTTTCCGGGTGGGTTTCGCCAATTACAACGGGTACACGCGGCTTGATGATGCCGGCTTTTTCGGCAGCGATTAACGGCAGCGTATCTCCCAAAAACTGCTGGTGGTCAAAGCTGATGTTTGTGATGATGCTCAATTCCGGGGTCAGTACGTTGGTAGAGTCTAATCGGCCTCCCAGACCGGTTTCCACCACGGCAACTTCAACTTTTTGTTTGGCAAAATAGTCGAAAGCCATGGCCACCGTAATTTCGAAAAAGGAGGGTTGGATGCGGTCGAACAATTCCCGGTTGCGTGCTGCAAAATCAACGACATAGGCCTTGCTGACGTATTGTCCGTTCACTTTTATGCGCTCTCGAAAGTCTTTGTAATGGGGAGAAATGTAAAGCCCGGTGCGGTAACCCGACGCCTGCAAAATTGCGGCCAACAGATGCGCAACAGATCCTTTTCCGTTTGTGCCCGCGATGTGAATGGCCCGGAATTGGTGTTGCGGATTGTCCAAAGCTTCCAACAACGCAATGGTATTGCCCAATCCTTTTTTAAAAGCCGGAGGCCCGATGCGCTGAAACATCGGCAACTGCTCAAAGAGGTAATCCAGCGTCAATTGATAGCGTTCCCGAAAGGTCATGCGTTTTGTGTATTTGGAGTGCAAAGGTAATCAGGGCTATTGCTCTATTACACATCCAATCGGGGTAGTTCTTGAAATTTTTGGCGCCTCTCCCCTACTCCAGGCTTCAATGGCTTCGATCAGGTAATTTTCTGTGGAGGCTGGCCGGTGTTTGCCGAGGGCAAAAAACCAGTTGTCTATGGCGCCGCTGTACAGCAATTCCATACTTTCGTTAAAGAAAAAAACCTCCGGAGTCACATTTGCCTGAAGTTGTACCAAAAACCGATGTCGTTTGTCTTGTAAAACAGGGAAAGGCAGTTCATATTCCCGGATAAATTGCCTGATAGCGTCCGGTTTTTCCCACTTCGTCATCACCCCAACAAATTTAACCGAAGGATAGCTGGAAGCCAATTCCCGTAGAGTTTTGCTGTATTTTTGGCAAATCGGACAATCTGTTGAAAGGAAAATGAAAACTGCAGGCTTATCGTCTGATCTTTCTTTTACCCGTACTTTTTCTTCATCAAGGTCTACTAAACGCAACAGTTCCAGTTGCTTCGTGCAAGCGCATAGTCCCCCGACCAGGAGCGACGTGATCAAAATTTTTAGTCCTGTTTGCATAGTCAAAAAAAATCAAAAGGCGCCCCATTCAAGAACAGGGCGCCTTTTGTTAAAGATTATGAATACCAATTAAAGCGGCGTATACACGGATACCCCGGCTTCATTGTAGCCTAAACATTTCCAGTTGATGGTGATTACCCCGGTAACCGGATCAACCGACGAAGGTCCGTTAATGATCACTTCGCCCCATGGATCAGACTGCCCAAACAGTTGTATTTGTCCGCAGCCATCAACAAATTGAGCATCAAAGCTATCCGGACCTGTTCCATAAGCGCCAACATACGGTCCAACGGTGTACAAGCCCCCCGAAAGGTCCTGCACGAAATACGTAGCAGCACTCAATTCAACGAGGTCCACTTCCATCGTATGGGTAGCAAAGTCAGGCAGAAAGTCGTGCTGTGAATAAGTCGTTGTCACAGAATATCTGCCAGCCAGGTCAGAAACACATATAGTTCCCCAGCCTACGGAACAACTGGCGCCCGGGAATTCTGAACATACGGAAGGCGACCAGGAGTCGAAATAACGACCGTCGGCTGTGCGCATCGCCCAGCGAAGTTCGAATGCATCCCCTGCTACGAAGCGGCTGTTAGGGCCACGGGTTGGTTTCTCCGGATTGGCAAATACGCCCACAACGCCATCACCATAGTCGAAGGTGTTGTCCTTGTACAGGTCGTAAATATCTGCCTGCGTAACCGAAATATTCACGAATTCGCGGTTGCCCTTTACTTCAGCTCCGGTGAGCTTTTTCAGGAGTTTACCCTCCGTGCCGCCATGGCGGGCAACACGTGGATTGCCGTCGTTATCAGAATAGGCTTCGTTAAACAGGATGTAAAATTCAACCTCTGTGACGGTGTTCAGGTTGTCAATCGAAACCCAATGGAACTCAACATCAATATCCACGTCGGAGTCGGCGAATACAAAATTCTGAGCCGAACTTGCAGTGAACTGGCCCAGGGCGTGTACCCCCGACTCCCATTCCGGCACCGGGTTCAGGGCTTCGTCTTTGCAGGCCGAGAACGGCAGAATCAAAGCCGTGAAGAGGGTATAAAGCGTTATTTTAAATTTATTCATGATTCATTTTTTTTTTGTTCAAAAGCATTGATGGAAGCAAACTTCACATCAGTTGGCATCCCAGAACAAACGTGCCTGGTCATAAATAACCGAGGTATAAGAAGATGCATTCGGGTTAATGGACAATTCCTGCTGCGGGTATGGCAAACGAAGCGGGAACTTACGCGGCGCCAGGATCGGCTCCTGTACCGTGTTCGGGTACCCTGTATAGCCAAAAGCATTGTTCGCGTTCGGATCGGTCGTACGGCGCATGGCATTGTAAATTTCATAACCATTGCCCCAGCTCGAGAACCAGAACTGCTTCATGACCACGTTCAACTTGGAATCGTTGTTTGTCTGGTTGTCATAACGGGTAAGCCAAAGGTTGACATAAGCGTCAATGTCTGCCTGTTCTGGGCGAACCGCGTTTGCGTCTGCTGCAACGCCAAAATTGATTACTTTGGTAATGTGGTTGCGCAGCGCCGTTTCGAATAACGCTCTGGCATCACCGGCTATACCTAAAGTCAGAATCGCTTCAATTCTGTAAAAATCAATGTTGATGTGCGTGAGTATTGGAAATACACCACCGCCAGGAGCTGTGAAAGAACCAGGAAGGCCAGGAGCAGTCACGTCATAACGGCCCGCAGCAGGATACACGCCGGGCATTGTACGGAAGTCGGCATCCTGAGGGACACCGGCAGGGTCGGAGCGGTCGCGGCCAAAAATACCGGCTAAAAAGTCAATCTGAGCCTGGCTGAGGGTAGTCGTTCCATAAATGCGCTGGTGCAGGTTTTCATTCAGCACAACATAGCCAAAAAGACAACCTGGCGTCATAGAACACGGCGTTGTATTGCGCTGAGACGGGTCATTCTGGTCAAGTACGGTTTTCGACTGGCGACGGAAGTAGAAGGGGAAACGCGGATCCTTATCTTCCAACATTTCCACCATGTATTGGTGCAGTATGTACGTGAAGTCATTTACACCTAAGGTATAAGAATTTTCGTACCAGGAGTGACGAACGTCGTTGGAGCTTTGTAGTTTGCTGAATTGAAATTGAAAATCTTCAGCAGCGGTCGAAATCAAACCGCCATCTGTAAATATTTTTTCAATATCCTGTTTAGCGGTAGGGTTCACCTGACGCGTTTGGATCAGCAACTTCAGTTTCAACGAACGGGCAAACTTCAGCCATCTCGTTGAGTTCCCACCATAGATAATGTCCCCGGTTACAATAACAGGAGTCGTCCCGCTCAGATTGGCGATGGCCGCATCAATCAGAGCAAGCGCATCGGCATAAATGGTTGCCTGGTTGTCAAACTTCGGCTGCTTGATTGCATCGGCAGCGTCTCCTTTCAGCGCTTCGCTGTATGGAATATCGCCAAACAAATCTACCATGGTAGAAAAGGCATAAGCCTTAAGCAACTGGCCAATGCCTAAGTAGTGCGGGCTTAAAGCGTCAGGATTGGAAGCAATCTGAATGATGCCTTCAATGTCCTTCAGCGGTCCGGCATACATGTTGTTCCAAAATCCATCGTAGCTGTTCTGCGCCAACTGAAAGTTGTCGCCGCTTGCCAGGATACCGGCAAAGCCAAGCTGGTTGTTGTTTACTCCACCCTCAAGGTTGTCGGCAAGCGACAACTCGGCCTGAGACAGCAACAAGTTGATTGCTGCCGTAGTGGGATTGTTCGGGTCGTCATTAATGTCGAGCTCGAACAGGTCGCAACTACTTAGCACAAAGGTCACCGTGAGTGCAATGAGTAGTTTATTCCAATATCCGATTTTCATCATTTTAATTTATTTTTTTGTGAATGTTTGAGACGTCAGTTCCTGAATAATCCGGAACCGACTTCCTACAATTCATTACAACATTCGTTGCAGCAGGAACTGCCCGGAACCTATCCGGGCAACCGGCTTCAACCATAAACGCTCCTTCAATTAGAAGGTAACCGAAAGGTTTACCCCATAACGACGCGTCGTTGGGTAGCTGCTGTATTCAAAACCTTGTACGTTCGAACCAGCCGTTTCACCCAATACTTCCGGGTCCATATTCAGGCCTTCTATCACGTTTGGCGAGTTAAACCAAAGGTTACGACCGGAAACAGAAAGACGGGCAGAACCGAAAGGCGTTTTTCCGAGCAACTTTTTCGGGAACTCATACGCCAGCGACACTTCACGAAGTCGAATCGTCGTAACGTCGTATACATTCGTCTCATCAGCGCCGTAAGAGCCGTAACCATCGCTGAAGTGGTAGTCAAAAGAGGTGATTGTTGTGGTGTTCTTAATGAAGTTGCCGTTCTCATCCGTTAACGGTTCGAAGGTGCCTGGATCTCCATAAACGCCCGGAACCACCCGAAGCGCTTCGCGGTCTTCCGTCAACTTCAACTGTCCGCGCAACATGAGGTCACCTGCAGTAGTGAAGAACAGGTCACCCCCCTGGCGCCAGTCAATCAACGCCTGAAGCGACAAACCTTTATAGCTGAAAGTATTTACAATCCCCATGAGGAAGTCAGGGTTCGGATCTCCAATAATTTCCAGGTTCGGCAGTACAATATAGGTCCCCAGCGCTTTGTTAATGAGCAGATCGCCTTCGCCGATATAATCGCCCTCTGCATTATAAGAATTCGTACGTGCGGGAGCCGATCCAATGATTTGACCGTAGGGGAAACCTTCCCGGTGTACGGTACCACCGCCACCCCAGGTAATGCCGAGGTTCTCGAGGTACAACTCATTCCCTTCACCGGCATCAATGACTAAAGATTCGATTTTGGTAAAGTTGATCAAGGTATTCCATTCGAAGCCACCTGCCGTACGAATCGGTGTCAGGTTCAGTGCGATTTCCCAACCTTTGTTTTCGATTTCGCCAGCGTTTACAATCGCTTCCGTGAAACCCGTAGATGCTGGGAGGCGTGAGCTTGTAATTTGGTCTGTCGAATTGCGCTTGAAATAAGTTACATCCAACCCAATCCGATTGCGGAAGAAACGCAAGTCGGCGCCAAATTCAATTTCAGTCGTTAATTCGTTTCTCAATTCAGCATTCCCCAACGTTCCATCTAATGTTGCGCGGTTGAATACGGTACCACCCGGAGAATTGTGCGGTATGCCAAGGCGGTAAGTTGTTGCGGTCTGGTAAGGGCTGGCTTCATTACCAACCTGAGTCCAGGCAGCGCGAACTTTACCATAGCTGAAGATATTGTTGCTGATTCCAAAGGCATCGGAGAACACAAAAGAGGTGTTCACGCCAGGATAAAAGAAGCTGTTTTTGCCATCGGGCAACGTTGAAGACCAGTCATTCCGAGCAGTAGCGCCCAAATAAAGGAAGTTTTTATACCCCAACTGAAGGTCGGCATACGCTGCATAAAAGCGTTGTTTGCGGTTGAATTCATTTGCAAATTGTGAAGCCGTTGCACCAGTGTTGTAAAGCCCCGGAGAAATAACGTTATCGCCTTCTACATAGCGACTCTTGAATTCGCGCTGGTTCAGGTTCAAACCACCGATCAGGCGAAAATCAAGATCCGGGGTAATATTCGTAGAGATCGTAGCCAAATAATTAAGGTCAATTTCTCTGTTGGTCACATCATCCGTCCAAACATAGCCATTGGCGTCGTTGGTGCCACCCGGGCGCAAAATACTCTTACGGCTGTCGGTATAGGTATTCAACCCACCACGTGCGGTCAGGTTCAACCAGGGCAATACATCGTAACTCAGGGCAATATTGCCGTAAACCCGGTTGACATCGCTCTCGTAGCGGCTGTATTTAGCCAACCACAGCGGGTTGTCTAATGCGCGGTAAAACACGTTATCGCCACTGATCGGGTTCTCGAACGGATAAGGAATGCCTTCCGGGTTCGATCCGGTAAGGTCGAAGTTACGTGGTAAGTAAAACAAACGGGTAAAGATAGAGGGTGACAATGCGCCGAAGTTGCCGCCATAAATAGCGCCGGCACTCGGCGGGTTAGCCTGTGTTGTATTGACGTAAGTCACATTACCGGACACAATCAAGCCATTTGCCAATTTAGAGTTGCCACCAAAACTCAAAGAAGTTCTGGATGCATCAGTACCGGGTGCAATACCCTGGTTGGTCATGCGGGAAACCGTGCCGCTGAGGCTGTTATCCGCACCGCCGGCGTTGATAGTGAGGGAGTTTTCCCAAAGCTGGCCGGTTTCAAAGAAGTTGTCAATGATTTCGTAAGGCCGGTAAGGAACCGGCAGCGCACGGCGCGTGCCATTGGGCAGTGTTTCAAATAATTCAGGAAAAACGTTGGAGAAACGAGGCTGTGCGTACCCCGTGGAAACTAATGGATGAGGAATGGTTCCTTCCGGATAGCCCGGTGCATTCACCTTGCTGTAATTCGTTCCATAAGTGGCATTGAGGCGGTCAACCTCCGTGGGGAAAGGAGAACCCCAGTTGCCAATGAACCCACCGTTGTAAACCTGGTTGGAGCCTTGTCCGTAAACATTCTGATAATCAGGAATCCCGGAAATTTGCTCTAACTGAAAAGAAGAATTGTAAGAAACTTCCAGACCTTTGCGGGTCTTTTTGCTACCGCTTTTGGTGGTGATCACCACAACACCGTTGGTAGCGCGGGAGCCATACAACGCCGCAGCGGCAGCGCCTTTCAGAATCGTCATAGACTCGATGTTATTCGGGTCAATGTCGAACGAACGGCTGCTGTACTGCGACCCTCCTGTTGAACCGGTTGTTGCGTTCACGGAGTTGTCGAAAGGAATACCATCCACAACAAACAGCGGCTGGGTATTCCCCGTCAAAGAGGAATTCCCGCGAATGTTGATTTTGGTGGACTGGCCGGGAGCGCCCCCCGCACCGGTGATCTGCACACCAGGGACTTTCCCTGCTACTGCACGAACCGGGTCGGGCTCAGAGCGTTGAGCCAATTCGTCGCCTGCAAGGTCGGTCACCGAGTACCCCAGGGCTTTCTTTTCGCGCTGGATACCGACCGCCGTCACAAGGACTTCTTCAATTTGAACGCCCTCTTTCATGGTAATATCCACGATGTTGGAAGCGCCTAAGGTAACCTCCTGTTCACTAAAGCCAGTGTAGCTTATGATCAGAACGTTACTACCGGCAGGTACAGAAAGGGAGTACTTGCCGTCTACATCCGTAACGGTACCGGTGGACGTGCCTTTAGCAAGGATACTGGCGCCGATGAGCGCTTCTCCTTTTTCGTCCGTCACGGTTCCGCTCACTGTCCGCTGGGCCATGGCAAAGCCAAAAGCGAAGCAGACCAGCGTCAAAACTAGTGAGAGTTTTTTCATACTAATCCAATTTTGTTTTAGAAAACTGAAACTAAAAATATACACATTGTTTTAACACGCAAACGTTTCCTTAACGATTGCGAAAACAAAGGGTAACCAAGTTAGGATCATCCGCACTAAATAAAATTTTTGTTTCAGTCGGGAAAGCTAAAATTGTGTAGTCTGTGGCAATAATGTAACGGATGATATTCTGTCAGTGCAACGTACGCGGCAAATATAACGCTGCTTATCATTTTATCAAAATGTTAAAAAAATATTAATACAAAAAAAAGAAAGCTGCCGGTTTTTGCCGGCAGCTTTCTACTTTATCAAACTTAATGGAAATACGATTTAGTTCACATCCCACCAAAGTCTAACACCATCGCTGTCACTTCCGCCAAGGAACTGCGTGACGGCTGCGGCGTAGTTTACACCATTGAGCGAAGCTTCCGTAGTCGGGTAAATGTTCCGCAACGGAATACCGCCACTTGGGTTCAGTGGTTCAGCAGGAACGACGAATGTCGGACCATTCAATCTTCTCCATTCTGCCCAACCTTCATACCCCTGAATGAACAGGCCAACCCACTTCTGTTGTGCTAAAGATGCTTTCCAGTTGCCTGCATCCCATTTTACGTTTGCCTGATTGTAGTAAGTATCAAACTCACCTGCGGTGTACGAAACATCCCACTGATTCCAGCTTGCCTGAATGGCTGCTCTGAAATGGTCTTCAGCAGACCCTCCGCCCCAACCCCGGGCAGCAGCTTCCGCCTTAGCGAAATTTACCTGAGCCACGGTATAAATAGGCAACGGACAATCCTGGCATTTCGCATAAGTAGAGTTTGGATAAGATACATCCGGTGGCAAAGAAGTCGGGTTCGTAACGCCATAAGGCATGCCCGTATAAATCGGATTGCCGGCTGCAACAGAATTCAGCGTCGGATCAGCAAACTTAGGCAGGCGCGGGTCGTTGGTAGCTTTCAAATAATCCACCAAATGCTCGGTGACCGCAAAGTCTGTTCTTGTTCTAAAACTTGCAAACCAGGGGTTTTCGTTGTTGGCTTCCCCTAAGTAAGGATAAAATACATCTGCCGTGATGACACCAGCAGCGATCGCATCATTAAATTCCGATTGTGCTTTTCCGTTGCTAACGTCTGCCATGCGCAGGGCGATGTTCATCCGGAGCGTATTGGCAAAGCGTTTCCAGCTGTCCATGTCGCCATCGAAAATGATGTCTCCCTTTACGCCTGCACCACCGTCTATTTGCGCAACCGCTTCTTTCAGCTCTTTCAGCAAATCGTCGTAGATCGCTTCCTGGCTATCGTATTTGGGCGAATAAATTCCGCTTCTGGCCTTCAGCGCTTCAGAATAAGGCAATGCGCCCCAGCGATCCGTCAGAAAGTGGAAAAAGTAAGCCTTTAAAATACGCGCCAAAGCAATCTGGTTTGCATTGGAACCGCTGGCCGCAGCAGCCGTACTGGTAGCCGGGTCTGTATTCAGGTCAATGACCGTTTGCAGGTTTTGCAGCGGGCCTGAGTACCAAGCTGAAAAGTCAGCAACGATAGACTGATAACGTCCACCTTCTGTGTAAATGATGTCCGAAATGTGTTGAGCGTAAAGAGCGCCCAGAGAAGATCCCACTGCATCGCTCATGCTGCGCTGTGCCGATGTAATCAGTGTTCCAGTTTGAACGCTCACCGGGTTGTTCGGGTCAACGTTCAAATCGTCAAATTCGCCGCAGCCGGTGAAACCTACCAGCAGTAAGGCATATATCAGATGTTTGATTTTCATAATCCTCTTTTTTTTAATAAACAAATTAAAGGCCCAATGTCACGCTGATGCCATAAGAACGAACACTTGGCAACTGGCCTCTTTCTTCAAAAATCAGGTTGTTGGCGCCTGGTAAAATTTCAGACGGGTCAATACCTTCAACTGCCGAGTAGATCAACAATGGGTTTCTGGCGATTAACGCAATTTTCAGCGATTGGATGCCACCACTGCCAAACAAGCGCTTAGGCAGGTTGTAACCGATGCTTACTTCACGAAGTTTGATGAAAGATGCGTCATAAATCCATCTTTCGTGGAAACCAAACAAACGAGCGTAATAAGTAATTGGCTCAACATAAACCGTCGTTTCTGTACCATCGGCCAATACGCCATGTACGCCGATACCGCCACCTTCTTCAATCGGGTTTCTGATCGGATTGCCTTTGTCGTTGTTGCCAACCGTTTCTTCTCCCAAACCAGAGTAGTTGTTGAACATTTTGGTAACAGAAAAGAATTTTCCGCCTGCCTGGAAGTCAATGTGCGCGCCAATTTCAAATCCGAAAACGCGGAAAGTATTGGTGAAACCGCCAGTGAAATCCGGCAAAACTGAACCGAGGTCTTTGTTAGCCGTTCTTACATAAGAACCGTTCGCATTGATCCTTGGCAGGTCGCTTCCTTCAATATAAGTGTAACCGCCGCCTCTGAGCAAACCCCATTCTTCGCCAATCGCAGCGTTGAGTGTAAGACCACCCCAGCCTTGTCCGCCGATACCATCTGCCAGTTTGTAGTTTGAAATACCTTCTGTCAATTCAATGATCTCGGTTTGGTTGTTGGCAAAGTTAATCCGGGTTGTCCAGCTGAAATTGCTGCCGGATACAGGTTCTGCCGAAATACCGACTTCAAAACCTCTGCTCTGGATATTCCCTGCATTGATCAAAGCTCTGGAGAAACCGCTGGAGCCAGGAACCTGGATGGCCAAAATTTCATCTTTGCTGTTGTTGTTGTAATACGTTATATCCAAGCCCAACCGATCGCCCATAAAGCGCAGGTCAACACCTGTTTCCCAGGAAGTCGTGATTGCAGGGCGCAGACCTTCATTCGGCAACTCATCAGGGACATTGAAGGAAGGCGAAGAACCATAAGGCGTACCAATTCCATAGGAGAAAGCAATGCGATAAGGATCAACGTCTGAACCTACCTGTGCGATAGAAGCCCTCAACTTGCCATAAGACAGGAAGTCCGTTCCCAGCAGTTCTGAAAAGACCAAGCTTACGTTACCGGATGGGTAAAGGTATGAGTTGTTGTCAACCGGCAGTGCCGATGACCAGTCGTTACGCAATGTACCGCCAACGTAAAGGAAGTTTTTGTAGCCTAAGTTAAGGGCTGCAAATGCAGATTGTACGTCTTTGCGGGTAATCCTGCTGCTCAGCGTGGGGCGGTCTACCGATGCGCCGAGGTTGAACAGGTTGGGTACATTCAACCCGCCTACTGTAGCTGCATTATTCTCGTGATACCTGTTCTGACGCAGGTTTCCGCCAAGGTTGGCATCAACAGAAATTTCGCCGAAGTTTTGCTGGTATGTTGCCAGCAATTCAAAGTTGTCTTCCTGGCCATCTGCCACGTATTCGCGGTAGTAAGCTTCTTCCAGACCACCGGAAGCGATTCTTTCTTCGATGCGCTGGTTAAAGTTATCTCTTCTTACCGCGCCTTGAATGCTCAGGTTGTCGGTCAGTGCATACCGCAGGGTGATGTCCCCGAAGTAGCGGTTACGGCTGTCTGTAGGAATGTTCTCCGTTACTGCAAAGAACGGGCTATCCCAGTACAAAGGCCGGGTATCGCTGGTAGAACGGATGTTCCAGGTACGGAAAGAACCGTCGGCTGACTTGTAATCTCTCAACTCGTCTATATCCAACTGGCGTTGGAACCATTGGTTGAAAGACTGTGTAGAGTTTCCGAAGATCGGCGAATAGCCAAAAGAAGGCCGGCCGGAGCCATCGCTGAAAACCATGTTCAAATTGGCGATTACCGTAAATTTCTTGCTCACAGCAGCATTCAAACTTACATTGATGTTATTCCTGTTGAATTCCGAATTCGGAATAATCCCTTTTTGATTCAAATTGGTAAAGCCTACGCGATAACCAAGATTACCAGTTCCGCCGCTGAACGCGATTGAGTTGGTGTTCGTTGTACCTGTGTCGTAGAAATCCCTTACGTTGTCCGGGTTAGCGGTCAGCGGAATTGTTGTACCGTAATTTTCATCATCGTACCAGCTCCACCAAGGGCGGTAAACGGTGCCGTCAATACGTGGGCCCCAGCTTTCATCCGCAGAATAATCCAGCGTTTGGTAAGTCTGCCCATCTACCGGGTCCACCACTTCGATGAAGTTTTGGTCGTATCCGCCAGCGTATTCGTTTTGATAATTAGGCAAAATGTAAACATTTTCTACGGACAAAGACGATTTGAACGTAATGCCCAATCCCTGGCGTGCTTTGCCTTTTTTGGTCGTTACCATCACAACCCCGTATTTGGCACGTTCGCCATAGAGTGCTGTAGCGGCAGGTCCTTTCAACACCGAAATGTTCTCGATGTCTTCCGGGTTGATATCTGAGGCAAGGTTGCCATAATCGGCGCCGCCAGTGCTGCTGGAAAAGTTGTTGTTGGCAAGCGGGGTTCCATCCACAACAAAAAGTGGATCGCCACCCGTCAAACCGCTAACGCCACGCACGCGCACTTTGGCGGAACCGCCTACTGCCGCACCTGCCGAGGTTACCGCCTGAACGCCGGCAACCTTCCCGGCCAATGCGCCGACAATATTGGTTTCCTGCACCCGGGTCAGGTCTTCGCCACCAACCTGCTGCACAGAATAACCCAGCGATTTTTCATCTCTGGAGATGTTCAGTGCCGTTACGACAGCGGTTTCCAGCATGACGCCTTCCACCAAACTGATGCTTAGGGTTGTCTGGTTGCCAACCGTGACTTCCTGTGTGGAAAAACCGGTGTAACTGATGACCAGGGCATCGGCCCCTGCCGGTAAAT
>JBJXFD010000058.1:0-7207 GCA_046153985.1 Saprospiraceae bacterium
GGCTTAAGTTGCGCAGATAAGTAATGAATTTGCTCTTTTCCATTTTAACACTTTGGTTAAATTGATAATGTTTGGTGAAAAACAGGTGAAAAACAATGGAAAAGTACAAAAAAATGCAATTTCTATACAGGCGAGAAAATTTTTAAGGGAAGCTTAGTATAAATAAAAGACTTAAAAATAGCATATTAGGAACAAGATACATGTTTTTTACCTAAGCAATATTTGGCAAAGGTAGGTAGATCCGAAAAACGCGCAAAAAAGAGTAGTGGTGAAAAGGTTGGTAATCGTCAAGATTAAACTGGTTTTCTATCGCGAACTTGCAGTCATATTCTATGGGCGCGTTCAGTCCATAAAGATATGAATTGCAGTCCAAATTGTAGAAATTTACTATAGAACAGTTTTTTAGTAGTAGAAAAACTAACGTGCATTATCGACAGGAGTCACTCCGGGTTTCCGGAGTGGCTCCTGTTTTTTTTTGCCAGGGGCTGGTGAGATAAAGAAGGCTGCCCCGTAGTAAACGTTGGGCAGCCTCTAAAAAAATTATTTCACGACATTTATAATAACTTGATCCTAAAATTAACCGTGCCATCTGCGATATCCCCTGTTTGGTCGCCAATCTGGTTTAGAGCTTTAGCTTTCGTATATTTGCTGATAACATTGGTTAACGTAAACATGTCGAAAGAACCCGACCTCTTTACTTGAATTATGCGTTCGCGGGTTTTCGCGATAAGCAAAGGTAATTTTTATGAATTAATCAATCAAACTGATATTTTTGATGTAGGAATTGAAAAAATCTATGAAGCATGAACATTCAGCAATTAGAATACATCGCAGCGGTTGATAACGTCCGACATTTTGCGAAAGCTGCGGAAGGATGCCACGTTACGCAGCCGACCTTGAGCATGATGATTCAGAAATTAGAAGAAGAGCTGGATTGTAAAATTTTTGACCGCAGCCGCCAGCCCGTTGTGCCGACGGAAATCGGAGAAACCGTTATCCGCCAGGCCCGTAAAATCCTGAATGAGGTTGGCCGGTTGCAGGAGTTGGTCAAAGAGCGGCATGCGGCCCTGAATGGCAGGCTTTGCGTCGGAATCATCCCTACCCTGGCGCCCTATTTAGTACCCTATTTTCTGGAAGCTTTTGTCAACAAGTACCCCGCCATGGAGTTTATCGTGACAGAGCACCTGACCCAAACCTTATTGGAAAAACTCAAAACCGGCGCAGTTGACGCCGCCATCATGGCCGGGCCTTTGCCAGATAAATCCTTAGAAGGGCAGCCGCTTTTTTATGAAGAATTTTTCCTTTATACCTCGGATCCTACACAAAAAGAAGGACTGTTGGCTGAGGATCTAAACGCGGAAGACCTTTGGTTGTTGCAGGAAGGACATTGTCTGCGCACCAGCATCCGCAAGCTGTGCGACCAGGAACGCGATTGTGGCAAACAATTCCGGTACGAAGCGGGCAGCTTAGAAACCCTCAAACGCCTGGTAGAAATGAAAATGGGCTACACCATCCTGCCCGAACTTGCTGCCATGACCCTTCCTGAAGACCATCGCTACATGCTGCGAAGCTTTGCTTCCCCGGCGCCAGCCCGTGAAATCTTGTTGGTCACACAACAGGATTATGTAAAACGACGCCTCATTCAAGCCCTGAAAGACGAGATATTGGCGTGCCTGCCAGCGGCGATCCTGGAAAAAAGAGCGTTGAACCTGGTATAATAAACGGAAATTTGTAACGCATCGAACAAAGCAACGATCAATGAGCAACTACAAGGAAGATGAAAGCCAGTTGAATTTGCTACGCAACGGCGGAGAAGCAGTCTGGCAGCAGTTTTATGACCAACACCGCGGTCCTTTCCGGGCATTTTTTATGCAATACGGACGGATGTCACCGGAAGAAGCTGGCGGGCTGCTCCAGGATGCCATGGTTGTTTTTCACTACAACGCAACAACCGGTAAATTGTCGGCGCCGCTTCAGAGCTATCTGAAAACCTACCTGATCGGAATTGGGAAGGTGTTGCTTCGCAGGAAAGGCGGCAGTACGGCGGGCTGGGACGATCAGATTCCGGACGAACCCGTGGCGCCCATTGCTGACCGGATTGCCGACCAGGAAGCCGCCGCAAAAATGGCCCGCGCCCTGCTCGACCGGATCGGAGAACCCTGCCGCTCGCTGCTGGAAATGGTATACATCAAAGAGTTTGTGATGGAAGCCGTTGCCGAAAACCTCGGATTGCCCAGTGAAGGCGCCGCGCGGAAGCGCAAGTTTGATTGCCTTCAGAAGATGAAGGAGTTGTTGAAATAAGTAGGCAAATTGGCAAATATGCAAGTAGGCAAATTGGCAAACCCTTGAACATCAATTTTACGCTTGCCAACTTGCCCCTTGCCAACTTGCAGATTTAAAATAAAGATCATGCACACGGAAGATTACCACATCACGACCATCGAGCAGTACCTGGCCGGACAATTGGAGGCAGAGGCTGCTGCCCGTTTTGAAGCGCAGCTTGAAAAGGATGAAACCCTGCGAACTGACACCGCGCAATACGGACGGTTATTTGACGGACTGAGTGCCCTGCGTTCCCTGGCATACAGCGATAAGTTTGCCGGATGGGAAGCCGATGCCCAACTGGTTGAACACGAAACAGCGTTCGCGCCGGTGCTGGAAGGACTTGCAGCGTTGCGGTCGGAAAACCTGCGCGATAAAATGACCGGTTGGGAAACCGTGCATCAAGGTAAAGTCCCAGCTGAAAAAACGGCGGTCATCAAAACACTCCGGCCTGTGTTTGTGCGCAGATTTGCCGTTGCGGCAAGCATACTTTTACTCGTGGGAGTTGGATTAAGCTGGTATGCTACGATGAATTACAGTTCAGAACGGCTGGCCGAAACGGCTTACCGGATGCCTAATATCGGCAATACAATGGGCGGTGAGCAAACGCTTCGGAACCGGCTTGAGTCCCGTTTTGCCGACGCGCACCGCCTGATGGAGCAAAAATCGTATTCAGAAGCGCTCATCGCTTTTGGAGAAGTACTGACCTTGTCGAGAGCTGCCGGTCTCGATGAAACCCGTATGCGTTATTACAGCGACCAGGTTTCGTGGAACCGGGTGATTATTTTGCTGGCACAAGAAGCGCCGGAAGCGGAAGTGCGGGCGGCGTTAGACAAAGTGGCGGAAGATCCGCAAAACGAATACCAGGGCAAAGCGGAGGCGCTAAAAGCACAATTGGATAGTTTCTGGCGGCGGTTTGTGTGGTAAGTCTCTCCCTCACTCCCTCTCTCCCTCTCTCCCTCTCTCCCTCTCTCCCTCTATTTTTTCTGGTTTTCGGAATTAAACTCCTCTAAAAGCGCCTTCGACAAATCCGCTTCCAGATTGCCGAAATAATGTGCATAATCCTGCTGGCTGCGCCGGATCACTTCGTGGGCTTCATCACGGCCATACACGTGCGTGATTTCGCAACGGGGTGTTTCTCCCGGCAGTTGCTTGTAGGTCAAAAAATAATGCCGCAGCCGATCTACAAGCGGGGTAGGGATTTCGTTGATGTCGCCCCAGTGCCCATACACTTCGTCCTGCTTCAGCACAGCAATGATTTTATCGTCGGCCTGCCCGCCGTCAATCATGCGCAGTCCTCCGATGGGAACTGCCTGTATCAAAATGTTGCCGTGGGTCACCTCGCGTTCGGTCAGCACGCAGATATCAAGCGGATCGTCGTCGCCGACAATGCCGGTTCGCCCGGTTTGTTCCATGCAAAATTTGCCTACATTTTCTTTGCAATACGTTTGGGGAATAAAGCCATACAAAGCAGGTACAATGTTGGAAAACTTCTGCGGGCGATCTATTTTCAAATAGCCGCTGGGTTTGTCCACTTCATATTTTACGGTATCCGAAGGAATGACCTCGATGAAAGCGGTGACCGTATCAGGCACTGCTGCTCCGATTGAAATGCCATGCCAGGGATGCGACGTATAACGCAGCCCCATCATTTTCCAAATTTTGTTAAACATTTCCTGATTCATAGCCGGCTCTTTTTTTTTGTAAAAAGGCAGATGCGCCCATAAGAAGTTTAGAAAAAGTTCTCTCCTGTTCATCGTTTACGCATTTCTCGAATCTGCTCCCCAGGCTAATTTGCTGCGCATGGTTTGCAAAAAACCAACCTCCTGGAGCTGCACCAATTTGATGTTAAAATCATTGCGCCTTACGGCCAATTGATGCGCAGCAGTGATGATTTCGAAGCGGGAGTCGAGGGTGCAAAGGAAATTTTCTGCGCGGCCTTCCACTTCAAAAGAAATCACCGAATTATCGGAAATAACCACAGGCCTTACGCTCAGGTTGTGTGGCGCCACAGGGGTGATGACGAAATCATCCGACGTAGGAAAAATAATGGGGCCGCCGCAGCTCAGGGAATACCCGGTTGAACCGGTTGGGGTGGCGATAATCAGGCCATCTGCCCAATAAGAGTTCAGGTAAGCACCGTTGACGTAAGTGTGAATGGTGACCATGGAAGAAGTATCGCGCTTGTGGATGGTGCAGTCGTTGAGCGCAAAACGGGTTTCTCCAAAAATAGGCAGATTCGATTCCAAATAGAGCAACCCCCGTTCATCCAATGCATACATACCCCGGTTGAGCAACTGGATGGCATTGGCAACCCGTTTTTTTTCAATGCTGGCCAAAAACCCCAACCGACCCAGGTTGATGCCAACTATAGGCACCTGGCTGTCGCGGACATGCGTTACGGCTTCCAGGATGGTGCCATCGCCTCCCAGGGCAATAAAAAAATCAATTTTATGGACGATGAAATCAAGGTATCCTTCAAATACGCCGACATCGCGCCTGAAGTTGATCAACCCTTTCAAATCTTCCTGATAAGGTTTGTACACATAGGCATTGATGCCTTCATCGTGCAGGGCATCGAACAAATGCTGAATATGGGGAAGGTCTTTATCTTTGACTGTTTTTCCAAATACGACAACTTGCATAGGTATGCGTTTTATGGGTACAAGTTACAACAGTTCCAGTCATTCAGATTGGGATAAAAAATTAGATGCCTGACATAATACATTCAAGCGTAGTGTTGTTTTTACACTAAATACCCCAAGCCGATTGTAGATTCGACAAAAAAAGGGTAATTTTTCGCCCAATTGGCTTTTCGGCTTATATAATATGGATCAGAATGGCAAAATCTTAAAAAAATCCTGATTCTACCCTGCGATTTGCCGAAGGTGTCATCAAACAACAGCAAACAAAAAACATGACTGAATTCAACGATTTTTTCAAATCCGCATTTACCGTTGACAATGTCATCTTCGGATTTGATGAAGGGGATTTGAAGATATTGCTGATCAAGCGTGGGGAAGCGCCGTATAAAGGCAAATGGGCTCTACCCGGGTACTTCGTATACCCGAATGAAGACTTAGACACTGCGGCAAAGCGGGTTTTGGAAGAATTAACCGGGTTGAGAAACGTTTACTTAGAGCAGGTGCAAACCTTCGGTGCGGCGAATCGCCACCCTTTTGGCAGGGTCATTACCATCGCCTATTTTTCTTTGGTCAAGATCAGTGACTACAACCTGCAGCCGGCCTCCATCGCTCAAAAAGCACAGTGGCATTCCATCGCCAAAGTAAACGACCTGGCTTTTGACCACATTGAAATTCTGAACGCCTGCTTTCAGCGCCTCAAATGGTTGGTGCGCACAAGGCCGGTTGGCTTCGAATTGTTGCCGCCGCAATTTACGCTCACTGCCTTGCAACACTTGTACGAGGCTATTCTGGAAACAGACCTCGACAAGCGCAATTTCAGGAAGAAAATTTTGTCTATGAACCTGCTCATTGACCTGGAACAAACGCAGGAAGGCGTGGCGCACCGCCCGGCCCGGCTTTACCAGTTTGACCGCGACAAATACGACCAGTTTCGTGCAGAGGGCCTGAATTTCGAATTGAAAGAAAGTAAAAAAAAAGAGGCTAAACGCGCAGCAGCACATCGGGAAACGCTGCAACCCACGAGTTAGAGTTGTCCATCCATTTCATACACACCAGCTTCTACATGTAGTCGGTGTCTGTTCTTTAGTGGTATTATGAGTTGGATGCCGGGCGGAGCCCGACAAATAAAGCAAGCGAGGCGGAGCCTACAGCTGTCTGGAACCTTGCCGAAGGCAAATCTGCCGATCGGATTTAGTACAGCAATCCGCGTCATCCGCGTCATTTGCGTTATCCGCGTTCCTAAAAAAGCCTCAATTGGAACGCGGACGACGCTGAGAACGCTGAGAACACGGAAGAAAAGCTGTGTTCCACAGCCTTCCAGACAGCTGTGGGCGGAGCCATCGCGCGAGCGGGGGATTGGAACACGGCGGGAACCTTCCTATTTAACATGTAAAAGAACAACGTTGTAGTAACTCCTGGTTTGAGGTAGTAGGAAGTAAATCAAGCATATGAAATAAAAAACTAAAGGAAACCAGAGAAAAATTTCTACTAGTTTAAGATTCAAATTAACACCCTCAATCATTCGTAGAATTGATGTAAATTGGACTATTGTAGGTTCAGCAGCATCAATGGCCTTTGTAATAAAGAGATAGATTCCATAAAAAAAGCACAATACACCCAGGCTCCATACATATTTATTTTTAAAAATAAATATCATAAATAAAATCAACAAAAAAAGTAAATTTCTCCAAGCGAACGGCACTACCCCTACAAAAGTCAAATAGACTCTTAAAAAGAAAAAAAACAACACGATGCTAAATAGAATCAGATTAATTACCCTGCTCATGACCATATCAATGATAAATTAACCACATCAAAAAACAAAACAGCCGAATCCTGCATCCCTGCAAAGTTCGGCTGTCCATCGCCTAAAAGCTTCATAATTAGTGTCCCCGTGTCTGTTCTTTAGAGTTCGAGAGCAAGGCATGTTTCGTACCAAAAACGGGAGTTTACTTACGTAAATGACCGATTTTGGGGCGAAACATAACGCAGCTATCGGACTATAAAGACAGACACTAATTCCCTAACGCCGCAGCGCCACCCACGATCTCCAGAATCTCTCCCGTAATCGCTTCCTGGCGGGCTTTGTTGTAGTTGATGCGCAGTTCGCGGAGCATTTCTTCGGCGTTGTCTGTCGCCTTGTCCATGGCCGTCATGCGCGCCCCGTGCTCGGAAGCCTGGGTGTCCAACATGTATTTGTGAAACTGTATTTGCAAGATGTTCGGAATCAGGTGTTCCAG
>JBJXFD010000074.1:0-3294 GCA_046153985.1 Saprospiraceae bacterium
GATCCACCAATGCCATCAACATCATCACGGGCATTGCGGTCTTCGGCGTATCCATCGGCACTGCCGCGCTGGTTTTGGTGCTGTCTGTGTTCAACGGGTTTGAAGACCTGATCACCGGGATGTACGGTAATTTTAATCCCGACCTAAAAATTATACCCGCCAAGGGCAAAAATTTTCCTGTCGACTCTGTGATGCTCAGCAACATCAGGAGCACAGAGGGCGTGGCATTCGCCGCTCAAACCGTGGAGGAAGTGGCCTTTTTTTCTTACAAAGACAACCAGGAAGTTGGAATCCTCAAAGGCGTAGACAGCAGTTACAACAAGGTCGCCAAAATGGATTCCTCCATCTGGAACGGGCGTTTTCAACTGGAGGACGGCAAGGTCAAAATGGCCGTGCTGGGCATTGGCATGCACAACAAGCTGGGCATCAACATCAACGACCCTTTTACGCCCATTGCTGTGTACATGCCCAAGCGGCAGGAAACCGGGCCGTTGGAAAACCAGTTTCGAGAGCGGTTTACCTATCCGGCGGGCGCTTTTGTGATCCAGCAGGATTTCGACAACCAATACGTCATTACCTCAATTGAGTTTGCGCGCGACTTGCTGGGCTTCGACGACGAAACCAGCGCCATCGAGTTGAAGGTGAAACCCGGCGCGAGTACCCCGGCGGTCAAACAGGCTTTGAAAACCCTGATGGGAGAAACCTTCATCGTTAAGGACCGCTATGAACAGGAAGAAGCCTTTTTTCGTTTGATGAAAATGGAGAAATGGCTCAGTTTTGCCATTGTGAGCCTGATGATGCTGATGGTTGCCTTCAACATCGTGGGGGCGCTTTGGATGATCGTGCTTGAAAAACAAAAAGACATTGCGATCCTAAAATCTATGGGCGCTTTAGACAATACGATCCGCAACATTTTCTTAGCAGAAGGGCTTTTGCTCTGCGGACTTGGGGTGGTCGTGGGTTTTATTATTGCCATTGTGGTGGTGATCCTCCAAAAAACGGTCGGCATCATCACCATTCCGGGCGATTTTATCATCGAGGCATACCCGATCAGTACGCGGTTTTTTGATTTTTTGGTCGTTGCGCTGACGGTCATGTTCATCGGATTGCTGGCTTCGCTGCCGCCTGCTATGCGGGCCAAGCGGGTGCCTACCTTGATGCGGGAAGAATAGAATATCATGGAAGATTGGGAACTAGACTTTGAATGGCTAAAAGTGCGGCATTTCGTGCAGGATGTTTTTAAAAAAGAAACCCTGCCCGACCTGAATGCGGTGTTGTTCCTGATTGGAATTCAGGAGCTGGGGCGCTGGCAAGCGACCTTTAGTAAAGAAGAAAAACAGGATTTGATGCACATTGCGGTGTGCAAACTGTTGAGTTACGATGGATTTTTTGAATTCGTGGGTCGGGACGCCGATGGCTGGCCGCATTGGAAGGCGCTGAAACCCGCCGGTATAAGAGGCGTTGAAGAACAGGAAACTTTGCTCAAAATCAAGGCCATCCGCTATTTCAAAGAGCTGGAGGCAGAGACGGCTTCGTTCAAAGAAGAAGAAGCATAAAAGCTTGGAAACCAACTAATACATAATATACCATGAATCGCTTAACGACACTACTCCTGTTTGGCATTTTATTGACATTGTTTTCTTGTGGAAAAAAAGAAAACACGTATGCCATAATCGAAACGAGCTTTGGGAACATGAAAATCATGTTGTACAACACGACGCCCAAGCACCGCGACAACTTCATTAAACTCGCCGAGGACGGTTTCTACGACAGTCTCCTGTTTCACCGCGTCGTCAACGCGTTTATGATTCAGGGTGGCGATCCCGATTCCCGCAACGCTCCTCCGGGTGCGACGCTGGGTATGGGCGGCCCCGGTTATCAGATAGATGCGGAGATTGGCGCGCCACATTTGCGCGGTGCAGTGGCTGCTGCCCGCAACAACAACCCGCAAAAGATGTCGTCTGGCTCACAATTTTACTTGGTTCAGGGGCAAAAGATTGACGACAACTACTTAGATGAAACCGAGCGCCGCCAAAATATCCGTTACAGCCCCGAACAACGGAAGTTGTACAAGGAGATCGGAGGAACGCCGTTTTTGGACAAAGACTATACCGTTTTTGGTGAAATCGTGGAGGGTCTGGACGTTTTGGATAAAATCGCAGCGGTTCCAACTGCTTCAGAGCGTCCCTTAGAGGATGTCCGCATGAAAGTGCGCATCTTAAAGTAAGATTTCTTTTCTTTGCACGCGTTTATGCCCGAACAACAGCGGATTTCTGTATCGAGAACCGCTGTTGTTCAGCATAACCCGTCAAATAACCCAAATTTACATTTTTCATGGTTCAGCGAATTTACCTTTTGTTGGCAGGCGCAACGCTGCTTTTTGGATGTAACCGGCCCATTGCTCGCTTTACACATTCGGGGCCTGTTATGGCGCCCGCAGCGGTTCAGTTTTCCAACCAATCGGAAAAAGCGGAGCGCTACGAGTGGCATTTTGGAGATGGCAATACGTCAACAGAAGCTGCGCCAGCGCACGAGTACAAGGCTTCCGGCTTCTATACGGTGGAACTCAAAGCCATTCAGGGTAAAAAATCGAAAACGACCAAAATGGAGGTGAGCGTCAAACCGCCCAACAAATGTTTGGTAGAAATTGAGACGGATTATGGCACCATGCTGGTGGAGTTGTTTGATTCGACGCCGAAGCACCAGGAAAATTTCGTGAAGCTGACGGAGCAGAAATATTTTGACAGCCTGATGTTTCACCGCGTCATCAACGGTTTTATGATTCAGGGTGGCGACCCGGATTCTAAGCGCGCCAAACCCGGACAATCATTGGGTTCCGGTGGACCTAATTACACCGTTCAGGCTGAATTTGCGGACACGCTCATCCACCTGAAAGGCGTTTTGGCAGCAGCCCGACAAGGCGACCAGGTCAACCCGCAGAAGCGTTCTTCCGGTTCTCAGTTTTACATCGTCCACGGAAGGCCGGTGAATAGCCAGACATTAGACCAGTTGGAATCGCAAAAAGGAAAAAGATACAGCACCGCCCAACGACAAGCCTATGAGGCAATGGGTGGCGCGCCATTTTTAGATTGGGAATACACCGTTTTTGGAAGGGTTATAAAAGGATTAGAGGTCATTGATGAAATCGCTGCGGTACAAACGGACAACCGGGATCGCCCCGCTAAGGACGTACGCATGAAGATTCGGTTGATCAAGTAACCGCAACTATCAGGATATGCAGGAACACAAAATACTCGGTATTGATGTCGGCGCCTCCGGGATGAAAGGCGCCAT
>JBJXFD010000076.1:0-5188 GCA_046153985.1 Saprospiraceae bacterium
CTGCCGTCTACTTTGATTACGTTGAGCCTGTAGTGACCAATACGGTGCATCATGTAGTCGGTTGTACTGACCTTTTTCAAGAAGGTTGTATCACCGTAAGCACTGACCCGACACCGGAACCAACAGGCCTGAAAATAACGGTACATCCAAACCCGTTCGCCAATGTCGCCACTATAAAGATAGAGGGACCAGCCACGGGAAAGACTTTGAACTTCGAAGTCTACGACATCACCGGCAAGCTTGTCAGAAGCGACCGGTTTAATGAAAACCATTTTGACTTTCACCGAGGCGGCTTAGCCCCCGGTATGTATCTCTACCGCATTAAGTCTGAAGGACTCGTCCTCGGCAGCGGGAAAGTGCTGGTGCAATAGTCATAATCCCATAAATTTGAGGTTCCCTTGCCCTTCCGGGCGGGGAACCCCTCCAAAAATGTGGGAACACTCAACAAGCAACAGATTCATCTGTAAGATAAAGAATTAGGTCGTCTTATTTTTCATGAGATTATGATTTGTTATTAGCGAGGCCGCGCCAACAAGCGCGGCTTTTTTTTTGTCCCGAGTTGATTGGTTACTGGTTATTTGTTACTGGTTATTGGTCAGAAGTCGTTGTTCGTTGTCTGTTGTTGGTTGTTCGTTCTGTTCTCGCATCTTCAAGCTGGTTATTTTTTCCTTGTTATTGGTTATTGGTCTGTTCCCGCATCCTCGGGGTGTTGATCGTTGTTCGTTCTGTTCTCGCATCCATTGGGGGTCGCTGATCGTTGTTTGTTATACGCCGTGTTGCAAAGGAAGGACATATTTTGCTTTCGGAAGCCGCCACGAACGAACAACCTACAACGAATAACCTACAACATCTTCAAATTTTCAAATCCTTTCACTCCCACCTGCCAACATTTTCGTCTCATTTCCACCCAAATTCATCCGTAAAAAGTAGTTGTTTATCCAGAATACCCGGTATCAATTAGTATTAGGTATTGCATAGTACCTCACAAGGCCTTATATTTGTGTTATGAAAACGGAGAATTTGGAAACGACAAGAACGCAAATGCGAAGAGGGGTGCTGGAGCTATGTACGCTCTCCATCCTCTCGGAAGGCGAAGCGTATCCATCCGACATCATCCAAAGGCTCAGGGGAGCGGAACTGATCGTTGTAGAAGGCACGCTATACCCTTTGCTCACCCGGCTGAAAAACTCGGAACTACTGGACTATGAATGGCGGGAATCCCGTTCCGGGCCACCCCGCAAGTACTACTACATTACGGACAAAGGAAGAGTCTTTTTGCAAGAACTGGTAGAAACCTGGAACCAATTAGTTCAGGCGGTGAATCACTCCATTAAAAACAATAACAATACCGGCAATGAATAAAGTATCCAGCATCAACCTGGGGGGGTACCCCTTTACCATTGACGAAGATGCGTATGAATACCTTCGTCAATACCTCGACGCCATACACCGGCATTTTCGGGGGGTTGAAGGAAACGAAGAAATCACCTCTGACATAGAAACCCGATTGGCGGAATTATTCCAGGCAAGCCTGGGAAATCGCCCGATTGTTATCATGAAAGACGTCAAAGATGCGGTGGCTGTGATGGGCGCCCCGGAAGACTTTGGCGCAGAGCCGTTGAGCGAAAATCCGAAAGGAAAATTCAACATCAAAACAGGCAAACGGCTCTTTCGCAACCCCGAAGAAGAGGTCATTGGCGGTGTATGCTCCGGCATTGCTGCATACTTCGGTATTCAGGACCCCTTGTGGGTACGCCTCTTCTTCGTGGTGGTTGCTATTTCCGGCGGATTCGGGGTGCCGCTGTACATCATCCTCTGGGCCATCATGCCGAAGCCGAAAACGGCGAGCGACTGGTTGGCCATGCGCGGTGAGCCCATCAATTTTTCCAATATCGGGCGCATCATCCAGGAAGAAGTGGAACGCCTGTCGGGAAAAATTTCCGAGTTCGGCGAAGAAATGGGCGGCGGAAGCAAAAAAGCCGGATCCGACGGGAAGGACTCTTTTAAGGAAGGTATGGACGCCGTAGGAAACGCCCTGCGTGGAGCAGGCGATTCCCTACAATACCTTTGGAAACCCGTGCTGTACATCGTCGGATTTTTCCTTGTTTTGTTTTTTGCACTGGCCTGGATTGGATCGGCTACGGGTTTATTTTTTGTATATCCTTTCCTGGATTTTCTCTTTCCCGGCAAGTCGGGTTTTGCGATGCTCAGTATCGTAAACTTGTTCCTGATCGTCGGAATTCCGTTAATTTCACTGGTCTTATTGGTTTCCAGATTGTTATTCGGTACACGGGTTTCAACTGGATGGCGGACAGGATTGAGCATCATGTGGGGCATCAGCATCACCAGTTTTTTCCTGCTGGGCAGCCTTTTCGGACGGCAATTCAGCGACGGCGGACAATTCAGCGCCAATGCCGGTTCTTACAAAGGGGATACGCTGTATGTAACAGCGCCAATGGAAACGGCTCCGATTGATACCTGGTACAATATTGACAACGAAGTGATGCTTGCAGACGACAAGCTCATCGTTCGCAATGTACATCTTTCCATCGCCAAAGCGGAAGGAACAACCTTTGAATTGGTCAAGGAAGTGAGTGCCAGGGGAGAAAACAATGCTGAGGCCAATGCATTAGCGAATACGACAATAACGGATGCCCGGTTTGAGGGGAATCAGTTGAATATCTCGCCTTATTATTCCTTAACAAAAGGGCAGAAATGGCGGGTGCAGGATGTGAAGTATATCCTGAAAGTGCCGGAAGGCAAGTTTGTGAAGTTTACGACAGACAATCCGTGGTCTATGATGCGGGACATCGAGCTGGCAGACGACACCGATTTTTGGGAACACCCCAACCGCCTCTGGAAAATGAGCGCTGACGGCCTGGCATGTACGGATTGTCCGAAAGAAGTTGAATCTGATTTGTCCTTTAATGATTTTCACACCGTGAACATCAGCGGCAAACTCAAAGTCATCATCGAACAGGGCGACGAATACCAGGTAGAGCTTCGGGGCGCAGAAAATAACCGCGAAAACGTTACGATGGCCGAAGCGGACGGCCATCTGACAGTCAATGCCGGTTCAGAAATTTCCGGTTCGCCGGTGCGGCTTTACATTACGGTACCTGAATTAAAAACAATCACAACCAACGCAACAGACGACGTGCAAATCAAGGGTTTTAACAATCCCTTGCAGGTCAACGCCAATGGCGGCGGCTACGAAGTGAAAATATACGGCGACGCCAGCAATTTGAAATTGACGCAGGAAGGCGAAAACAAAATTGACTTGATTGGCAGTTTTGACCTCCTGGAAGCAACCCTTTTGGCAGGCGCCCGCTTGGAGGCAGAAAAACCCGGGGTTCGGGAAGCCATCATCAACGCCTCTACAAACAGCCGCGCCGACCTGATGGTGCGTGAAAAGCTGACGCAGAAAAAAGACGACAGCAGCCGCATCCGGGTGAAGGGGAATCCGGAGGTGGTGGAGCAGTGATTTTAAGTTGGCAAGTAGGCAAGGGGCAAGGGGCAAAAGAAGGAGAAAGAAGAAAGAGGAGCTTTCGTTTTTGCCAATTTGTGTATTTACCTACTTAGTACCTGCCTTCAAAGTCCGATAGTTGCTTAATAATCAGGTCAATTATGCGATTTTGAATAAACATGAGTCATCCCGAATTTTGGCGAGTGCTAAGATTTGGGATGACTCATGTTTATTTAACGCTGTTGTTGACTGTTGCTGGTTTTGGCGTTATCTTTGTAAACATTAATCAAAAAATTAAAAAATGCCTGTCCAAGCCACACATGAAGTTATTCCCGCTGCCCGTGCCTTGAGCGATAGTGCATATGGCCTTGCATACCAGCGAGAAGCTATTTATTTATTTATTGAGAATGGAAATAACTTCTACGAAGCGCTTCGGTCTTTAGAGCTTAGCCCCGATAATCTTTTGAGCAAAACAGAAATTGCACTGTTGCAGCTTAGTTCTCGTTCCCTTAATTTCCTAAAAGATACCATTGCACATCAACAGATTTTCACTGAATTATTACCCATCATCAACAAAATCCTACCTAATCTTGATAGCCTCATCAACACAGCTATTGTAGCTCTTGACCCCCGTATTTGGGAAGCGGTGCAAGCTATTGACCGGGGAGAAAAAAGAGGCGTTAATTTTGAATCCCTTGAGGAGGCTTCCAGATTTTTCGGATTCGAATGGACTCAAGAGGAAGAGGAACCTTCTCTCGCTGATTAATACAAGTCTACATGAATACGAACTTCCAACCCAAAGCCATGGAAGATATCGCTTGGTGGGCCGAAAACAATGTTCGAATGCTCCGAAAAATATGGAACTTGATTTCGATCATTCGCAGAACACCCTACGAAGGTGCAGGACAACCTGAACAGCTAAAATATCACCTGGCAGGTACTTGGTCTCGCCGCATTGATCAGGAACATCGTCTTGTTTATCGGGTAGATGAAGACCGAAATGAAGTGATCATAATATCCTGCAAAGATCATTACACAGGTCTTTAGGCTTGTTCCACGCCATACACCAACACATACCCTTCCACTACCTCATAATGCAGGTCGTACTCCGCAAAAAATCCTTCCTTTTCCACTTTTCCTGAAAAAGAGCCGCCTTCCGGATCGAAATGAAAAGGGGCGATGGCAATGTGCGCCCGAAAATCCAATTCCCGGCGGCCATACGCTTTGTACAGGGCTTCTTTGGCGCCCCAATAGACGTGCAGGTGCAGCAGGCGGTGCGTTGTGCTCAGGCTGGCATCCTCTTCAGGGCGCAAAAACTTATGCGCAATCCGCTCGATTTTTTCAACGGGCCGCTGAATATCAATACCCGCCGGCAATGGAGCCAACATCGCAGCGGCCATTTCCCCTGAATGGCTGATGGACAGATGAAGCCCGTCGTGCGCCAAATAAGGTTTGCCGCTATTGTCTTTCAAAATGGGGCTGCGCGCCGCCATACCCGACAATTCATGCGTCAGGTAGCGCACCGCCAACCATTCCAACCGCTTCCGGCCTTTGATGCCAGCCAATTGCTCCGTTTCCGAGACAGTTAACTCCAAACCAGCCAAAAACCACGCTTCCGGTTCGGTGATTTGCCATAGGGCAATGGTGGCGCCCAGGTCATTCTTTTTTAAGAAAAGCGGCATAACGATAGTTTGTACGTAGTTTTGTACATTAGCGTTGGTT
>JBJXFD010000096.1:0-2620 GCA_046153985.1 Saprospiraceae bacterium
CGCTGGGCGATCTGCCGGCTAAATGGGCCGCATTCGGCTGGGAAGTGCTGCAAATCGAAAATGGCAACGACATGCAGGCCGTGCTCAATGGTTTGGCTGAAGCCAAAATGCATACCGGCAAAGGCAAACCTGTTGTGATTTTGATGAAAACGGAAATGGGTTTCGGCGTAGATTTTATGGTCGGCACCCACGTCTGGCACGGCAAAACGACAAACCCTGAACAAACCCAACGCGCCTTGGCGCAATTGGAAGAAACGCTTGGAGATTTTTAAATTATCAGGGTCAGAAAGGTCCCGAAAGGTTTACTAAACTTTAAAAGTTTAGTAAACCTCTACCGATCAAGCCTTAAACTAAACATAAATCATGCTGGATCAACTCATCAGCACCGGAAAAAAATCAACCCGCGACGGATTTGGCGCGGGGTTGTTTGAAATTGGAAAACAAAAATCAGAAGTCGTGGCGCTCTGCGCCGACCTCATCGGTTCCCTGAAAATGGAAGCCTTCATCGAAGCATTTCCGGAGCGTTTTTTCCAGATCGGGATTGCGGAAGCCAATATGATGGGCATCGCAGCCGGCTTGGCCATCGGCGGGAAAATTCCGTACACCGGCACCTTCGCCAATTTTTCTACAGGCAGGGTATACGATCAGCTCCGGCAATCCGTCGCCTATTCGCATAAAAATGTCAAGGTTTGCGCTTCGCACGCTGGTTTGACGTTGGGAGAAGACGGAGCTACGCACCAGATACTGGAAGACATCGGCATGATGCGCATGTTGCCAGGCTTTACGGTCGTAGTTCCCTGCGATTACAACCAAACCAAAGCCGCTACCATGGCCATTGCGGAGCATTACGGCCCGGTTTACCTGCGCTTTGGTCGCCCAGACTGGCCGGTTTTTACGGCCGAAAATCAAAAATTTGAAATTGGGAAAGCCCAACTCTTAGCAACGGGCAGCGATGTCAGCATTTTTGCGACCGGCCACATGGTTTGGCAGGCCGTGGAAGCGGCAAAAGCGCTGGCTTTAGAAGGCGTGAGTTGTGAAATTTACAACATCCACACCATCAAGCCGCTTGATGAAGCTGCTGTTTTGGACTCGGTCAGCAAAACCCGCTGCGTGGTTACCGCAGAAGAACACCAGCGCAACGGCGGCCTTGGCGACAGCATCGCACAATTGCTTGCCCGGCGGTTACCGGCGCCCATAGAGTTTGTCGCCGTCAACGATTCTTTTGGCGAAAGCGGCAAACCCCTGGAGTTACTGGATAAGTATGGGTTGAGTGTGAATGATGTGGCTGCGGCGGTACGAACCGTATTGACGAGAAAGAAATAAATTTATGCTTTCATCCTAAAGATCAACTGCTATGGACGCCAATAAAATCCGAAGGCTTGAACTAAGTGGGTTCACTTGCTTTTCGCAAATTGAGTTGGATTTTTCCGAGGGCATTAACGTGTTCATTGGTGAAAATGGCGTGGGGAAAACGCATTTGATGAAGGTGTTGTATTATGCGGCATACCGAAAATCAGATTTACAATCTAATAATTTTATAAACATTAAATTGGATCAAATTTTCGGTATAGATGGGCGTCAAAAACTTGTTAGATTTGGCCGCTTTAAAGAAGCGAAAATAAATACTTACTTTGGACCTAATGACTTGCTTGAGCCAAATAGTAAAGGGATGGAGTGGGAAACCAGTTTCAATACTGAACCTCCTCTTCTTGATGGAGTCATTGAAAGCTTTTCTGGATCCTTAGAAGATGGAAAAGTTTCATTATACATTCCTGTAATAGAAATGCTTTCCTGGTATGAAGGTTTTCGTGCGCTATATGAAAGACGGGAATTAAGTTTTGACAGTACTTATTACACCCTTGCTGGTGCATTAGAGCTTCCAAAGCTTAAAGGAGCCTCATTTGAAAAGGCACAGGAACTTGCACTTGAAATTTTCCAAGTCATCAAAGCTGATGTTTTTCAAAAGGATGGTAAGTTCTATTTTCGTTTTCGGCATACGGAAGAAGTTCTGGAGGCATCTGTTGTCGCACAAGGCATCAATAAACTGGGGCAACTGTACTATCTTATTCTCAATGGTTCATTAAACAAGGATACCATACTATTCTGGGACGAGCCGGAATCAGGGCTAAATCCCAAATACATCCGTTTATTAGCTAATGTTTTACAAACCTTAGCCAATGCCGGCGTTCAAATCTTCATTTCCACCCATGACTATTTGTTGGCGCACCAGCTTTCGCTTATGGCGGAATACCGGGATACAGCAGATGTGGTAGTGCCGGATATGAAGTTTTTTGCACTCTATCAAACTAATGAAAAAGAAGGAACAGTAGCTGAGTCTGGCCCAACACTGGCTGACATTCAGCACAATACCATTCTGGACGAGTTTTCATCATTTTACGATATGGAACAAGGTCTTTTCCAACAACCAGTAAAGCAGTAAAAGGATGGAGTTTCTGGAAAGCAACCTCAAATTCACATTTGATGACAACAGTTGGTCTGATATAATTCAATACGATAAAACGACGGATTGCAAGAATCTCCAACATGCTATTCCTGGTACGAAAGCAGTAGATTTTATTGGCGTTTTACAAAAACATACCTTAACCTTGTCTCTATTTGA
>JBJXFD010000097.1:0-4051 GCA_046153985.1 Saprospiraceae bacterium
TCTAACATACTCCCCTCTGGTTTTATGTTCAGCGTGATGCTTACGCTGCCATCTAATTCCAATTTGTATTGCGCTGCCATATTTGCTATTTTTGTGGCTAATGTACATCAAATTGGAGCCGCACCCGGCTCAACCCCAAAAAACCAACTTCGCATCACTGTAGTCGCTGGCACCGTTACGACGCCTAAAACCGACATACAACAAAGCCCCTACTTCCAGCAAACGCCAAAAAGCAGGGGCTTCATCTATCTGTTCTCTATACTGGGTCATACCAACATTTGGTTTATCCCCAGCAAGTTAAACCTTTTCCTAATAACTCAAAATATGGAATCCGAAAAATTTTAATGCATCACGTGTATCACCTACCCCGCTTCCGAAATCAAATACAATTGCGTCAAATCCGGCGTAGGTTTCCCGCCAGCGTCTTCCAGCGTTACCGCAAACGTCACCTTATCTGCAAACTGCGGGCTGAAGGCAATTTCTTTGAGTTCGCCCGGGGTGGTGGGTAAGTCGAATACGCCCATGTCGGCTGGCGCGGCCGTGCCTACGATGGCCCAAAGCTGGTATTGTTTGCCTGCGGGCGGGGGCGGAAGTTTCACGACGTTCAAATAAGCTTTGCCTTGCAGCGGGTTGACATATACGGAGGCAATGGCAGTAGAATCTTTATTCGGCGTACCCCGCATGGTAATAGGCCGGGTGGCGCCGTCTTTCAGGAAGGCTAATTCGGCGCGGTTGGCCGCATTTTCCCGGGCGATCTGATCACATTCCCTGCGGAAGGAATCAAGGCGCTCCTGCACTTGTGCAATTTGCCCTTCCGTTTGCCGTTTGCCGTTGTATGCCCAAAGCGCGGCCACGATGCTGACTAAGGCTGCTATAATAACTAAGGTCATTAAAAATCGGGGGGGCTTTGGAGACGCCCCGGAAGTCTTTATTGGGTTTGCCGGGCGCAATTGATCCACGCGGTTCAGAATTTCTCCCAACGTCCCTTGTGGCGGAGTTTGGCCATGCATTTGGGCATACACTTCCAAAGCCTGCTCGATGGCGTCAATTTCGGCCCTGATTTCAGGGTGTTGAGCGGCCATGAGTTCGACTGCCGTACTTTCCTGGGCATTTAATTTGCCCAATACGTACAGTTCAAGCACTCCGGATGATATGTATTCCTTAATGTCCAAGGTATTGGTTTATAAATTCATTTAACGAAATAAATGCCGACGCGGAAATCCCTTCGTTGCGAAGAATCTCACGCAAACGCTCCATTGCTTTCCGGGTTCTGGTCTTCACCGTTCCTAACGGGATGTCCAGTTCCTCACTGACTTCTTTTTGTGTGTAATCCTGAAAATATAAGAGGGTGATAATAGATCGGTGCTGTTCATCCAATTTGTCCACAACCCGCCTCAAGCCGATGTCTTTCAGGTTTGTTTCTTCACTAAGGGAGCTGCTGTTAGATACGGAGTCAGGGAGCATATCGGTTTTCCGATCCGTCTTAAATTGTTTCGATCGGATGGAATCAATCGCCAAACGGCGCGTTACCTGCACCATCCAGGTGAATAACCTGCCTTTATTCGCGTCGTACTTATCGGCATTTTGCCAGATTTTGACAAAAGCATCCTGGAGGACTTCCCTGCCAAGCTCTTCGTCGTTAATCATCCCGCGGATGATGCCGAACAACGCCGCAGAATAGCGTTCGTACAGCAAAGCAAGTGATTGGCCATCCCCCGACGTCAGGAGCTGAACCATTTGCGCTTCTTTACCCTTATCGCTGTATTCTGCGAAGTTTGTCAAAATTTTCGTGATTTTAGGAATCCTGAACGAGTTCTTACAAAAGTAACTTTATTAATAAATTTTCTCCTGAAAAGTTTAAGAGCATGCTCAAAATTCCATCAATTGGCTACAGGCGGGAAAATTTGAACGTGCTCTAAACCGTGCTTTGACTACCCTGTAAAAAGTCCAGAATTTCGTCAATATACCGCCTGTGATTGGCCAAACGGGGCACTTTATGCTGGCCCCCCAGCTTGCCTTTCGACTTCAGCCAGTTGTGGAATGTGCCTTTGGGCAGGGCTTTGGTTTTCAGCGGCGCCAGCGCAATGCTCTTGAAGCGCTTGGCTTCGTAGTCGGAATTGATTTTTTGCAAATTCTGGTCAAGCAACTGGGCAAAAGCTTTCAAATTTTCCGGAGGGCGTTCAAATTCTATCAGCCATTCGTGCCCGCCTTTGCTGGCGGCGCCGAAATAGATCGGTGCGACCGTGTATTCAGATACGATCACATCCAATTGGAGGCAAGTCTCCGCCAAAGCTTTATCGGTGTTTTCAACCACCACCTCTTCGCCAAATGCGTTGACAAATTGCTTCGTCCTGCCGGTAATTTTGATTTTGTAAGGCGCTAACGAAGTGAACATCACTGTATCGCCCAGCATGTAGCGCCAAAGCCCGGCGTTCGTGCTGATGACCAACGCATAGTTTTTCCCGGCCTCCACTTCGCTCAGGGGGATGGCCTTCGGATTGCTGGCGCCCCACTCGTCGGCGGGCAGAAATTCATAGTAAACCCCGTTGTCTAACAACAGGAGCATGTCATCGGAACCAAAATCATCCTGAATGGCAAAATACCCTTCCGAGGCATTGTATATTTCCTGGTAACTTATTTTGCCGGAAGGGAAATATTGCTCAAACTGTTTGCGGTAAGGTACAAAACTGACCCCGCCGTGGATATAGCCCTGTAAATGCGGCCAGACTTCTTCCATATTGCTTTTGCCGGTGATTTCGAGGATCCTCCGGAAAAGTACCAGGGTCCAGGTTGGAACGCCGCCGATCATGACCACATTGGGCTCCCGGATTCCGGCAAGCGCTAAGCGTTGCACTTTTTCTTCCCAGTCGTCGAGTAAAGCGGTTTCAAAATCGGGGATAAAAAACGGCCTGCCCACCCAGGGCATGTGTGAAATCATGACGGCAGAAACGTCTCCCGTCATGGTGCGCGGATAAGGCGCGAAGGGTTTCAAACTTCCCCCCATGACCATACTTTTGCACTCGAATTGCCGGGCATCGGGCCGGTTGGCGTAGAAACAGGCCATGGTATCCCAGGTGCCCCGGATATGGCATTGGCGAAGGTTCTGGCGGGAAACGGGGATGAATTTGCTTTTGTCCTCCGTGGTGCCGGAAGATTTGGAAAACCAGCGCACCTGATCGCTCCACAGGATGTCTTTTTCCCCGTACATCATGCGCTGGATATAGGGTTTCAGGCTTTCGTAATCCTGCACCGGTACGGCCCGGGCATACGCTTCCTGGGTTTTCAAATGCCGGTAGCCGAACTGGAGTCCCCATTCCGTTTGTTCAGCAGCCCGGAGCAATTGCAGCAACAGCGCACGTTGCGTTTCGTGCGGCCGTTCAACGATACGTTTTATTTTCAAGTACCGTTGCCGATAGTACCAACGAAAGCATTGATTGATCTGTTTTCGCATACTGATATGGTTGCTGTATGTAGAAGTCGCTCTCTTCATGCGAAAATACGGGAAAATAGTGGTGTTGCCAAACTACCCGGCAGTAAGTCTTTTGAATAATTCGGAAGGCGTATTTCCCGAAGGAGTTGTAATTTAGCGGGATACAAAACCCGACTGCTTTGAAAAAGATCGTCGTTGCCCTGTTTATTTTCTTTTTGTGGGCTACAAATGCGCCTGCTCAGAAGACGTATTGCAATCCGGTCAACTTAGATTACGGATTCACGCCCATCCCCAATTTCAGTGATTGGGGTCGCCACCGCGCCACTGCCGACCCGGTCATTGTGACCTACAAAGGCGATTATTACCTTTTTTCTACCAACCAATGGGGCTACTGGTGGAGCAACGACCTGTCCGACTGGCATTTTGTGTCGCGCTCATTTTTGAAGCCGTGGCACAAGGTCTACGACGATCTTTGCGCCCCCGCCGTCGGCATCATCGGCGATACGATGCTGGTTTTCGGCTCCACGTACGGGCGCGATTTTCCGATCTGGATGAGCACCAACCCCAAAGCCGACGAATGGACGGAAGCGGTTTCGGCCTTCGACATGGGGGGCTGGGATC
>JBJXFD010000105.1:0-16698 GCA_046153985.1 Saprospiraceae bacterium
GGCTGGGCAATTTTGGCGCGGGCTGTAAAATGCCGGCCCGAGCCTAAATTCAGCCGTTCAAAAAGCAGGGCGTGCCTGAACTGGAAATAGGCCAGCCGGTCGCCCGTGAAGGATGCCGCCCGCAAGCCGGCCAAAAAAGCCATATCGTCGGAACCGCTCCCGGGCACATGCATTTCCGGAGGTTGGGAGCGGGGCATAAATTCGCGGTAGGTTGCGCCGAACGAAAGCAGGGAATGCTTGAAAAAGTGTTTGCTCCTTTTCCAGTGGTCGCCCGACCAATCGGCGTCGAAATAACTGGCGTGCGCAACCATGGCAGCAACCTGGCTGCCTTTTGGCGCTTCGCGGCAACGGTTGTCGCGGCCAGCCTGAGCGCAAGGCACGCCCGTGCCAGGGTCTTTGATTTCGGTATCTACATAGCGCTGCCAGTAAGAAGCGGTGCGTTCGCTGAGGTGGGTCTGATGGTTGCGGTCGTACAGCGCTACAGAAAGCAGGGCTGCGGCATTATCGGAAGGCCAAAACCCGTCATTGAACGGAATCGAGCGCATGTGTTTGTATGGTGAAGCGGCGATTTCGTTGATCAGGTGGCGGCTGATTTCCAGATTCAACCTGCGGTAATCGTCTTTGCTGCTGAGGTATTGGTACCAGCCCAGAATCAGGTTCAGGTGCGCCAGGGCAAAACCTTCGTTTTTCCAGTCCTGGGTTTTTCGGATCAGGGATTGCCGGTCTCCGTCCGTTGCCAATTGTACCGTGCGCCGCAGCAAGGCCGTTGCTTCCGCCCGTTCGCGGGGATAACGCGCACCGTAAGCAGCTAACCCTTCGGCCATCAACGACAGCATGTTCAGGGCGCCATCGCGGTCCAATCCCCTGAACACAGATGCCTGGGCGCTGGTATCCTGCAAAAAGGCCCGGACTTCGCGGTAATGGCGGATGCGCGATTTGCCCGACACCTCGTTCAGCCAATAGCCCAATTGCGCGACCGCCAAAAAGCCGCCGATGCTTAAAGCGATCCACGCCACACGTGGTTTTTGCACCCTAAAGATCCAATACAACGCCAAAGGCACTGCCATCCAGGAAATCAAAAAAATAATCAACGCTACAAAACTCATGTCATCCCGATTTTACGGGCTAAAAATACGCACTTCCAGATATAGTTCGCCAGGTAATCTACATTCAACGCCTTGCCCAAAACCTTCTTCCCGCCTTTTTGTTAATCTCGCGCAGTATTCATCACAAGAAATCTATTCAAAACAACCCGTATAATTTGGAAATCGGAATCATAGGAGCAGGGGTAGCCGGCATGGCCGCCGCAATCAGATTGGCGAGCAAAGGACACAGCGTCACCGTCTTTGAAGCAGACGCTTTGCCCGGCGGAAAACTCTCGGAAATTGCAATCGGCGGGTACCGCTTTGATGCAGGCCCTTCTTTGTTCACGATGCCACAGTACGTAGAAGAATTGTTTGAATTGGCCGGGGTGGAAATGGAACCCTATTTTCAGTATGAAAAACTGCCGGCGATCTGCAATTATTTTTGGGAAGACGGCGAACGGCTCACTGCCTGGGCCGATACAGCGCGCTTTATGCTGGAAATTGAGCAAAAATTGCACGTTCCGGGCAGCGTGTTGAAAAAAGCCTTGTTCGATTCCAAGAGAAAATATTTTGCTACCGGTCGCATTTTTTTGAATAAATCGCTGCACCGGCTCGATACCTGGCTCAGCGCCGACGTCGCCAAAGCACTGGTGCAAATCCCGGTGCTTGGTCTCTTTACAACCATGAACCGGGTGAATGAACGCATCCTCCAGCATCCTAAATTGGTGCAACTGTTCAATCGCTATGCTACTTACAATGGTTCCAATCCTTACAAAGCGCCCGGGTTGCTGACCATCATTCCGCATTTTGAATACGGCTATGGGGCTTGGTTGCCAAAAGGCGGCATGATTTCCATTACAAGGGCGCTGTTCGAGTTGGCTTGCGCAAAAGGGGTGGACTTCCGGTTCCACACGCCGGTGGATGAAATTCTCGTGCAAGACCGCCGGGCAGTAGGCATACGGGTGGGCGAAAAACCGTATTACTTTGATCGGGTGGTGAGTAATGTAGACATTTTTTTTACCTACAAAAAATTATTGCCCGGCCAGAAAGAACCCAAGCGCGTACTGCGACAGCAAAAATCAAGTTCGGCGCTCATTTTTTATTGGGGTATCCGTCGGCAGTTTCCGGAATTGGACGTCCACAACATTTTTTTTAGTGAAGACTACCGGACAGAATTTGAATGCATAGAATACGGCAGCATTTTTTCAGACCCCACGGTTTATATCAACATCACGTCCAGATACTGTCCGGAAGACGCACCCGAAGGCTGCGAAAACTGGTTCACAATGATCAATGTGCCGTTTAACAAAGGCCAGGACTGGGATTCGCTGATTGCAAGCGCCCGAGTCAACATATTAGCCAAACTGAGCCGAAACCTGGGGGTAGACATTGAACCACTGATTGAATGCGAAACCATCCTTGACCCGCGCAGCATCGAACAACGCATGTCTTCCCACCTTGGGGCATTGTACGGCGCCAGTTCTAATGACCGTATGGCGGCATTTTTCCGGCATGCCAATTTTTCAAAACACCTTTCCGGCCTGTATTTCTGTGGGGGTAGTGTGCATCCGGGCGGCGGTATCCCATTGGCACTGTTGTCGGCGAAAATTGTAGACGAGATGATAGCCCCCCTAACCTCCTGAGGGAGAATCGTTAAAAGATCAGGTTGAACGAATAAAGGAGATTTAAGTGAAACAGCTTTAATTCTCCCGAAACTAACCAACAAATGACGGATTTACAAAAAGACAACGTTGCCATTGCAATCCTCGTCTTGCTTTATGTGGGGGGCCTTGCAGCACTTTGGTTTGATGTGCATCCCAACTTCATTTTGCTAACGCCAGTCAACCTGCTGATTTCATTTGGTTTGATGCTTTGGCGCCACCCAACCAAAGACCGTGCGCTGTGGACATTTGTCAGCCTTTGTTACACTGCCGGGTTTGTCGTGGAGATAGCGGGCGTACAAACCGGGCTGATTTTCGGTGAATACGAATACGGAAAAGTACTGGGGATAAAGCTATGGGATACGCCGCTGCTCATTGGAGTAAATTGGGTGATTTTAGTTTATGCCTCAGCGGTAATGGTGGATTTTCTATGTGGGAATATGCATCTTTTGCTGCGCATCGCTTTAGCCGCAGCGATCATGGTAATGCTGGATGTGCTCATCGAACCGGTTGCGGTTGCCTTCGGGTTTTGGAGCTGGGAGCGGGGCATTATTCCGTTGCAAAACTATATCGCATGGTATATACTGGCCTTTGCACTGATCGCGTTATTTTACAAACTCAAAGGCCGGATTTTCAACAAAGCAGCGCTCGTGCTGTTAACATTGCAATTCTTGTTCTTTGGTATTTTAAATATATCTATATAGCTTTAGTGCTTAAACTTGACTCTGGCATGCAAATACTGACTTATATCCTCGTTACGCTGGCTGCGGTGGTCGGAATGGAATTCGTGGCCTGGTTTGCACACAAATTCCTGATGCACGGCATCTTGTGGTCGTGGCACGAAGACCACCACAAGCCCCACCCTGAAAAGGAAGGCTTTTTTGAAAAAAACGACCGCTTTTTCCTCGTTTTTGCCATCCCAAGCGCGGCCTGCTATATGATTGGCTCCGCCACGCCGCATCTTTGGGTTTTATTCATCGGTGTGGGCATTTCCATTTACGGCCTTATTTATTTTTTGATCCACGACGTATACATCCACCAGCGCTTCAAGTGGTTCCGGCAATTAGATACCCGCTATTCCCGCGCCATCCTGCGCGCACACGGCGCCCACCATGCGCATCAGACCAAAGAGGCCGGGGAGTCGTTCGGCTTGCTGGTGGTAGCGGCGAAGTATTTTCGGAAACGACGGGGTGAGAAGGGGCAAGTTGGCAAATTGGCAAGTAGGCAAGGCTGAAAAATAGGCAAGGGGCAAATTGCGTGTTTGCCAATTTGCCCCTTGCCAACTTGCCAACTTGCCTTTTCCAACAAACTCACTCCCGCAGATCCTCAATATGATATCCCGGGTACTTCGCTTTGTTGAACACAAAATAATTGGCGTCGAACGTTTTATTTGGCGTTAGTTTGGTAATGTTGAAGGTGTAGCGCGATCCATCTTTGCTGAATGCTTTGATGCTCGTGACGGAAGCCGTTTTTTTCTCCACCGTCAGGCGGATTTTGGCGTATTCGGCATTGCGGTCGGTTGGTTTGAACTCGATTTGCTGCAACACCTTCCCGTTTTCTGAATATTCATTGATCAGGGCGTAAATGTACCCTCCTTTTTCATAAAACCGGAACAGCGCCTGCGGGGTCAGGATGCTTCCTTCTTCCTCTTTTGAAGGCATGTTGTTCACCTGCACTTCTTTGTTTTTCGGCAGCACCATCCAGATGGCTTTTCCATCGCAAAGCACCTGCTGGAGGCCCATATCCAGAAAATATTTGTCGCCCTGCTGGGCAATCTTGCCTTTCTGAACCTCTTTAGGTTGTTCGGCCAGTTCAATTTCAAGCGTAAAAGTCGCTTCCAGTGATTTATAGCCCTGGTGATTTTTTTTCACCTTGTCGAGGATGGCTTTCGCTGCGGGGTCGCTGTCCCCTTTTTGGGTAAACTGGTTGGCTTTTTTTTGTGCAGAAAGCCCTGTTGTGGCAAGCAGCAGCGCTATGGAAAACAGCATCGTTTTTTTCATCGAAGGATCTTTTTTTTCAGGAAGCTTTCGCTTCGGTTATTGCACTACAAAAACGAAACATTCGCGCCTTTATTCGCAGAGCACTAACACAGCGACGTTAAAGTTTGTTTAAGAATGACGCGGACGCAGCGTTTCCGGATGGGCATTCGTTTTGCAGGAAATGACAATTGGTTAAAAAAGTTGGCTACAGAACCAAAAAAGAGCAATGAAAACTGGCTTGGGTAAGGTTCAATATTTGTATATTTGGGCCAACAGCATACCAATATGGATATTGTTTTACATCTCAATCGCGGTGAACAAGACCTGGTCAGTGCCTGCATACGGCACGAACGATGGGCACAGAAGCTGTTGTATGAAGAACACTACAGCAAGATGATGTCCGTTTGTCTACGCTATGCAAGCAGTTCCGACGATGCGATGGACATTATGCACGAAGGTTTTATCAAGGTTTTCCGGCATATCTCCAAATACCAGCCGGGGACTTCCCTCGTGGCCTGGATGCGAAAAATAATGGTCAACACTGCCATTGACTATTACCGAAAGAACATCCGCCGCAGAACGGAAGACCTGGAACAGGCCTACGACCTCGGCACCTCGGAAGCAGACGCCATCAGCCAATGCTCCGAGCAGGAGATTCTGGAAGCCATACAGCAACTATCGCCCGCTTATCGAACTGTATTTAACCTGTACGTGGTGGAAGGTTATTCCCACAAGGAAATCGCCGACATCCTCGATATTACGGAGAGTACTTCGCGCTCCAATTTGGTGAAAGCGCGACTTAAACTGAAAGTATTTCTGACTTCAAGAGCATATGGGTACGATGAAGAGGAACAAGGACTTTGACCGCAACATTCGGGAAAAATTGGAAAACCTGGCGCCAGGCTTTAATGCTGGCTCCTGGGACAAACTACAGGATCGCTTAGATTCTGAGGATGCGCAGAGCGAGTGGGACGCAAAGTTGTCAAAACGGCTTCGTCAGATCGAGCGCCCATACAACCGTGCCTCCTGGCAGGCGCTGGCGGAGCGTTTGGATTTAGAAGAAAAGCGCCTGAATGGCATTTACAGTGCCAAAGCGAAAGAACTGCTTTTTATGGCGCTGCTGTTGTGGTCCATTACCCAATTCCTTACTTTTCCTCCCCAACGTCCAACAACCCATCAGGCATACCAGCAAACCCAACAGGTCGCACCACTGCCGCCTGTTTCCTCCAACTATACTGATCAACTTTTGCCTTCCGACGCGGCTTCAACCGTTCAGGCTGCTGCTACGCCGCTAAAAGCTGAACCGACTACTTCACCTGAACAAACGATACAGACGCAGATGGCTCCGGAGGCAACAGCCGAAAACTTGCTGCTTCCCACTTTTGCAACTACGCCTTTGCTTAGCGGAAATCCGGTATCGGGTCAAGCTTACTTTTTGCCCGGGTTGCAGCTACTGCCCGCCTTGCGCAATGAACCGCAGGCGCCGGCGGCTTTGGAATACTTTGCAGAAGCGCCAACCTCGCCGGAGGATTATTTCCCGGCCAATGCCCTGGTAGCCGAAGCAAGCCCCATCGCGACGTCTGGAATGCCGGAATTGCTTCCGGAGCGCGACCTGCCGCTCGAAAAGGCGCTTCAGCAGCATCCGCTTCCCCGCAAACGCTTCGTGCGCATCGGCATGATGGGCGCGTCTGATTACAACCGCATCATCACGCCGCCAGTGCGCGTCAATACGGATATTGTCAGCCTCGACCGCTATGCAATTGGCTACAGTGGCGGTATTACAGTAGGGTTTGAAAGCGGTCGCCTGGAAGTTGAAACCGGGTTTATTTACACCGCCAAACGCTATTATCCGCTCCAGGTGCTGTATATAGAAGGCAGCCTGAAGGATGGCATTTTCGGCGGGGGCATCAAACAAACAGAATTCGACATCGTACAAATCCCCCTCAACTTCCGGTATAATTTCCTTTCCCGTGATCGCTGGCGCATTTATGGCTTAGCCGGCGCGTCACTGCACCTTGTTGCCCAGGCTAACTACTATATTGCTGATCTGGAAGACTACAACGAACTAAATCAAAATTTTCCTCCACCCCGTACTGGCGGCAGCCGCAACGAAAACGAACGTCCGGAAGGTCTTGAAAATCAGGAATTTCAGCAAGGTTTTCTGCAAGGCGGAAGTTTGCTCGACAACAGCTACATCGGCGTCAACATCGGCGCGGGTATAGAACGCTACATGTCGCCGCGCTGGAGCCTGTTTGCCCAACCTACGTATTACCATTCTTTGTATTATCCCAATAAGGGCCTCGGACCGGTCAACGACCGCATTCATACCATGTCCTTGTTCATGGGTGTGAAGGTGAGGATGTAATTTGTGTCTAAACTAAAGTTCTTTCCGCAAGCGGGCTACAGGCAGGTTGAGCTGTTCGCGGTATTTAGCGACGGTGCGGCGCGCAATATTGTAGCCTTTTTCCTGCAAAATTTCGGTCAGGCGCTCGTCTGACAGCGGCTTTTGCTTGTCTTCGACGCCGATGAGGTCCTGTAGGATTTTTTTCACTTCAATGGTTGAAACTTCCTCTCCTTCCGAGGTGTGCAGCCCTTCGGAAAAGAACTCTTTCAGGCGTTTTACGCCAAATTCGGTTTGAACAAATTTGTTGTTCACCACCCGGGAAATGGTGGAAATGTCCAAGCCGGTGATGTCGGCAATGTCCTTCAGAATCATGGGCCGCAATTTCCTGGAGTCGCCCGTCAGGAAATAGTCTTCCTGGTATTTTGTGATGGCGTACATGGTATTGAACATCGTCTGCTGCCGTTGGTGGATGGCGTCAATGAACCACTTCGCCGAGTCAATTTTCTGCTTAATGAACTGCACCGCTTCTTTTTGCTGCGTGTTCGATTTGCCGCCGCCTTTTGCCCGGGCGCGATAGTCGCGCATCATGTCGAGGTATTGGCTGCTGATGCGCAGTTCGGGCGCATTTTTTGAGTTGAGCGACAGCTCCAGATCGCCGTTGTTGTTGAGCAGGATGAAGTCGGGGATGACGTACTGCACATTGCGGTTCACGCTGCCCACGTAGCCGCTGGCCGGTTTGGGGTTGAGTTTCAGAATTTCATCCAGCGCTTCTTTCAGTTCTTCTTCCGAGGCTTCTAAGTTTTTCTGAAGCTTAGGATAGTGCTTTTTGGTAAACTCGTCGAAGAATTCTTCGATGATTTGCAGTGCCAGCCGGAGGCGGCGTTTTTGGCGGCGGGTCAGGTGCTCTCCTTGTTCCAGTTTGGTTTTCAACTGGATGCACAGACACTCTTGCAGGTCGCGCGCGCCAACGCCGGAAGGGTCGAATTGCTGGATTTTTTTCAACAACTCAAAAACTTCTGCTTCGGTGGTAAATACGTTTTGTGAAAACAAGAGGTCGTCCATAATGGACAACGGGTCGCGGCGCAGGTAGCCGTCTTCGTCAATGCTGCCGATGATTTGCAGGGCAATGTTGCGCTCGCGGTCGTCTTTCAGGTTCAGCAAGCCCAGTTGTTGTTCCAGGTATTCGTGGAAGGTATTTTCTTCTGCGATCGGGATGACTTTTTCTTCTTCATCGCCGTTGTAGTTGTCGCCCTGCAACTTATAGGATGCCGGATCGTCGTCCATGTACTGGTTCAGGTAATCCTCAAACTCAAATCCGTCGTCACTTTTTGGCGTGATTTCCTCCGGCGCTTCGTCCTGCCGGTACAATTCTTCCTCCGGGCCATCGTATTCGCCATCTTCCCGGCTGTCTTCCAGCGCAGGGTTGATTTCCAGCTCTTCTTCAATGCGTTCATCCAGCGACGCCGTGGGTATTTGCAGCAGTTTCATGAGTTGAATCTGCTGAGGCGACAGCTTTTGAAGCATTTTTTGACTTAAACTCTGCTTTAACATGGTCTCTTCGTGTTGCGCGTATCGTTCGTTGTCTCTTATTAACGGCTCAACGGGAAAATGTTTCAATACGCCGTTTCTTTTCGCAAGATAAGCGTTTTGGAGGGAAATGGAAAGGAGGAATATAAAAACCCTGCTAAGAAAAACAGGTGCATTGCGTGAAAAATGGGTGCTTTTCACTGTGCCGGATAAAATTTGAGCGCATAAAAGCATTTCCTGTAAAAAACAGGCGCAATGGCAAAGTCAGACTTATTTTATAAATATCAAAAAGAGGACTCCAATAACAATCCGGTAATACCCAAAATGCTTGAATCCATAATTTTCAACAATCTTTAAAAATATTTTCACCGCGATCCATGCCGTGATAAACGCAATAACCAGCCCTAAGCCCAATAAAAACAATTCATGGTTTGTGAAACTGATGGGTGTTTTCAACAAGTCGTATCCGGTTGCGGCAAACATCGTAGGAACGGCAAGCAAAAAGGAAAACTCCGTGGCTTGTTTTTTATCCAAACCGTTGAAAACCCCTCCAATAATGGTTGCCGCAGCCCTCGACACGCCGGGAATCATCGAAAAACACTGGATGAGGCCAATGGAAAACGCCCTTTTGTAAGAAATGTTTTCCAGGTCAATTGTGCTGCTTTTTTGCTCGACTACTCTTTTGTCAATTAAAATCAGAATGATCCCGCCAACGATCAGCGAAATCGAAACAATGGTTGAATTAAACAAATAGGTTTTGATGAAATCATACGCCAGAAATCCAATGACCGCCGTTGGCAAAAAAGCAAATCCCAATTTTAAATAAATGGAAATTCCTTGTAAAAACCGTTTTGCATACATCAGTACAATTGCCAGAATTGCGCCCAACTGTATCGAAATTTCAAAAGTTTTTACAAAAGCATCCTCCTGGATTTTCATGATGGTGGATGCCAGAATCATGTGGCCGGTGGAAGAAATGGGAAGAAACTCTGTTAAGCCCTCAATGATGGCAATGATGATGGATTGGATGATGGTCATTATGCTCTTTTTTTGGAGGTTGTTGGGGAAACCACAGCAAGCTCTTAGAAGGCGCAAATGTACAAAACCTATCGCTGTTGAGTATAACCATCATTCATAATGATAAAAAATCCCGGTGTCAAACGGCGTCCAAAGGCTTGCTTTTTGCCCGCAGGCCTTTAATGCATTGTTGGCCCATGTGTTGCAGGTGTGGAACAAACTGTAACTGCCAACGGCTTCATAAAAGGCATCATCCTTGCCATAATTGGCTGTTGTCGGGATGTACAACAAGTCGCCGGTTTCCGTTTTTTGAAAACTGGAGGAGATGAAGTCAATCAATTGTTGATATTCGGATCGGCTGATGCTGATGCTTTTGCAGGTTTCGGACTCCTTCATCTCTTTATAAAAAGTCGCATGAACGGCCGAGGTACTCAATGAAAAAGCGGCTTTAAATGCGACGCTGAATTTCAATTCTGCCCAGGTTGGCGTTTCTAAATAAAACCCTTTATCACCCCAACCAAATGCGACAAACTGCGCAGTGGAGTCTTTGCCTTCCGTATTTTCAAATTTCACCAACCGGCTCCAGTCTATTAAATCCGTCTTGATTGGAAGCACGATATCGGTATGCACCCCGTTGGATAAAATGTAGATGGTTACGTCGTTTTTGGCGACGGCGTCATCGTTTACGGTAATTCTGGACAAACAATAGGCTAACCCCAAATACAATAAAATGAGGCCAATAAATGTCCCTAAAGTAATTCCGGTGATTTTCAAGCTTCGTTTGAGCATGGTGTGGATTTGTGGTTTACTTATGGTCGTAATTTTGAATAATACCAGTGATGTATTTATACAACTCTTCTTTCCAGTCCGGTGCAATGACCGCTTCCCGATATTTGACGGTAAAAACCGTCTGAATGTGAATTTGTGTATAGGTATTTGCCATTGGATGATGTTTTAGACCATAAATATCAGGTGTTTTTTTTAATCTGTCAATACCGGCATTGCGTCCCGATGGGACGTGCTGTTTTGGCGTCGCACACGGCTACCGGCATTGCGTCCCGATGGGACGTGCTGTTCTGACGTCCCGGTGCTATTTAGTGTCTGTCCATTTAGTCGGTGTCTGCTCTTTAGAGTTCGAGAGCAAGGCATGCGAAGGCCCAAAAGTGGGAGTTTACTCGCGTAAATGACCAATTTTTGTTTCGACTTCGCTCAACAAACGGTCATTGAGCGAAGTCGAAATGAACGCAGCTATCGGACTATAAAGACAGACACTATTTAAACCCCGCCTCGCAACCTCAGTCCAACTCAAAAAATACGGTTATGCTGCAACGAAAACACGCCTTTCTCTTGATTGCCTTGATCAGCCAGGCAATGACGCTCTCCGCCCAATACGACGACCCGAATTTCCCGAAACCCCAATCCGGTTATGGCGCCGACGGCAACTATCCGGTTGAGGTGACGGCGTTTCCGAGCCCTGATTTTCCGGGAGAAACCATTGAAATATTTCATCCGGGCGGAGTAACCGGCGCCGTTCCGACCCTGTTTTTTTCGCATGGCTTCGGCGGCACGTTTTCAGGCTATGTGCAGGGCATGCTGGAGTTCATTGCCCGAAAAGGCTACGCCGCAGTGTTCGTTCCTTACCCGACGACAGGGGCAAGCATCGTCGAGCGCTACGACATCCTGCTGGATGGTTTCCGGCAGGCGGCGCGCACTTATCCCAACCTCATTGACACCACGCAGGTTGGGTTCATGGGGCATTCCTTCGGCGGCGGGGCCATGTTTGGCGTGTCGCACCGCTGCTTCACTGAAAACAACTGGGGCTCGAACGGGCGCTTCCTATTTTCCTTAGCGCCCTGGTACGCCTACGAAATCACGCAAGCGCAACTCCAGGCTTTCCCGCCGGACACCAAACTGATCATGCAGGTCTACGACGACGACACGATCAATGACCACCGGATGGCGATTGACCTGTTTAACACCATCAATATCTCCACAGAAGAAAAAGACTTCATCCTGGTGAAATCGGACACGCTGCAAGGCCATATTTATGCTGCCGACCATGCCGTTCCCGGCACTTACCAGGTTTTTAATGCCTTGGATTATTATGCTTTTTACCGCCTGCTGGATGCGCTGTGCGATTACACTTTCAATGGAAACTTAGCCGGGAAAGCCGTGTCATTGGGCAACGGAAGCGCCCTGCAAGTTGCCATGCCCGCCGGCCTCAGCTCCCGTTCACAAACCGATTCCCCCGCGCCGCTCTATCCGGAAGACCGTTACAGTTTCCCGTGCAGCGGCATCCTGAATCCCCGCAAAAACTACTGTCCGATGCTTACCAGCACCCCCGAAACCGCCCCCGAAACGCACGTTTTGGCCATAGCCCCAAACCCAACCGGCGCGCAAATCCGGGTAACCATTCCCGCCGATGCCCGGGCGCGGCAAATCCGGGTTTTCAGCTTGTCGGGGCAACAGGTGCTGGCGGAACGGATTAGCGGAGATTCGGAAATTACGCTTGATTTGGAAGGGTTGCCTTCAGGGGAATATGTGGTGGTGGTGGGAAGGTATCGCGGGCGGGTGAGTAAGGTAGGGGAGTGAGCAAGTTATTCAACCATAACTAAAAAAAAGCCGCCTGTTCCTTCACACGAAGAAACAGGCGGCTTTTATTTATTTAGTTGCGTAAATGACCGATTTTTGTTTCGACTTCGCTCAACAAACGGTCATTGAGCCGGAGACTGAGCGGAGTCGAAGTCGAGTCGAAATGAACGCAGCTAGGGTGGCTGAGCGCAGCCGAAGCCTCGGACTCTAAAGACGGGCACTATTTCACTTCCTCCAGCAACTCCGCAGCCCGGGCCAACCCCTGATCGGCGGCGGCTTTCCAGTCGCGCAGGTAGCCGCTTTGGCCGCCCTGGCGCAGGGCCATGCCGCGGTGGAGCAGCAGTTCTGCATCGGCGACATCGCCATCGTGACGTGCCGTTTCCAGCGCGCTGTTGAAGGCTTTTTGCGCTTCTCCAAACTCGTTCAGCGCCATGAGCGCTTTGCCGTAGTTGAACCAGGCTTTCCGCAATTTCAGGTGATTCGGATTATCGGTCGAAAAAGCCCGCTGGGTGAAGAACTTCAGTTCGGTAGCGGCTTCTTTGAATTCTTCGCGACGCAGGTGGCATTCCGCTTTCAGGCGGCGCGCATTCCAGTGGATGGGCTGCAAGGGAATAGACTGCTTGATGGCTTTTTCCAATTCCGCAATGGCATCTCCGTCTTTATTTTGCATGATCCGGATTGCAGCGCGGCCAACAAAAGGCTCCGGGCGGGAAGCATTGATGGCGATGCACTTGGTGTAGTCCTCCAGCGCTTCCGGGTAATTTTTGAGTTTGTAGTTGAGGTAGCCGCGGCGCTCATAAGCTAAGGCGTGGCGTTCGTATTTTTCAATAGCGGTGCTTAATGCGGCAATGGCTTCATTTTCACGGCCTTCTTCTTTCACGAGTTCCCTTCCGGCGAGGTAAGATTGCACCGCAACCTTTTCGCTTTTCGGCTCAATCATCGCCTGCTTGATCACCTGACCATTTTCTGTCATCCAGGCTGAGAGGTCGCCTGCAACGGCAAACTGGGCAATGTATTCCAGCAACTTGATGGTATTGTCCCAACTTTTATACGTTGCCTGCCCGATGTAGCGCGGGATATTGAGGGTAGCCGTTTCCTCAACAAAAATGTCTTCACATTTGAACAGCACATCCATCCGATAATGGGTTTCCGCGCGTTGTGTGTAAGTTTTAGTCACGTAGTCGAAGTTCCTGGCATTGCCAAACTCCAGACAACCTGAAATAATTGTTTTATGTATCATATCCCGCCTGATTTGAAATGTATGTAGCCTGATTGCTCGCTGCTTGGGTTTTCATCCGGTTGTCGCCTGCACTGCGAAGCTGTCGTGATTCCGGAAAATAATTTCTGGAGCATTCGACGCACGCTAATAAGTTGCTTCCGGAAAATCCGGGAGCGGTGTAAGTGTATGGAGTAAACAATATTTGTTTCTGCAAAAGCACGTACGCAAGGTAAGCGCCTAAGCAGGCTCGTTTTTTGTTTGCTGCGTGAAATCCGCTTATGCCTTCAACGGTTGTGAACCGAATGACAATGTATCGCGGTTTTCAGAAGAATTGAGGCAAAATAAAGGTCGCAAGTGTTCATCGCTCATTCGTGCGGCGGGTACGGCATATCAAGCCGTTTCTTTCGCCATGCTTTCTATTGCCGCACATTTGCAGGCCCCCTGTCGGGAGTGATTCAGAGAATCAAATAATCTATTGGTATCGTTTCGGTTAGCGACCGGATAACAAAGATGAGGATTCTTTTTATAGTAAGCAACAACCTTTGGATTTTTTTTGCAAAAATCCCTAAAATATTCGGAAAAACGAATTTGGCAAGGCGTTTGCCGCAAGCGAAGGATTGTTGTTAGGTCGGGACAAATTATTGTTGTCCGGGGGAGTAAGAATGATGTTGGGCGCTAAAGATTTTGAAGATCGGGTAATTCCCTGCTTTTTATTCGTTTGGCTTTGTGTCAAATCCACACTTTGCACCCTTCCGTGCAATTGGTGCAAATGTCAATTTGGTCGCGACCTTTCAGGAGTTGCCTCCGAAATTGGTCGTAAGCCGCATTGTGCCAGATGTCGTTGAGGGATGCCTCGCGCAGTGATCCCATCGGATGATTCGCGTCTTTGTCGAAACAGCAGGGAACAATGGCGCCGTTCCAGGTGATGACGCAGGAATGCCAGAGTTTCCAACAGTGGTTGAGCAATTTATTTTTCACGGAATAGGTGCCGTCTTCGTTTTGACGGTAGCGGGCGTAGCGACCAATGGTAGGAATGAGGTCGTTGCCCTTTTCGTAATCGTATACCTGCGCGGTTTTGAGTTTCACTTCGTCAATGCCAATTTCGGCGGCGAGCCGGTACACTTCAGCGATTTGGTGTTCGTTTGGGCGGACGACCAAAAATTGGAAAATAAGGTGCGGGGTCGAAGATTTTAAGGCTTTTTTCCATTTCACCACATTGCGCGCACCTTGCAGCACCGTTTCGAGGTTGCCGCCGATCCGGTAGCTTTCGTACACTTCCTGTGTTGTGCCGTCAACAGAAATGATGAGCCGGTTGAGGCCGGACTCCACCGTGCGCCTTGCATTGGCGTCGTTGAGAAAATGCCCGTTGGTGGACGTAATGGTATAAATGCCTTTGCGCGAAGCATAAGCCGCCATTTCGAGAAAATCGGGGTTGATATAGGGTTCGCCCTGGAAATAAAAAATCAGGAACATCAAATCGCGGTGAACCTCGTCTATCAATTTTTTGAAAAAATCAGTTTTCAGGTTACCGGTTGGGCGCGTAAAATTGCGCAGGCCGCTCGGGCATTCCGGACAGCGGAGGTTGCAGGCCGTGGTCGGTTCGATGGATAAAGTGAATGGCAATCCCCATTGAACAGGCCGGTTGGTCAGGCGGGTAATTTGGTACGAACTCCAAACCAATGCCATATTCCAAACGCGGCGGAGCCGAAGCTTCCGCAGCAGGTTTAAGCTATCTTGCCAGTATAGTTTTTTCATTCTCAGTTTGTTGAATCCAATGGTGGACAATCGTCCTGAATAAATTTCAGCAGGGATAAACTAATGGAATCGCCTTTTACTTTTTCCGAAACCGGAAAAGGCTGCCTGGAAAGGGTGCTGATGAAGGTTTGCATAGTCTACTGGATAAATGAGATTCGAAGATACGGATTTCAAATGCAATCCTCCTAAACTTGATGCAGGGCGACCACGAGGGTCGCGCCCTACCGTCTACCGTCCACCGTCTACCGTCCACCGTCTACCGTCCACCGCCTGGAAACACGCCTTTCCCGAAATTTGACGTAAACATGTATGATCTATAACGGATAGTTTTATATCTTGCCTTGCAAGTACCACTATCTACAACAAAATACCATGAACCGATTTTCAACTTCATCCCTCATCAGGATTTTCTTGATTTTGTTAAATTTCCTGTTTTTTTTGGCGCCGAATTGCGTACAGGCGCAGCAAACAAATGACGCTGCCGCCAAAGCCTACCGCGATGGCGAATTGGCTTTGCTGGAGAAAAAGTACAAACGCGCCCTTCAGTTTTTTGAAGATGCGATCGTTTTACAACCTGAATTTGCAGTAGCCCGCCGTGCTGCCGGTCTTTGCTGCGAGCAGTTGAATGAATACGATAAAGCCATCCGGTACTACGAAGATATTTTGCGGGTGAACCCCAATTTTTCGCGGGTGCTTTATTATCAGACTGCCGAATTGCACTATAAAACGGGCGATTATCGCAAAGCGCTCGGCTATTTTCGGGAATACGAACGCCTGCGCTCCGATGCCTTTGAAGTATTTGGTTTAAATGGAGAACAGGAAGTAAAACTGGAACCCGAATTGGACAAAAAACTGATGTCCAATATCCGCGCATGCGAAGTGTCGCTGGACTCGCTCAAATTCGTCAACCTGACCGATATTAATGCCCTGGGTTCTGCCATCAATACGGTGGCCGACGAATATTTTCCATTCCTGACCAACGACCAGGCGCTGATTTATTTCAACCGCAGGAAAAATGAACGCAGCGACGAAAACCTGTTTTTTAGTCGGGTGGAAAAGAACCAATGGACGATCAGTAAGCAGGTTGGCGGCTTCAATACGCCCCGGAATGAGGGCATGTGTACCTTTGTTCGGGATGGGCGGCGGATGTATTTCACGGCCTGCAACCGGGAAGGCGGTCTTGGGCCCTGCGATATTTGGGAAGCAACGGTGGACGGTGTGGAAATGACGAACCTGCAACCGTTGCAAGGCAAGGCCAATTCGGAGCGTTGGGAGTCGCAGGCGGCCATCAGTTGCGACGGCACAAAACTGTTCTTTGCCAGCAACCGACCGGGTGGTATAGGCGGCACCGACCTTTGGTATTGCCTGAAACTGGCTGATGGCACATGGGGCGAAGCGACCAACCTGGGGCCTCAGATTAATACGGAACTCGATGAAGAGGCGCCATTTATTACCAACGACGGAAAAACGCTCTATTTTTCTTCTACCGGCCACCTCGGTTTGGGGGAACAGGACATTT
>JBJXFD010000111.1:0-9660 GCA_046153985.1 Saprospiraceae bacterium
TACCAAACTGTTGAGCGCATGAGAAGAGGAGGACGAAGGAGAAGCTGGCGTTCCGTTCTTACTTTTGGGTGCTTCTTTGCTGTTGTTGCTGCCAAACATAGCCATAGCGCTTGAGTTTTTGTGGAAAATGTATTTTTAAGATGTTGTCCGCTCCATATACGGAGTAGGTCAATAGAAAGTTACACTTAGAACTTGTTGGAAATCCCCAACAAGTTCTTAATTTCCGTTGTAGTTGTCTTGGCAAGGTACGCCTTTTGAGTGAAATTATTGCGCCCAAATGCAATTTTTAAGGAAAAGTTCCTGCCATTGGCTACCCCTGATCTTTTGGGGGTTCAGGTGGTTATACACCCCTTTATCATACAAAAAACCCTGTAAAGCAAATACTTCACAGGGTTTTTCAGACAAAAAATGGAGTGTCGGATCAGAAGTTCGGGCAATAAACGCCGCGTCTTTCCGGACCGCAAATTTTATAGATCAACGCAAATTCAAAACCACCGTTCGAGTTGGTGGCCGGTTTGAGCGGCGACACGTTGATGTCGTAGCTGAACCCGAGGCTGAAGCTGTCGTAATCGAAACGCGTGGACAAGATGGCAGCGTCGTTCAGCACGCCGGTTTCAATCTTGTTGGAAATGCGCGTCCAAAGACCAAACTGAAATGCCTGGTAGTTCTGGCGGCTGCCCAACAGGAATTTAAAGCCGGTACCTGCATTCACCTGGAAAGAAGGGCCCTGGCTCATCACGATTACACCCGGCGTGATGCCAAAGCGGTCGCTCATCATAAATTCACCGCCGGCGTGAACCGTAAAACGGCTATAAAGCAGGTCTTCGCCATCGCTGTCAAAAGACTGGTTGGCGCGGTTGAGGTGGTGGAAAGCGCCGCCGAGGTAAAGGTTATTGTCTTTGTCAAAAACCATAAACCACAGCAAGCCTGCTGCCATATCTGCAAAAATGAAATTATCGCGGTCAAAACCGGTTTCCAGCGTTTCCAGGTTTGGATCGAAACCGCCTTCTCCATCGTGCTGGGTGCCCCAGCGCAATTTCAGGAAGTCAATGCTGCGCTGTGCCACGCCGCCTTCTGCTCCAAAAACGAGGTAATGGCCATCGTTGCGGCCACCGCCCATTTTTTTGCTGTAAGACAGGGATAATTTTCCGGTCAGCGTTGCGAAATTGGCTTCACCGGCGCGGTCGCCCCAGAAAGTGCCACCAAGGCCGAAGTAGTCATTGCGGCCCACCGGTAAGCGCTGGTCGTAGGAAACGGAATAGGTGCTATATGCATTGCTGCGCAGTGCACTGGCCCACTGGTTGCGGTAGTTTGCTGCCAGGCGGATGTTACAATTCATGACGCCGGTCATCGCCGGGTTGAGGTTCAACGGCGACATATAGAATTGCGAGAAGTGAATGTCCTGCGCATTGAGCGAAGACAACCCTACCATAACGAGGCAGGCGATCCAGAGCGATTGAACTTTCTTCATAAAGAGAGGTGGTTTGTAAAACACTGCTTCGATAAAAGATTTTTTTAAACCTGTGAAACGGGCTACAATATTAAGGAATGTCGCCGAAACGAAAGCACATTTAATTGTTAAAATCCCATTTCGGCAATATCCGTAGTAGATCCGATAAGGGTGGAGACACTTGCCACGGCATAAACGCTGCCTCGTTGATCAATATTATTTCGCTTCGTTTTGCTAACGAAACAAGCTGAAAAGTGAACCGAAAGGGTGTAGATGGGGCAAATATAGGAATTCCGGTGTAGGTTGTGTACCAAAATTTTATTTTTGCAAGAAAAACATGCCAGTCCCAAGCCGCCTCTCCCCCACCGAATATTACCAAAAAGTCGTCACCGGGTTCCAGCAAAAAGGAGACCCTGACCGCGCGCAGGGCCAGATGTGGTACATGCGCCACCAGTTTGAGTATTTTGGGCTGAAAGCGCCGGAATGGCTGGCGTTGGCAAAAAACCTGTTCGATGAATACGGCATTCCGGAAGGGGAAGCCCTGCTGCAAACGGCACGACTCTGCTACGAAGACGACCACCGGGAAGCCAACTATTTCGCCATTGAAATGGTACAAAAAGTGATGAAACAGCAGCCAGAAAGCCTGATTGATTTTTTTGAAGAACTGATCGTCACCAAATCCTGGTGGGATACGGTGGACTGGATCTCAAAGCTCGTGGGCATGCACTTCCAGCGCTTCCCGCAATTGACCAAACCGGTCACCGAACGCTGGATGGACTCGGGCAATATCTGGCTACAGCGCGCTGCGATCCTGTTCCAACTAAAATTCAAAACCAAAACCGATACCGCCCTGCTGTTCGACTATATCAGGCGCATCGCCCATTCCAAAGAATTTTTCCTGCAAAAAGGCGCGGGTTGGGCGCTGCGCGAATACTCCAAAACCGACCCGGACGCCGTTGCGCAGTTCATCCACGACACCCCGCTTGCGCCGTTGACGAAACGGGAAGGGATGAAGTGGATTGTAAAAACCGGACTATAAAAACAGACACTTACTGCGCCAGCAGCCAGTCTATGTCCTCCATAAAACGAGTCACCTCTTCCGGTTTTGTCCCATTGCAATATGCTCGAATGTGGCGGTCTTTATCAATCAGCAGCAGCCAGCCGCTGTGGTCGAAACCGCCGGGAGCTTCCGGGTTTTCTGTTGCAATGCTCATGTAGTCGTCGGCAAGCGCGTAAATCTTGTCTTTGTCGCCGGTGACGAAATGCCATTTATCGGAAGTGACGCCCATGCGGCCTGCAAAGTCGCGCAATTTGCCCACGGTGTCGCGCTTCGGGTCAATGGTATAAGACAAAAGCAGCAGGCGGTCGTCGTTGCGGTACTTTTCGTACAGGCGCATCATCTGCTGTTTCACCTTGGGGCAAATGGTCGGGCAGGAAGTGAAGAAAAAATCGGCCACATAAGCCTTGCCGGCAAAAGTGGCGTTGGTCACCTCCAGGCTGTCCTGATTAAGGAATGAAAAATCGGGAATGGTATGATAAATGGTGTCGCCCGTAGCCGGGTCAACGTCATGAAAACCATACATCGGCAGGTTTTTCGGTACTTCGGGCAGGCTGCAGGAAAAAATGAAGGCAGCAAGGAGCGTAATGAATAGATATTTCATATTTGTGTGCGATTTTGATAAGAACAACAAAAATACAAAGGGCAAGTTTGCCAGAGGCATTCTACCCTCTACTTTCTACCCTCTACTTTCTACCCTCTACTTTCTACCCTCTACTTTCTACCATTCTTCCTACCTTTGCCGTTCAAAATTGAAAGGACCGCGCATGAAGACGCATCGCATATCGAGCAACATCACGTTATTTTTTAAATTTTTCCTGCCTATTTTTTGGGTCGTCTTTTTCGGCGCCTTCACCGTGGCGGTTTTTGCCTACAACTATGAATACTATGGCAATATCCCCGGCAAAGCGATGCGCTGGGGAACCTTCCTGTTTTACGCAGGTGGCGTTACGCTGATCGTAATGACGCTGTGGCGCCTGAAGCGGGTTGAAACCGGGGAAGATTTTTTTTACGTGACCGACTATTTCCGGCATCGGAAATACCCGTTCACCGGAGTAGCGAAACTCACCGAAACCAACTTATTTTTATTCAAAATTGTCAACATCCACTTCAGTGCAGCCGGCACGTTTGGTAAACAAATTTTTTTTATCGCCAGCGGGCAGAGCTACCGGAAGTTTTTGAATGAACACCCGGAGTTGGAGGCAGCGTGGATGGAGGAGGAAAGTTAGCAAATTTGCAAACTTGCCCTTTGCTATATTTCTTCCAGAGACTCCGACAACGCATTCCTCAGCGCCCCACCGTTCATTCCTCCGCTCATCAGCACGTATTCGATGTAAACTAAGCGGATTTGGTAGGCTTGTTCAATTTCCCGGATCGTTTGCTTTTCCCGGGCAATTTGCAGTTGCAGCAGGTCGTCGCCGGTGAGTTGGTTGAGCAATTCGGGTTTGGCGAGCAGTTTTCGGATGGCGCTTTTTTGCCAACGCTCCTGATCGGCCTGATATTGGCTGGCTAATTTGCCAAGCTTGCTGCGCAGAGCCGCGCATTTTTGTTGTTGGTCTGCCAGTTCGGCCTGGTATTCATTTTTATCCAATTCCCATTCCAAAGCCTGTTCGCGCGCTTTTGGTTTGTCGCCGCCGGCAATTGGGATGTTCAAACCGATGCGCGCCGAAAAATCTCGGTTGAACTCGAATGGTTCTGGTCGGTCGCGGTAATCCACCTGCACAAAATTGAGCACGTTGAATTTCCGGGAAAGGGTGAGTCGCCATTGCGCTTCAGACAACCGGCTTTCGATCATTTTCAGGGAAATTTCGGCGGTAGGCGCCGGCGGTTCGGTCGTTGCAGCCAAACGTCGGACAATGGTTTCTATGCTGACCATGTTTTCAAACTCCAATTGTACGACAGCCTGACTGCCTAAATATTGCCGGATGCGTTCTTCCTCCAGGGCGGCTTTGTCCTCCCATTGCCGCAATTCGCTGCGCGCATCCTGCCAGTCTTCTTCGGCCTCTACCAATTTCACCGCATCCACTGCTACGCCTTTTTCAATCAGGTAGCTGTAAATTTGGCTGCGGTCATCCTCAAGCGTTTCCAAACGACGCAGCGTTTTGGCCATCTGCTGGTAAAAATACGTGTCGGAAAGCGCGTTATACCGGCCAAACAGCCCTTCCTCCACCAGCAGGGCCGCTTCGGCGCTCAGGCGTTCCAGCTCGACTGCGTTGACGGTGCGCTGGCGTTTAATTTCAGACAAGCCGTGGGTAGAAAACCGAAAAGCAATGCGCTGCTCGTCGAAGTAGAGGTCGTCGGGACCAAGGCGAAACTCCAGTTCGTCAAACACGGGCAAATGCATCGGGTTTTCTGCCAGATACCCGACAGTCACCTGTTGCAGGCGCACGCGCTCCTCCGTGCGGGCGGAAGCCAACACCGTTTGCATGGAGACCTTAGCCGTGTCGGCTTCGGGGTTGGTCCCAAGATTCAGGATGGTACAGAAATATAATATGGTGCAATTCATGGTGGTAAATTTTCGTAAGGGTTGAAGATTTTCAACCCTTACCCGCCGGCGGGCGCGGCATCCATCGTAATCATGATTTTTTCCCCGATGTAAAACGGGTTATCCGGGGGCAGCCGGATGAAAATTTCGCGCCCCCATGCTTTGATTTCCGGGAATTTGCGCAAACGGGTCGGCAATTCGATCAGGTGCGGGCTGTTGCCGGTCAGCACCCCGCGCACCGAATATCCGGGCCGCGCGCCGGAAGTGACGGTAACCGAATCGCCGAGGTGAAACGTCAGGTCTACAGTCTCGTGGATAAACCCCCGAACCTTGGTCGGTTTCACGGGATTGATGCTCACTAAAGTATTGTGCGCATCCACGGTCTCTCCTTCGAGGGCAGATAGGTTGTCAATAAAACCGTCAATCGGCGACAATAGCACTAAGCGATCCTTTTCGGTTTGCAGCGCAGCGATTTCACGGCGGAATTGCTGAATTTGAGCTGCTTCTAAGGCGGAATTGTCTTTTTTCTGGCCTTCCAGGAGGCGGATTTCGCGGTAAAGCGGTTCTTTCGACTGGCGGATGACTTCTTCCACGGCTGACCGCTGGGCGCTTTGCAGGTTGGCGGGGGTTGGCGCAGTTGAGATGCCTTGTCTTTCTGCAACGATCTGGCGAAGTTCTTTTTGGATTAGCGCTTCGCTTTCCTCCACCACCACGTCTGCACGCAATTCGGTGGCTTCGGCAGCTTGTTTTGCTTTCAGCAGGGCAATTTCGTTGTCCAAACTGTTGTTTTGCGCTGCCCGTTCGAGTTCGATTTGCCGGATGGCATCGAGGCGTTCTGCAATTTCGCTGTCTAAATCGGTGCGGTAAAGGCGCATCAGGGTGTCGCCGCGCTGCACCTGTTTGCCAGGCTCAACGTAGATTTTAGTCACCCAAACGGGGTGGTCAAAACTCAGGTCGCGTTCGTCGGTTTCGGCAGCGCCAAAAAAGGCATTCACATTCTGGTGTTCAAAGCTGTTTTTGATCCAAAAAAGCCCAAACAGTGCCGCCAACCAAAAAATATATAATGCATTAAATCTCATCAGGCGAAAGGATTGATGTCTGTTTGTTTGCTAAAACGGCGAATATGGGTTTTCGCATTGGCAAGGGCTTGCACGAGGGTTCTGCGTTCTTTTTCGTGGCGCATGATGACGACGTAATCGTACTCGATCATCCCCTGGCCGGTGGTTTCGGAAAGCGTTCGCATGCCGTGCTGGTTCCAGTGCCGGCAATATTGCGACAGCAATTGCTCGAAGGCCTGAAGTTCGGCTTCGTCTTCTGCAATCCGTATCCGCAGTTCCCACAAAGTATTGTTTCCCACGTGGTAAGGCGTCAGGCGAAGGACAAATGCCGCTACGCAAAAACCTGTTGTGCCAATGATGGCGATGTAAAACCCATAGACCCCGCAGGCCAAACCGGCGCCGAGGGTCGCGAACATGAACACGATGTCGCGCGGGTCGCGCAAGGTGGTTCGGAAACGGATGATGGCCAATGCGCCCAACATCCCCAGACCCGTTGCCACGCTGTCGCCAATGGCCTGCATGATGGTCGAGGCCACCAGCGCGCTCAAGATCAGTGCCTGCATGAAATTGGGGTTCCGGATGGTGTGCGGCGAGGTACGTTCATAGGTGAACGCGATCAGGCCGGACAGCAAAAAAGCCAGCAAGAAGGTGAACAAGACCATCTCGAGGGTAGGGTGCTCTATTTTGGAATAGAGCGATAAAAATTCTTGCATTTGTCGCTTTGTGTTTGGGTATTGGGTATTGTATTTGGTATTGGTTATTAGTTATTGGTGCAACCCCGGATGGCCACCGGGACAAAATCTCCAGTCAATCCGCCCATTATACCAATAACTAATAACCTGTAACCAATAACAATTACCCAATACCGGCCAATGTTAACACGTTTTTTTGAAAAATCGGTAAAGGCAGGGAAATAATCGGAGAATGGAAGGAGGGATGACAAAACGAAAGGACTAATTACCAAAAAGTATTTCTTCAATGTTTCGTTCCACCGCCTCCACAGGCACCTGCCCCGTCATCAAATAAGCACGATGGAAAGCCGGTAACGAAAACTGCTTCGGGTATTTCTTTTTCAGCATGGCAATCATCTGCTCAATTTTCCAGGCGCCCACTTTATAGCTGAGGGCTTGCGCCGGCCAGTTGGTACAACGCACCACCTCGCGTTCGGCGATGGCATCCTGACCGGAGATGTGTTTTTTCCAGCAGGCGATGGCCTGTTCTTTTGTCCAGCCGAAATGGTGGATGCCCACATCAATCAGGATGCGGGTAGAGCGCACGAGGTCCCATTCCCACTTGCCGAGTTCTGACCAGCCGTCGTTGTAAAGGCCGACGTCTTTTCCGAGGTATTCCACATACGCCGCCCAGCCCTCGAAATGGCCCGGGTAGTAAAAATGGCGTTTGAAAGCCGGTTGATCCGGCAATTGTTCGCGCAACCACCACTGATAATGGTGCCCCGGAATGGCTTCGTGCATAAATAGCCAGTCCATGGCCCGCCGGTTGTGGCGGCCATCGTGGAAATTAAAGTGGAAAACCGGCGCGCCAGAAGGATTGTCTGCTGCCGGACTGTAATACCCTGGCGGCGTGAAAGGCCCGGCGTTGGGCCATTCCATGAAAGTGATGTCGGAAACTTTTGTGTCTGTGAACAACTTTCCGAGATTTTTATGCACAGTGGCGTTCATGGCTTCGTAGCGGCTCAAAATTTCTGCTTTGTCCGTAAGGTAAAAGGTATCGGATTGGAGGTAGCTGTAAAATCCTGCGCTGTCGGCAGCGTAGCCCAACTGCGCTTGCAGGCGTTTGATTTCCGATTTCACCCTGGCCACTTCCTGTTCGCCAAAAGCAAAAAGCGCTTCCGGGGTGATGTCAACACCGGTGTAGAAGCGAATGCGGTATTGGTAACGCCCGGGGGGCAACTGACTGAGGCCGTCGCCGGGCAGGGGCTCGGGCCGTTGGGTGCGCCAGGCTTTTTCCCACGCTAAGCGATCGAGCTTCATGCGGATCTCAAAATCGAGGTGGTCGTAATGGAGGCGGTTTGGCGCCTTTAGCTTTATGCGGTTCACCCGCGCCAGCCGGGCTTTCATGTCTTCAAAAAAGGCCAATTGCTTGTTTATATGAACCAAGTCGCCAATGGCCTGGATTTCTGCTTTGAAGTCAAAATTTGGCGCCGGGACGTTGAGGTCAGCGTAGCCTTCGTCAAAATCGGCCATCAATTTGCGGAAAGCCTCTTTTTGGGCGTTGCAATGGAATCCCAGCAACAGCAACAAAAAAGCAGGATAGAACTTGATCATCATTTGTTCGGTTTAGCGAAAATGTGGTGGTGTTTCAAGCCTGTGTTCATTTCATAAAGACGATACTTGGTTTTTCAACCAATCGGCGATCAGTTCTGCCACTTTCGGGTTGACAGGCTGTTGCAGGACGGGCAGGTCGTCATTATTTCAGCTTTTCATTGTTTTGATGGCGTTCGGCATCCCGCAGCGTTTTTTTGGCCAGATTTTTTTCCATCGCCGTTGTGAGATCCACGCCGGTTTGATTGGCCAGACAGATGAGCACAAAAAGCACATCGGCCATTTCGTCGGCGAGGTCTTCGTGGGCTGTTGCGGCGGCAGCTTCCGTTTTAAACGATTGTTCGCCATAGAGGCGGGACATCAGGCGGGCGACTTCGCCCACTTCTTCGGTCAGGATGGCCATATTGGTCAATTCGCTGTAATACCGGATGCCGATGGTGTTGATCCAGTGATCAACGGTTTGTTGCGCTTCGAGGATGGTCATGGCTTAGTAGTCTCTATTTTTTGAATCTATCAGGATGGTCACGGGGCCATCGTTGAGCAGGCTGACTTTCATGTCGGCGCCAAACTCACCCGTTTGTACGTCCAGACCAGAAGTTTCACGCAAACACGCGATAAACTGTTCGTACCTTGGAATTGCCGTTTCGGGGCGCGCAGCCCGGATGTAAGAAGGGCGATTGCCTTTTTTGGTGCTTGCATGGAGCGTAAACTGGCTCACCACCAGCAGCGCGCCGCCAATATCTGCGATTGAAAGGTTCATGACGCCGGCTTCGTCATTAAAAATTCGCAACTGGATGATTTTTTTGCAAAGCCATTCGATGTCTTCGCCGGTGTCAGCCTCTTCTATCCCTGTTAAAATGAGCAAACCGGAGCCGATCCGCGCCTTTTCTTGCTGATCAATGACTACAGAAGCTCCCGAAACCCGTTGGATAACGACACGCATAAGTCAGTATAATGAGTGAATAATGGAAAATATTACCGCAAAGGAACGCCGGAAATGCGTACTTACATGCCTTAGCGAACCTTATAAAATATTTTGCTGCACAAAACTTTGTTAATCCGTTGACTTCTGTTTTACTTTGCACCATCATTTCGTAAACCTATAAAGCGGATTAGACCATGTCTAACATTGCAGAAAGAGTAAGTAAAATCATCGTTGACAAATTGGGCGTTGACGAATCGGAAGTAACTTCTGAAGCCAGCTTCACCAATGACCTCGGCGCTGACTCGCTCGACACGGTAGAACTGATTATGGAATTTGAGAAAGAGTTCGATATTTCCATTCCCGACGAACAGGCTGAAAAGATCCAAACGGTCGGACAGGCCGT
>JBJXFD010000444.1:0-13308 GCA_046153985.1 Saprospiraceae bacterium
CCGGTTGTTTGATCGTACGCTGCTTCATATTCAATAAAAATATTGTCGCTCGAAAAAAATTGCTGCAAAGATATGTTATTGATCCGGGAATAGATTTGAGAAATTTCAAGTCTTGAAAATACCTGACCCGTCGCAACAAGTCTATTGATCGGGTATACGCTTCCCTTCAGGGTTGATCCATTTCTCAATTTGCTCCAATCGCTTGACGAGGTTGGGCAATTTTCTAAAAAAAACAAAAGCCCGCATGTACTCGCTGTGGCGAATGGCCGGATAGCCGGAAATGGCCGTCCCCGGTTCTTTGATAGAGCCGGTAACGCCGCTTTGCCCCTGCATTTGGGTGCCGTCGGCGATGGTCAGGTGCCCGCCAATGCCCACTTGCCCGCCAATGCGGCAGGATTTGCCAATTTTTGTGCTGCCCGCAATGCCCGTCTGGGCGGCAATCACGGTATTTTCTCCGATTTCCACATTGTGCCCGATCTGGATCAGGTTGTCCAATTTTACGCCCCGCCGAATAATAGTTGACCCCATGGTAGCGCGGTCAATCGTTGTATTGGCGCCGATTTCCACGTGGTCTTCAATCAGCACATTTCCCACCTGGGCAATTTTTTTGTAGGTGCCGTCGGGTTGCGGCGCAAACCCAAACCCGTCGGCGCCGATGACCACATTGGGGTGGATGATGCAGTGGTCGCCGATGATGCATTCGTGCATGATGCGCACCCCGGGGTAGATGTATGCATGGCGCCCGATTTTAACATTTTTGCCAATGTAGACCTGAGCGCAGAGGTAGCTGTTTTCGCCAATTTCCGCACCTTCTTCCACAATGCTGAACGGGCCGACGGAAACGCCTTCCCCCAGTTGCACGCCATCGTGTACCAGCGCTTGCGGGGAAATGCCGCTGGGCGCCGAGTTGTTGCCACCGAAATTGCTGAGCAATACGCCAACGGCAAGGTAAACGTCGGCTACCCGAATCATGGTGGCCCCAACGGGCTTTTTCGGTTGGAATGCCTGGTGGACTAAAATAATGGAAGCCGTAGTGGTGTAGGCGTATTCTTCATACTTCGGATTACCAAGGAAGGTGATGGTTCCCACACCTCCTTCTTCAATCTTGGATGGGCGGCTGACCTGAATTTCCGGGTCTCCCTCTACCACGCCGTTTAATAGTGCTGCTAATTCTCTGGCCGACAGTTGCATGGGGCAAAGGTAGAAAAATTTGAAGGGAATTTGAAGATTTGAAAATTTGAGGATTTGAAAATGCGGGCCAACAAGGAGCGAGGGGAGGGTCGTTTGGGGGAATTTTGGGGGATGGCGGCGGCGGCGCTTTGGGGAAACTCGCGATGGTTATTCCGATATGTTGTTTTTTATGGTCATTCCCAGTACCGCCGAGCGTTGGCTGTTCATTCAGCATCATGGTCGCTACCGCAGAAAGTATGCTGTGCATAACCCATCATCGTTTTGTCATTCCCGGCAGGGAATCTGCAAAAGCGCTCCGGGCTTTTCAAGGGATTATGGATTTGACTCAAATAAGGTTTTCTTTTCCCATATTCAAGCGTTTCACCCCTTAACCATTTCTACTACCAAATACTTCACCAAATCCCAATATGCCGAAGCTGTCACATTCAAAAAGATACCCTCAGCATTCTCCTGTGCCCAAGCCAACAACCGCTTACCCGCAGATTCTTTTTCCTGTTCTGTATGCGGTTCAGGGATCGCTTTGATTTCAGTTTCTAAGGCAGCTTTAAGAATTGAATTCAATTGTTCGATTTGATCCTTCAAAGCCAGAAAATCTGTCTGGCTGGCGCCAATTTTTTTCAAAAACTTCAATTGTTCGCGGCTCAGGGTTTCAAGCCGATCCATTTGTTTATCTACTCGCATTTCAAATTTACGCAAAGCCCTCAAAATAATCTCCCGGTCTTGCTCAACCGCATAACCATCTAGTAACTCGGACAGGTTGGCCCGCTCACCTCCTTTGATGCGGTAGGTAGAATCACCATCTGCCTCGGCTTTGAGCAGGTCTCTGAAATCGAGCCATTCGTCCTTCCACGGCAGTTCTTCTAACACATTCAGTGTTCCAAAAGGGTGATGCAATTCGTAGAAAACTTCCCGGATGGCATGCAGATAGCCGCGCCTTTGCCGTTCCGGCCCGGCGACTTCGATTTCGATATGTTCGTATTTGAAGCTCCGGCGCACCACTGCTCTGCATTGACCATCACTGATGACAACTCCACTCCGCCAGCGTTTTTCATCATCAATGGATTCGTATTTGGCGGCAATGAATTGCGCCATAAATGCATCAGGCGGGTAGGTATCGTAATTGAAGCGAAAACGGAGCGTTTGCACTTCGAGCCAAACGCCTTCAGGTTCGGCGTCTGAAAAAAGATCGGGTAGCAAAAAAGTATCCCGACTACCACGCAAAGGGTAGCAAAGCCTGAATTTGCGCATCAAATCGGTCAAAAAAGGAAGTTTGCTATCCGGATAGTCCTGCTTGGACAGAATGCGGCGCATATCAGCAAAATTGAACCTGCCTTTTTGTTCTTCTTTTATTGTAGGATCATTGAGCAGAGCGTAAATGCCATCCATAATCCATTTGGGGTCAATAACATGGGTATCAGCGAGCCGGGGGTCAGTATGGTAACTCACCACCGTGCCGATAAATGCCATCTGTCGCAGCCCGAAATCCTGTTCATCCACAGGCAAAGCAGATATTTGCTCTAATCGTCGGTAATCTTCAATGGTAATGTAAGGCCGTTCATCGCTTTCAAGCGCATCTTTCACCGTAAACCATTCAGGACGCTGGAGCATAAACACACCCGGCATGCGTTGTTCGTTAGTAACAGCCTGGTCAATGGCCATTTTCAAATCCCTGATGGTATCTATAGGTTGGATTCCTTTTTTATTTTTGTTAATCACACAAGTTCTAACATAGCCAACAATGTTGTCGTATTCGCGGTCGAGTCGTTCACGGTCAATATCGTGGTCGTTTTCGTCAATTTTATTGATGACAATCAGCACTGGCGCGTTTTCCCCTAATTCTTTGACTAAATTGAGCCAATGCCGCAAATCTTCACGCCGTTCTCCCTGTCGTGCATCAGTCACCAACACGTAAAGTGTCCGGGTCGTAAAAAAAAACTGGTGGGTGCTGCGCATGAATTCCTGTCCGCCCAAATCCCAAACATTGAGTCGTACGGGGCCTTGGGGCGAGGCAGCATCTTCTAATCTGCTTCGTTCAATGCCCAGCGTAGTAGTGATGTCCCGTTTGATGCTCCCATTCTTAAGCATTTCGATGAGATGAGTTTTGCCATAACCGCTATCGCCGATAAACATCACTTTAGCCTCCAAAATTGGACGTTTTTCGGAGGAACCAAACCATTTGAGGATGGCTTCAGTGCCTTGTTTAGCAATTTCAACAGGTGGGTTAATAAGGGGACAATTGTTGACTAAAATGGCTATATTTTTTCTTATTAAAGGCAAAAGTGGTGACAGGTCGCTCACTTGTGTGGAATCGCACATAAGTGCTTGCAAGTTGTACAAACCAGACAATGGCGACAGGTCGCTCACTTGAGTGAAATCGCATAAAATTACTTTCAAGTTATACAAACCAGACAATGGTGATAGGTCGCTCACTTCTGTGGCGGAGCACCAAAAGTGTTCCATATTGTATAGGCCGGATAACGGCGATAAGTCTATTACTTGCGTCATAGCGCACGAAAGTTCTTGTAAATTTGACAACCCCGATAGGGCAGAAAGATCGCTGACTTGAGTAGACGAACAATCAAGCAATTGCAAATTTGACAACCCCGATAAGGGAGACAAATCGCTCAATCGCTTATTTTCTGATAATCGCAAGTCCTTTAGCCAAACGCAATCTCCCAGTGTTGAGGGGAGTGCAGTTAAATCGCAATGGGCAAGGTTAAGTGAAGTGGCTTTCGTTTTTTTATTTGCAGCAATCCGCTTCAAAGCTAATTCCGACATAATTCTCAGGCATTATGGAGTTCAACAAAATCTATAAAATCAAACCACTGCTACCGCTCATTCCCCTCTTCCCGATCAAATCTATAAAACTTCCCCTCCGTTTTCAAAACCGTAAAGGACACTTTTTTCAAAACCGGTTTTTCTGCTTCTGCTTCCGTTTTCAGCCATTCCGCGATGCGCAGTTTTTCCTCCGCAGGCAGTTGGCGCAGCACCTGGAACAATTGATCAGAAGAAATTTCGAGCGTTATGTCGAAAGAGGATTGTGTAGGCATTAGTATAGAATTTCATATTAAATGATAGTATGATATTGACAAATATAAAGAAAATTTCCCTGTTATGCTTAGAGCTTGTTGGGAAACCCGAACAAGCGTTTAATAATCCTGTTCGAAGAAGCTAACTCCAAATGATAAACCGTCGCTATTTCGCAGATTCCCTGCCGGGAATGACAAACCAACAAAGCTTAGGCTAAGGACAATGTTGCTACCTCTCATGTCCTCCATGTCCCCAATGTCCCATATCTCGCCAAATCTGACAAGTCGTGCCCTCTATGTGCCCTACCCCGCCGAGTCGGGACAAGTTGTGAAAACCCCTATTGTGAACTATCCCGCTTTATGCGGGACAAGTTGTGGTAAAAAAACTATGCGGCCCCCCCCTCAAAACACCAGCGGCAAAAACAACTTCGCCGCAATCGCCACCACAAAAATTGAAACCACATCCAACCACCAGCCGGCTTTCACCATGTCGCCCATTTTCAGGTGGCCGCTGGCAAACGCAATGGCGTTGGGCGGGGTGGCCATCGGGAGCATGAAGCCGCAACTGGCTGCCAGCGTCACCGGGATGCAGAGGACGAGCGGATCCATGCCCGCGCCAACGGCAATGCCGCCGATGACGGGCAGCAAAATCGTGACAAGCGCCACATTCGACATCACTTCCGAGATGAAAACCGTGACCGCAGCCAAGGCCAGCATCACCCAAAAGCTGTAATCGCTCACCCCGGCAAATTGCTGGCCGACGAGGTTGATGATGCCGGTGAATTCCAAGGCATTGGCTAAGCTCAGGCCCCCGCCAAACAGCAGCAGGATGCCCCAGGGTAGTTTTTGCGTATCGTTCCAAACCAGCACCGTGAGGCCCTTGCGGCCAAGCGGGATGACGAACAGCGCCACGGCTGCCATCAGCGCAATGCCCGCATCAGACAGCCCGGGAAGCAGTTTGCTGAGGAATGCGCGGAACATCCAGGCCAGGGCCGTGAGGACAAACACCACTAAGGTGCGTTTTTCTTCCTGCGACATAGGCCCAAGCGCATCCACTTCGTGGTTGATGATCGCAGCAGCATTGTGGAATTTGCCGAGGCGGTTGGGAAAAATGAGTTTGACCATGATCACATAACCCGCCAGAATCAAAAACAAGGCGATGGGAAATGAAAAAATCATCCATTGCGCAAAGCTGACTTCGTAGCCGAATGCTTTTTGCATATAGGCTGTAAATACGAGGTTCGGCGGGGTGCCGACAATCGTGGCCATGCCGCCGAGGGTGGCGGAATAGGCAATGGCAAGCATCATGCACACGGCAAAATTGCGGGTCTGCTCCGGCGCATAGCCGTGCTCTTCAGCAGTCAGCAGGTTGATGACCGACAGCGCGATGGGCAACATCATCACCGTGGTGGCCGTATTGCTGATCCACATGCTGATGAAAGCCGTAGCCAGCATAAACCCCAAAATAATGCCGTTGGCGTTCGTGCCGGTCAGGCGCACAATGTTGAGCGCAACGCGTTTGTGCAACCCCCATTTCTCCATCGCCAAAGCAATCATGAACCCGCCCATGAACAAAAAAACAATGGGGTCGCCGTAAGGCTTCGCCGCCGCTTCTAAGTTCAAATCCTTGATGCCCAACAACGGCAGGCAAATTAAAGGCAGCAAGGCCGTGACCGCCAGAGCCGTCGCTTCGGTAATCCACCAGGTGAGCATCCAGACCGTCATGGCCATCACCCGCCAGGCTTCCGGGGTGAACATGGAAGGCGCCGGGATATTCAACAAAACAACAAAAGCCACAGGGCCGAGGAGGAGAAACAGGAGTTTGAGTTTCATGATATGGCTGTGCGGTTGTGAAGTACCGCCGAACTCCAGTTCGGCGGCTCGTTCACTTAACTTGGTTTATCATTTATACCTCGCACCACTGAATCGGAGTTCAGCAGTACAAGGTAATTCCGCTGCATCGGAGTTCAGCGGTACAATCAAAAATTATAATTGACCCCAAAACGGATATCAATAGGCTGCTGGATGCTGTTTTCCGGGGCATTGACATTGTACAGGAGCGAAATTTCATACCCCAGCAAGCTGCCGGAGCTGGTGTAGCCAAGCCCCACGTAGAAGTTATTCTGCTGAACGCGAATGGATTCCACCTTATTGCCACTGACCCCCGTATAGAAAACTTCAGAAGCCAGTTCGTATTCCACATGCGCAAACAGGGCCGGAATAATTTTATAACGGCTAAAAACACCTCCGCCAAATGTCAGGGGATTGGCTTTAGCAACGCCATTGCCCACATCTACCCGGTAGCTCTCGTATTGAAGGGTGAGGCGGGGACCAATAGAAAAATTATCCGTGATTTTATACCCCGCCATCGGCGAAATGCCGATCTGAAACAGGCTTTCAAAGTTATTGCCTGCAAAACCTAAATTGAAGCCGCCGCCAAACCAAACCCGGCTCATAAAATCACCACTTTCGTCAAAATACTCGGCATTGTCCTTGTCGCTTTTTTTCTTTTTTTGCGCAAATGCCTGATCCTGAGCGGCCAAAACGACCACCATTACTAATAAAGACAATTGAATGATCTTTTTCATAGCAACTTGTTTTTTCGCAAAGATAGCCGCTGTTGCGGAATGCGGTTAAGAAAGTGTAAGTTCCTTGACAGAAATGCATCCTGTTGGTCAACAGGAACGTATTTTACCTAAAAACGTTGTCCAAATTTTTATATTCGCGCTTCGAAACTATATTTCAAAAATTTGCGCGCCCCCTTTCCCCAGACAGCCAGATCGCCCCCTTTTGTGATTTTAAAGTTTTCATTTAGCGACTAATACCTTCAAAAAAATGGCGATTCGTTTTACGCTGTCCTTGCTCTTTTTGGGCCTTTCTATCCAACTGTTATCTGCGCAGCAAGCAATTTTTGCGGGCAAAGAGATCACGGGCATTACTTCGACCGAATTCGAACGGGAATTCACCAACTGGCGCGTTTTTGAATTGGACGCAGCTGCTTTGCAGGCTTTTGCAAGCAGTCAGCCCGTCAGCGCTAACTTGCGGCTGCAACTCGGCGACATGTACGATTGGCCCGTTTCCCTGCACCCTGACGATATCCGATCTGCGGATTATCAACTCCAGGTTTTAACAGAAAACGGCGTTCAAATTCTGCCAAAAGGAGAAAACATAACCTATGGCGGTTATGCCGCCGGGCAGGCCGAAAACGACGTGCGCATGACCCTCAGCCAAAACTTCATTTTTGGGTATGTGGAAATGGGCGAACTGACCTTTTTCATCGAGCCGGCAAAGCGATTTAAGGCGGATTTACCAGAGAACTACTACGTCGTCTACCGCACCCTCGACGTGCGGCCACACCCTGAAAGCCGTTGCGGATGGACGCAGACCGAACACCGCAAAGCAGCATTGGAACATTCCGAACACAGCGAAGAAAAAATGTTTGGCAACTGCTATACGGTAGAAATTGCTTTAGCTTCCGATTTTTCCATGTTCCAGGTTTTCGGTTCCGCTTTTGGGGTTCAGGATTTTATGCTCGGCGTGCTGAACAACGTACAAACCAACTACGATACCGAATTTGCGGATGAAATCCGCTTTGAAGTGGTGACCCAATTCATCGTGACAACCTCCGGCGGCAATCCCTGGTCTTCGTCTACCGATGCGGAAATACTTTTAATAAGTTTCAGAAACTGGGGCAATGCGGGCAATTTCGGCGTTCCCTTCGACGTGGCAACGCTTTGGACCAACCGCGATTTTATCGGCTCCACCATTGGTGTGGCCTGGCTTGCCGGACTTTGCTCCGAACTTCGCTACAATGCCTGTCAGTTGTTTTCCAGCAACGCCGCTTTTCTCCGGGTCTTGCAGGCGCATGAGCTTGGCCACAACTTCGGCGCCGACCACGATGCAGAAGGCTCCAATACCATCATGGCGCCTTCCGTTAATTCCTCTGCGTCCTGGTCGTCCCTTTCGATAAGCGACATCAATAGTTTGGTCAACGACCTGGCGTTTGGAGGCGGATGTTTCTCCACTTGCACCGGGTCAGGGGGGCCGCCTATTGCTTCAATTTCGGCGCCGGCTGTCCATGTTTGTGCGGGCAGCGTTGTACCGCTGATTGACAACAGCGCTAACGCGCCGACTTCCTGGACCTGGAACATGCCGGGCGCTACCCCTTCCATTTCGGGCGAACAGCACCCAACGGTCAAATACAACAACCCTGGCAATTATACCGCAACCTTAATTGCCACCAACAACGAGGGAACGGATGTCGCAAATGTGAATATCCAGGTAGACGATGGCGGCACCAAATATTTGATTTACGAAACATTTGAAGCCAATCCCGGCCCCTGGGAAATCATCAATCCCGACAACGGAATTACCTGGGAATGGGTCACCATCGGCGGCGCGCAATACGGCAAAAAAGCCATGTCGCTCAACAATTTCAGTTATACGGCCCTCAATCAAAAAGATGGATTGGTCTCCGTCCCCCTTGACCTGAGTTCCGAATCGGAAGTCATGCTTGAAATTGACTACGCCTACCGCCGCTTCAATGCTTCGCGCAGCGACAAACTCATCGTTTCGGTGTCTACGAACGGCGGCCTCACTTACCCCAACGTTGTTTTTCAGGGGCAGGAAACCGGCGGCGGTAATTTTGCGACAGCGACCGATTCACAAACGTCCTTTTTGCCGGCTACGAATAGCGACTGGTGTTTTGGTACAAATTTTGGTTCAGGATGCCTGCTGATTGACCTTTCCGCTTTTAGCGGCCAGTCGCAGGTGCGCATCCGGATCGAAAACCAAACGGGACACGGCAACAACATGTACATTGACAACATCCGGGTCAGTAGTTCCTGCGCTGCGCCGCAACCACCTGCACCCAATTTTACCTCCAATGTCACTTCGGGTTGCGCCCCCCTTACGGTGCAGTATACCAACCAGACACCAGGCGTGGTCACCAATTATTTCTGGACTTTCCCGGGTGGCACTCCGGAGTTTTCAACGAATACGAATCCTGTCATAACCTACAATACACCGGGCGTTTACAATGTTTCGCTTGAAGCGACCAATCTGGGAGGTTCAGCCACCATTATAAAAGCCGGCTACATCACCGTGTCAGGCGGCCCAACTGCCAATTTTTCAACGGTCGTCAACAACCTTAACGTCCAAACGACCAACCTTTCAGCCAATGCAACCAACTATGTCTGGAATTTTGGCGATGGCACGCCGAACAGCACGGCTACTTCCCCTGCACACGTTTACGCGCAGCCCGGAACTTATACCATCCGCCTTACCGCGACCAACCCATGCGGGCAGTCCGTGAAAGAAATCAGCGTCACGGTCACTTCGCCAATTTCAGCCGCCTTTTCGGCAACGCCACAGCAAGGCTGCGCGCCGCTGACCGTGACCTTCAATAACGAGTCAACCGGGAACGTCACCAGCTGGATGTGGACTTTTGAAGGCGGTATGCCGGCCACTTCCACCGATCAAAACCCAACGGTGACTTACCATGAACCAGGCGCCTACAATGTGAGCCTTACCGTCAGCAACGGCAGTTTCCAAAATTCGACCCAGCTCACAGACTACGTTGTGGTTAATGGTGTGCCGACCACTGCTTTTACTGCATTGAACCCAATAGGTAACCCATTCGTGCAGTTCACCAATGCAACAACTGGCGCAACCAGCTACCTCTGGGATTTTGGCGACGGCGCAACCAGCGAAGCAGCCGACACTTCGCATACTTACGAAGCTGACGGCGCCTACACCGTCACCCTCATCGGAACCAATGCCTGCGGTAGCGACACCGCTACACAAGAAATTACCATCCTGCTGCCTCCTACGGCAAGCTGGGAACAAAACTTAGGCGAAGGCTGCGAAGGATTGAGCGTACAATTCAACGCAGCGCCACAAGGCTCCGGCTTGACTTATGCCTGGACGTTTGAGGGCGGTGAACCGGCGAGTTCCGACTTGCCTGATCCGACTATTTTATACGCCGCATCCGGGACTTACCCCGTGCAACTCATCGTGACCAATGCCGCCGGTTCAGATACCATCATCCAGGACGACGCCATTGTGATTGGCCCAAATCCGATGGCTGCCTTTGCGGCAAATACAGTATTGGGACAAGCAGCCGTGCAGTTCGACAATGCATCCATTGCGGCAAGCAGCTTTCATTGGGATTTTGGCGACGGTGCAACCAGCGAAGCAGCCGACACCTCCCACACCTACGAAGCCGATGGCACGTACATGGTCACCCTCATCGCAACCAATGCCTGCGGTAGCGACACGGCTACACAGGAAATTACCATCCTGCTGCCTCCTACGGCAAGCTGGGAACAAAACGGAAACGAAGGCTGCGAAGGGCTGAGCGTACAATTCAACGCAGCGCCACAAGGCACCGGACTGACCTACGCCTGGACGTTTGAAGGTGGCGAACCGGCGAGCTCCAGCCTGCCTGATCAGACCGTTTTATTTCCGATTTCGGGTACTTACTCCGTGCAACTTATCGTGACCAATGCCGCCGGAGCGGATACCATTATACAAGATGATGCCATTGTAGTTGGCTCAAATCCGTTAGCTGCCTTTTCGGCAAATACGATACTGGGGCAAGCAGCGGTGCAGTTCGACAATGCATCCATTGCGGCAAGCAGTTTCCATTGGGATTTTGGCGACGGCGCAACCAGCGAAGCTGCGAACCCTGCCCACAACTACGAAGCCGACGGAACCTACACCATCACCCTCATCGCAACCAATGCCTGCGGTAGCGACACAGCCACACATGAAATCACCATCCTGCTGCCTCCTACGGCAAGCTGGGAACAAAACTTAGGTGAAGGCTGTGAAGGAGTAACCGTGCAATTCAACGCAGCGCCACAAGGCCCCGGGCTGACCTACGCCTGGACGTTTGAAGGCGGCGAACCGGCCAGTTCTGATTTGGCCGATCCAACCGTATCATACCAGATTCCGGGTATTTACTCTGTGCAACTCATCGTGACCAACGCCGCCGGAGCCGATACCATCATCCAGGATAACGCCATTGTGGTTAGCCCAAATCCGTTGGCTGCCTTTGCGGCAAATGGTGCGTTGGGACAAGCCGACGTGCAGTTCGACAATGCCTCCATTGCGGCAAGCAGTTTTCATTGGGATTTTGGCGACGGCGCAACGAGCGAAGCTGCAAACCCTGCCCACAACTACGAAGCCGACGGCACGTACATTGTCACCCTCATCGCAACTAATGCTTGCGGCAGCGACACTTCCACTCAAGAAATTACCATCCTGCTGCCCCCCACGGCGAGCTGGGAACAAAACGCAAGCGAAGGCTGCGAAGGGCTGAGCGTGCAATTCAATGCAGCGCCGCAAGGCACCGGACTGACCTACGCCTGGACGTTTGAAGGCGGCGAACCGGCGAGTTCCGACCTGCCCGACCCTACCGTTTCATACCCGATTTCGGGTACTTACTCCGTGCAACTCATTGTGACCAATGCCGCCGGAGCGGACACCATTGATCAGGATGATGCTATTGTGGTTGGTCCAAATCCGTTGGCTGCCTTTGCGGCAAATGGTGTATTGGGACAAGCAGCCGTGCAGTTCGACAATGCCTCCGTTGCGGCAAGCAGTTTCCATTGGGATTTCGGCGACGGCGCAACCAGCGAAGCGGCGAACCCCGCGCACAACTACGAAGCCGACGGAACTTACACCGTCACCCTCATCGCAAACAATGCCTGCGGCAGCGATACGGCCACTCAAGAAATTACAATTTTGCTGCCTCCGGTAGCTGCCTGGGAACAAAACGAAAACGAAGGCTGCGAAGGGCTGAGCGTGCAATTCAATGCAGCGCCACAAGGCCCCGGCTTGGCTTATGCCTGGACGTTTGAAGGCGGCGAACCAGCGAGTTCCAACTTGCCTGATCCGATCGTATCATATCCGATTTCGGGTATCTATTCCGTGCAACTCATCATAACCAACGCCGCCGGAGCGGATACCATTGATCAGAACAGCGCTGTAGTGATTACAGGCGGGCCTGCTGCCATATTTACGACGTCGGTGAACGGATTCAACCTTGCACTTGAAAATAATTCAAGCGGCGGAAGCAGCTATTTCTGGGATTTTGGCGATGAAAATACCAGTGACCTGTTTGCTCCAGGCCACATTTATGAAGAAGAAGGTGTCTATACGGTGATCCTGGTTATTAGCAATGAATGCGGAAGCGATACCTCAGCAATTACAATTACAGTAGACAGCAACCTCCCCGTGGCTGGTTTCAGCTATGAAAACGAAGAAGGCTGCGCGCCTTTGACCGTGCAATTTTCCAACGAATCGGTCAATACAGACAGCGTGCAGTGGACCTTCCCGGGAGGAACCCCATCCGCGTCGAGCGAACAAAATCCGGTTGTGGTTTATGCCGGGCCGGGCAGTTACAACGCTACAATTATCAGCTACAACAGCGCCGGAAGCGCCGCCCAAACCCAAATGAACATTGTATCCGTGATGGCAGGGCCGGAAGCGGCTTTTGATGCAACGCAAGACGAAGCAACCGTGAGTTTTGCAAACATCTCTCAGAATGCAGCCACGTATGCTTGGGATTTTGGAGATGGTGAAACGAGCACAGCAAGCGAACCAGTGCATACGTACACGGCAAGCGGGGATTATCCGGTGCAATTGATTGCAACCAACGAATGCGGCTCGGATACCCTCACCAAGGTGGTAAATATCCTCATCGTCAATGCCGGAGAAGTGACCCGGAATGTGTTTTTGAACCTCTATCCCAACCCCAACAGCGGCCTATTTACGCTGGATATGGAAGCAACGCCGGCGCCGTTGGCCGAATTAAAAATATTTGATGCCCTTGGGCAAATCGTTTACACCGAGACGGTTGGTTTCCAAAGCGGAAAACTGCAAAAAACAATCATGCTGGAACGCCTGAGCGCGGGCGTTTACTGGCTTTCGATAAAAACTCAGGATTTTAACATTACCCGAAAGGTGATTGTCCAATATTGATTGTACCTTAGTTTAGCCTGTTCGCAAAAAAGCACAAACAGGGTTAAAAAAACAGTTGACTATGAAGGCATTTTTTACCACGCTTTTTCTGATTACAATT
>JBJXFD010000131.1:0-5433 GCA_046153985.1 Saprospiraceae bacterium
AATCAGAAAAAACAGGTGCGCCAGAAACTCCCGATTCATAAACGATCAGGGGATTTCGATCAGTTGGCCGGGCCTCCGGACAATTCCGCCTTGGTTACGATATAGCCGGTTTTTCCCTGCCAGGGCATCACTTTGTAAGGTTCCCGGTAGTGCAGGCTTACCTGTTTGCCTTCCAGCTTCAACAATTGGTCGTAGACCTCCCTGTTTTTTGCGGAAAACTCCCAAATCAAAGGCGGCGCGCCGTATTGCGCCTGCGCGAGGTTCAATTGCCCTTCGAAGGTTTTGAACACAACGCCCTTGTAAGAGGCTTTCATCAGATAGCCCGAGCGAACGCCGTCGCTGTACGTCCAGGTGCATCCCCACAGGAATAATCCGCCTCCAACAACAACCAGGGCCAGAAAAATCTTCAAGGCGCGCTTGGTTTTGCTCACCACTTTTTCAGCGCCTTCTTTTACGACTTGCTTGAATTCACTCATGATGTTTGTTTTTTTACCACAGTAGTTTTTTTTACCACAATAGGGCACATAGTTGTTTTCACATAGATCACATAGGGCTGTGTACACTATGCCGCTGCAAGTTACGGCAAAAACAGATAGTATAAGGACAATTCTCCCAAATATGCCAACACTCCTATGTGTCCTATTGTGAAAACCCCTATGTGATCTATTGTGGTGAAAAATAAAAAAACTATGTGGTAAAAATTAACAACGCAACGCCACCCCATCCCACTCCCCAAACACCCGAATCGGGCGACCGGCGCTGATCGCCACAAGTTTCCACCCGACTTCCGGCGCGCAAACGACCGGCAGGCGATTCCCCAGCGTATCTGTGAGGTAAAATGCGTCCTGCTCCACCCCCGGCACAACGGATTCCAGCAGCGCAGGCAGCCCGTGCAGCCAGGGATTGGCGGCCAAAGCGCGGTCGTATTCCGCCAGCAGCGCGGGCACATCTGCCAGGCCCGTTCCCTCGAATGGCCGTTCTTCGGCAACGACAATTTCGCCTTTCGGCAAAGCGCGCAGGGGATAAGCGGAAGGGTAGTAGGCCATTTCGCCTTCCAGCACCTGTCCGGTCAGCCAGTGGTGTTCAAAATCGTTGCGGCCCCAGGCAAATTCGAGAAAAAGGGCAAAGCGCCCGTGGCGTTCCCCCACCAGCCAGGTTCGGCGGTAGCGCAGTTTTTCCTCTTCGCCTTCCGTGTGGCCCAGCACCTGCCAGCAGTCGTCCAGCACCGGCCCGGTTTGCAACACCTCCTCTTTTTTCAGGTTCAGTCCCGCAAACTGCACCAGGTCGGCCCAAAGCCCGTCGGGCAGGGCCTCGCAGCGCTGAAAGCCTTCTGCGGCCAAGTGCAGCAGTGCCAGTTCCGCCAGCACCCGCTCCGGCCAGTTGTCTTCGCGCAGCAGGCCCTTGATGAGCCGGATGCGACGCGCCAATCCGCCCAACTTGGAGTCCACCATGCGGCGGGCGATGTCGTCCCAAAACTCCGGGGCTTGTTGCTGCGCGCCCGCGAGGCCGTGGTGGGCGAGGTCGCGCAGCCAGCCGGAGAGTTCGGAGGCGCCCTGCTGCATGGGGAGCAGGCGCTTTTCGGGGAGGTGCAGGCGTGTGGGGGTATTTGTGGTGGTTGCTGGCATTAGGAATTGGTGGTGAATGATGGGGCAAAATACGGGGTTTTGGCGGATAATTTTGAGCAATTAGACAGCGTTTGCCATACGAAGGGATTTGTCTTTGTCTAAAAAAGCGCTGGCCAGCTTGTTGTTATGAAAAAAAGGGTAACTTCGTATAAGGATGTATTGACGTGGTTAGTGAGGGTGTCACTTCAAGTGACGCCCTCACTTGCCCGCTCCCAAACGTAATAATATGACGACAGAAATAAAAATACCACTCCGATCTCTAAATGAGTCTGTTATTCAAGACTTAAAAGAGAAATACCCTGAAGCAGAAATAAGTGTGGAATTACACCAAGACAGGAATAAAGCGCCTTTGAGCGAGGCGCATTTCTGGGAAATTATTTCGCTGTTCGACTGGAGTAAAGCCGAAGACGACGAAGCGGTGACCGAACCTGCGAAAGCCCGGCTTGCCCAGGGGCCGGTTCGGCATATTTTTGAGTTTGCCGATCTGTTATCAGAAAAATTGTATGCACTCGACGCTAAGAAGTATGCTTTGCATCTTGGGGAAGATGCCTGGTCGCCTGATCGTTATTTCTCCGTAGATAACTTTTTGTACGCACGCTGCTGCGTCGTTGCCAATGGGAAAGAAATGTACGAGAAAGTATTGCATGATCCTGCTCAGATGCCTAAAGACCTCACCTTCGAAGAATTGCTGTATATCCCATCCGAAGCATACGCACGGAAAACGGGCAAGCAATATGACTATACGCCGGCGTATCCAATCGAAACGTACAGCAATCAGGCGGGATGGAATGAAGAAATAGAATGACAAAAGACTGCTTGCATGGGATTTCATGGCAATTCACGGAAGAATAAAAAGGAACATCATCTTTATGCGATCCATGATAAAGAGGAAGCTGATTTATTTAAATATGGCATCAGTGACAAACCTATTGGCAAAGATGGATCCTCCCAAAGGATGCGTGAACAAGTTGATTACCTCAACAGGGCCGTTGGCTGGGTTCGATACTTCGCCGAGGTATTGATTCGTGGAATTATTGGAAAAGCAAAGGCACGTCAAATCGAGGATGATCATATTGATGCCTACCGGGAAAAATACGGGCGGAATCCTCGGGGGAATTTTAAAAAGACACGGAAGCAGAGATAGGGGAATTTCGGCTTATTAATGAATGGCAGAGGATTTGGGTTAATCCGTCCTTGCGAGAGTTTTAGGAAAAAGTGGGCAGTGAAGGTTTTGGAGGTTGCGTTAATGCTTTTTGTGAAGATTTTTTGAGGGAATGGTGTAACTTTTTGAGGGAGTGGACGTAAGATAGGAGGTGTACGCTTATTTGGAGTGTTAAAAAGAAGACTGTTTGGCTACAATTTAGAAAAGAGGTTTCGTGCTTTGTAGGGCAGGAAATTAGTAAATTTGAAGTGTAGTGCTTCGCAGGAACTTCAGTGTTTAAAATCCGTGCCCGCGGATAGTACGAACCGTTATGGGTAATGCTAAAACGACGACTATGATAGCCAACAGACCAAAGTATTTGGAAGAAAACATAAAATTCTACAAAGAATTTCCAGCTGGCTATAACTTAGATGCTGATTACCTTACATTACCTCCATTACTTAATTTAGACTTCCATACATTAAATGGAATTCTACCATTGACTAAATCACGATTTGAGCATATTGGAAAAAATGGAAATGTATATGGTGAAGAATCAACAATAATATTTACTAATCCGCTTCCCGAAGAATATGAATATTATCAAAGTATAGGAGCTACAGAATTTCAAGCCATTCAGATTGTAATGAACTTTCATACTTTGAAAGAAATAAAGGCGAAAACATTACATGGACTACCATACAGTATTTCATTAGTCCCGATGGAGAGAGGTAAGAAAATTGATACTTGGAACATAAACCTTATGAAACAATTTGATTTAGAAAAACTGTGTCAAGAAGGGGGGTATGTTTATTCTGACTTCAATCCTTTTCAAGGGTGGTATGATGGATATGTTTGTAATTATAGAGTGTTTTCTAAAACTCCCAAAAAGGGATATACTGACTGTATCGGCTTTGTTTGGGGAATGTATTTTCTTTCACCAATATTTGATAAAAAGGAAGTTCAAATAATTGAAAACAAAACTTTTAGCAAGCAAATAAATGCAAAGTATAGAAAATTTAAGATAGACTTGTATTTTAAGCAGTTTCAAGACACAAGACCAAGAAGAATTTGGGGTTGTGATTCACCAATCGAATTATTTGTTTTTCAAGGACTGAATTTAAGAAAATTATATCCAGAAATTCAGATGTGCTTTTTTAAGAATGGTGAAGTTTTTCCAAACTACTATCGAATGCAAGAAAATGAAATATGGGTAGGGCAAGAGCAACTTATTACAGCTGCTGATTTTTACTTCCCAGATAAAAAACTTGCAGTGTTCTGTGACGGACGGGATTTTCACGATGAAATAAAGGACAAAGAAATAAACAAGAGACTCAATGAAATAGGTGTTGACGTTTTAAGATTCAATGGTAAACAAATCAATGAAGACTTAACTTCAGTATTAGATGAAATTGAAGAAAGAGCAAAATAAAAGTACTACACACAACACCTCTCTCCAAAGTAGCGGTTCAGTGGTTTAATTAAGCTTTGTGCATCAATCAAAACTTGTATTATATTTACAGTGAAGTGCTTCAAAATTGTAACCTTTGGGTAGTGAAAAACCCTTAGCTGTGGTTTTAAAACAACAAAAATCAGCATACTATGGCATTGATTTCTTACAACATTGGGTGTCGTAATTGTTTACAAGGTGATGGAATGCGACATATGTATTCACTGATGGACGATGAAATTGACGAACTTCAATCCAAGACTGAGTTTGAGGTTATGGCACTAATTGAAAATTGGCGTGAACAAGATAATCACACTTGTGATTTTTGTGACTCAGGAAATGTAGAGATACTTGAAATAGAGGTAAATGATGAACGATTATACGATTATGAAAAAATAGTTGAAAGATGCCAAGAAGAAGGTGAATATATGCTTCAAATTAATATTGACAAAATGGGTGCGGACATTAATCTAACCCCTGGAGGAAGTCAAAGATTTGACCAGAACTTTTTAAAACAAGCATTTTTTGACATTTATGAAACAATAATTAATAGACCGGATAGTCAATTTAAATTACAATACAACGGAAACATGTTTATATGTGTGACAGGTGGAACTAATTTTATTGACAATCAACCACACACAAGAATTGAAACCTTTAGAAGCGCAGGTCTTTTAAAAGAGCAGATACTAAACGCTATTCAAGAATTTATTGATGAAATCGGAGTTTCTATTGATTTTAAATCAACTTTTAATTCTCCAATTAATTTTGATTTGAATTTTGTTTTCAAATCATCTGACCATCTACGTTTTGAAAATGGGAAACTCATTTCTGGACCTCATGGTGGAGCAGGCAGAGCTGTGAAAGTAGAGCCAAACATTAGTGGTGATGAAGGTTGCACAGTGACACTTTATAATCTTGACGGAAACCACCCCGTATGGCAGAACAATGTTCAAATGGCACCAAAACAAATGAAAGTAATACAACAGACCAATGAAAAAATAGTATTGCGTGGTTATGGCTACGATGCAATGGGCAGTTCATTTGCAGACTATGGCTTGACAATCACTCTAGATAATGGAACAATTGAAAATGGCGTTGTTGCATGAAACAATCCTGTACTGTGAAAGTAGATATTTGCCAAATTTTTTCAAAAATAGTGTTGATTATTTGAGAATAATTTGGCTTCAAGAGGCTTTCTCCAAACAGGAAATGTT